>NZ_JBFAZA010000051.1:0-54925 GCF_040681595.1 Amycolatopsis sp. NPDC051716 | reverse complement strand
CCGCTGCGACGTCCTCTACGCCATGCTCCGCAACGGCACCCACTACCGCCACCCCGCTGCCGCTGCGGCTTGACAACCAGATAGGGACACCCCCCAGGGACGGGCGGGGGACGTCCGGTCGCTCCCTGGGTCGTATTTTTGCAGCTCAGGCGCCGATCGGCGCCACTACGGCGCCGGTCAGCCGGATGAGCTCACCCGGCGCGAGTTCCATTTCCAGCCCCGCCGCTCGGCCGAGCAGAACACCGTCTCGAACCCCTCCGCCGAGGCGTCGATCACCACCGGTAGCTGTCTCGTTTGAGGACACGCATCCTCAGCTTGCGCGCCGCGTCGCGGCGTCGCCCGGCAGCTCGCTGGTGCTCAAGAAGCCGCCCCCGTGCGGCCACGCTCCAGCTCGCCCGCGCTCCGAAGGTGCGATGACATCAGGCGACCAGCGTTCGGCGCACGTCTTCTCGACTATCGCGTGGCCTCTCATTCGAAGCAAGGTGATCAGTTGCGGTGCGTTATAGACCGCTGACCAGCTGTGTCCGAGGTTCGCTTCGCGGATTTCCCAGCCTTTGCGGCGTTCCGGCTGCCTCATTCAGCGGGAGTAAGCGGTCGCCCCCACGCCGCCGTGCCGATCGGCGGTATCCGCTCGATCAGGGGTCGTGCTCGATCCTCCCCGTTACGCCCCGATCGGCGCCACCGCGGCGCCGGTCAGCCGGATGAGTTCGCCCGGCGCCAGCTCCACTTCGAGCCCCCGCCGCCCGGCCGAGCAGAACACCGTCTCGAACCCCTCCGCCGAGGCGTCGATCACCACCGGTAACCGGCTTCGGTGGCCCAGTGGCGAGATCCCGCCCAGCACGTACCCCGTCGCCCGCTGGGCCGCCGCCGGGTCCGCCATCTTCGCCTTCTTGCCGCCCGCCGCGGCCGCCAGTGCCTTCAGGTCCAGCTGGCCGGTGACCGGGACCACGCCCACCACGAGCCGGCCGTCCACCTCCGCGACCAGCGTTTTGAACACGCGTGCGCGGTCCAGGCCCAGCGCTTCCACCGCTTCCAGCCCGTACGAATCCGCCCGCGGGTCGTGGTCGTAGGCGTGCAGCGTGTGCGCCACTTTTTGCTTCACCAGCAACGCCGTCGCCGGGGTGCCCTTGCCAGCCATGGCGGAAGTCTAGGGAATGCCCGATCCCCCCGATCGGTTGTACCGGACGTGACAACAACGCTCGCCACCACACGCTCACGCAGCCGCCGCAGTTCCCAGGCACCGGCGAACCGCGGCGTGCCCGGTCCCCGCGTAAACTCGGGTCCGCCGTATGCGCGCACGCGCATCGACGCCGAGCGGGAAGGGAACGGTTTGCCGAGCACGCAGAACTCAGCGCCGGAAGAAGCGACCGAGGCCGAGCGCGCCGAGCGTTTCGAGCGGGACGCGATGCCGCTGCTCGACCAGCTGTACTCGGCCGCGATGCGGATGACCCGCAACCCCGCCGATGCCGAGGACCTGGTCCAGGAGACCTACCTCAAGGCGTACGCGGCGTTCGCCTCCTTCAAGGCGGGGACGAACCTGAAGGCCTGGATGTACCGCATCCTGACCAACACCTACATCAACGGCTACCGCAAGCGTCAGCGGCAGCCGGTGCAGGCGCCCACCGAGGAGATCACCGACTGGCAGATCGCCAAGGCGGAGAACCACACCTCGAGCGGGCTGCGGTCGGCCGAGGTCGAGGCGATGGACAACCTGCCCGACACCGACGTCAAGGCCGCCCTGCAGAAGCTGCCCGAGGAGTTCCGGCTCGCCGTCTACCTGGCCGACGTCGAGGGCTTCGCGTACAAGGAGATCGCCGAGATCATGGACACGCCCATCGGCACCGTGATGTCCCGCCTGCACCGCGGCCGCGCTCAGCTGCGCGACCTGCTCGCCGACGTGGCCCGGGAGCGCGGTTTCATCCGGGGTGCCCAGGAAGAGGTGGCCGGGCGATGAACGACATGTGCGAAGGCGCGTCCGACAAGGTCCGCTGCGAAGAGGCGCTCGCCGACATCTACCTGCTGCTCGACCGCGAGTGCAGCCCCGAGCGTGACGCCGCGTTGCGCTCGCACATCGAGGACTGCCCGCCGTGCCTCGAGGAGTACGGCATCGACGAGCACATCAAGCAGCTGCTGGCCCGCAAGTGCGGCGGCGACCACGCCCCAGCCGAGCTGAAGAGCCGGCTGCGCGCGTCGATCCGCCAGACCGTCGCCACGCGCGGCGGCGTCACCGTGGAACGCACCGAGATCACCCTCGAGCAGCGCTCCGAGTAGTGCCTGAGCACGACTAAGGCCCCCACGCTGAGTGTGGGGGCCTTCGTCATGCCGACGCCGGGAATCAGGCGTTGGGCTTCTTGCCGTGGTTCGCGCCGTTCTTCTTCCGGTCGCGACGCTTGCGGGCGCGCTTCGACATGTTCACTCCTCGTCGTCAAAGCTGGTCAACCTCTCAAGTGTGTCATGACGTCCCGCTCTGGTTGGATGGGGTGCGTGTCCACGCTCGCCGAACTGCTCGCCGACAACACCGGCCTCCCGGGGGAGGCGGCGGATCACCTGCAGACCGTCGTCGCGGAGTGGCAGCTGCTGGCCGACCTGTCCTTCGCCGACTTCCTGCTCTGGGTCCCGGTGACCGAGGAACTGCAGCCCGACGGCGGTGACTTCGTCTGCGTCGCGCACGCGCGGCCGACGACGGCGCCCACGGCGCACCCCGAGGACGTCGTCGGCACGCGGTTCACCGTCCAGGAGCACCCGCAGCTGGCGAAGGCCATGCGCGAGGTGCGGATCTGCCGCGAGGAAGACCCGCACTGGTACCGCGACCTGCCGATGCGGCGTGAGGCGATCCCGGTCCGGTTCCACGACGAGGTCATCGCCGTGATGAGCCGCGAGACGAACCTGGCCGCGCCGCGGGTGCCGTCGCCGCTGGAAATCGCGTACCTGGGCAGTGCCGGCGACCTGTGCCAGATGATCGTCGACGGCACGTTCCCGCCGAACGGGACGAACGCGACCGACACGCACACTTCGCCGCGGGTGGGGGACGGGCTGATCCGCCTCGACTCGAGCGGCACGGTCGTGTTCGCCAGCCCGAACGGCCTGTCCGCCTACCACCGGATGGGGCACGAGTCCGACCTGGTCGGGACGCGGCTGGCGCCGCTGACGCGGTCGCTGATCCGCGACCCGTTCGACGCGACCGAGGTGTCCCACCGGATCATCGAGGCCCTCGACGGGAAGCCGTCGAGCCGCACGGAGGCCGACTCGCGACGCGGCGCCGTGGTGCTGTTCCGCGCGCTGCCGCTGCGGCCGGCGGGGCAGGCGGCGGGCGCGCTGGTGCTGGTCCGCGACGTCACCGAGGTGAAACGGCGTGACCGCGCGCTGCTGTCGAAGGACGCGACGATCCGGGAGATCCACCACCGGGTGAAGAACAACCTGCAGACGGTGGCCGCGTTGCTGCGGCTGCAGTCCCGGCGGACGTCGTCGGAGGAGGCGCGGCTCGCCCTGGCGGAGTCCGTGCGCCGGGTGACGTCGATCGCGCTGGTGCACGAGGCGCTGTCGATTTCGGTGGACGAGCGCGTCGACCTCGACAAGCTGCTGGACAACGTGCTGCCGATGGTCGGCGAGGTCGCCACGGCGGAGTCGCAGGTCGGGCTGTCGCGCAAGGGCTCGTTCGGGGTGGTGGTCGCGGAGATCGCGACGCCGCTGGTGATGGTGCTGGCCGAGCTGGTGCAGAACGCGATCGAGCACGCGTTCCCGGCGGGCCGGTCGGGCAAGGTCGAGCTGATCGTGGAGCGTTCGGCCCGCTGGCTGGACGTCGTGATCCGCGACAACGGGCGCGGCCTGCCGTCGGGGTTCTCGCTGGAGCGGTCGGACGGGCTCGGGCTGCAGATCGTCCGGACGCTGGTGGAGTCCGAGCTGCGGGGCTCACTCTCGCTGCGAAAGGTGCGGCCGGAGACGTCGGCGACCCGAGTGACGGGGACGGAAGCCGCCCTGCGCATCCCGCTGTCCCGCCGCCTCTGACTCGTGTCGTCTCTTCAATCACGCGTGTCGACTCCCTGAACACGCGAGTTGGCTCCTCAATCACGCTGGTGCCTTGCTGCCGTGTGATTGAAGGGTCAACTCGCGTGACTGGGGGGTCGACACGCGTGATTGGGGGGTCGACACGATGAAGGCCCGGCACCAGGTGCGTGGTGCCGGGCCGTTCAGCGCTTCGTGGGAGGTTGAAGTCCCGGTGAGGTTTCACCGCACCCGTCGCCAGGTGGTTTCGCCTCGGTTGTTAAGCTCAGACCGGGTAGGTATCACCCCAGACGGCGTGGGCACGACAAATGCCCGCCGGGTGAAATTCCTGCTCGGCCTGGGTGGATCTCGAGAAACTTAGGCGTTGGTCCGCGTGCCGATGTGCGTACGGCGGCGCTTGAGCGCGCGTCGCTCATCCTCGCTCATGCCGCCCCACACGCCCGCGTCCTGGCCGCTGGCCAAAGCCCAGGCCAAGCAGTCGGAAGCGACGGTGCAGCGGTGGCACACGGCCTTCGCCTGCGTAACCTGCGACAGAGCCGGACCGCTGGTTCCCACCGGGAAGAACAGCTCGGGGTCCTCGTCTCGGCAGGCCGCGTCGTGGCGCCAGTCCATGTTCGTGAGCTCCTTCATATGGCGCGGGAGGGCCGCGCCACAGTCGTCTAATGGCGGTCGTGTTCTTGGGTGCTTGTGAATGCTTTCACGAAGCACCGCTTTCGACAAGGGTTTCCGGAAGATCGGTGAGTCAGGTCACCCGGCCGAGCGACCCCTCTGACCTGCGGTTTCTCTCCGACACAGCCGTCCGAAGGGAAGGCTGATGCGCTGAGTGGAGCTTCTCCGTCGACGAACGGCACCTGGCACTTATCCGCAGGCGATCAGCGGTCCCGTCGTCACACGATTACCGTGAGTGCGTTCGGGACGCTGAAGAATTCCACTCGGGTCCGCTGGCCGACGAGGTCGCCGTCCACCTGGAAGTTTACCGGTTCAGCTGCGTCGATGCGGATCATCGGGAGGTCATCGTGACGCACGAGACGCCGGCCGCGCTGGTTGCTCTTCGTAGTCAAAGCTTGGCGTACATGCTTGAACACCGTCGGCAACCCCAGACCGTTCAACGCGAACAAACCCAATCCCGTCTCGAACGAGCAACCCGGGTTGAGGTGAATGGCTCGCTCACCCAGGTAACTCCACGGATCGGTGTTCGACACGAAAGCGGTCAACGCCTCGGCGGGTTCTTCACCCGGGATGCGGATCGTGAGGGCCGGCCGGCCCAGCGGTGGCCGGAAGTAGGAGCGGACGGCGGCCCGCAGGTAGAGGCCGGCCGTCGTCTGCTTGCCGCGGCGCTTGGCGACCCGGCCGACGACGTCGGCGTCCCAGCCGAGGCCGGAGTTGAAGGTGAACCAGTGCCCGTCGGCCAGGCCGAGCCCGACCCGGCGCGAGCGGTCGTTCTCCAGCGCGTTGAGCAGCTGGTGGGTGGCCTCGAACGAGTCCGCCGAGATGCCGAGGGCGCGCGCGAACACGTTGGCCGAGCCGCCGGGGACGACGCCCAGGGCGGGTACGTGCCCGATCTCCGAAGGGTCGCCGTCGGCGTCGGCGAGCAGGCCGTTGACGACCTCGTTGACCGTGCCGTCGCCGCCGTGCGCCACGACCAGGTCGATGCCGTCCCGCGCGGCCGAGCGCGCGACGGCCATCGCGTGGCCGCGGTAGTCCGTCTCGACCACGTCGAGTTTCACCTGGCTGGCGAGCGCGTGCGCCAGCACGTCCCGGCCACCGGCGGTGGTCGAGGTGGCCTGGGGGTTCACGACGAGGATTGCGCGCATTACCGCAGAGTAAGTGACATCCGGCGGCCCGAGAACCTTCCGGCGCCGCATGGTGACGGGCGCAACCCCGGGGAACAGCACCTTCGAGACCCTGTGCCGGGCGGTCCTCCTTCGCACGCGAGTGTCCGCTCGTCGTGACAAGTGCACCCGGGCCGACCGCCCGCTCATCGACGACACCTGAATCTTCGGCGCCCGGGCGGTCCCGCGAAAACGGCCGACCGGGTGGCATACGATCGAATTGGCTCACGCACGGTGACTCGCCCTGGTCGAGTCCACTGTGCCGCCGCAAAACTGTGCTCCCGCAAAGCAGGTCGCCAGTACTTGCCCCGTCCGTCCGGAAGGCCGCCGCAGTGAAGTTCTCGCCCGCTCCCCGCGAGGTCCGGCTGGCCGGTGCCGTCACCGCGGTGCCGTCGCTCGCCCTGCTGGTGTTCGGGGTGATCGTGCTGGTGAACGGCCTGCGGTCGCCGGCTCAGCCGGGCAACAACGTCTTCGTCGAGTCGGGCACGTTCATCGTGGTGGCGCTGGCGTTCCTGGCCGCGTCGGCCGGGCTGGTGCTCGGCCAGACGTGGGCGCGCTCGCCCGGCGTGGTGATCGCGCTGATCGTGATCGGCCTCGGCTGGTACCTGCTGGGCCCGTCCGGCGAGCCGCTGTGGGGTGTGCCGATCGCCCTGCTCGGCATCGTGGCCCTGGGCCTGCTGTTCCGCCGGTCGGCCCGGGCCTGGGCGCTGGGCCTCCGCGAAGGTGAGACCGAGACGGAAGCCGCCGAACGCGGCGGCCTCGCCGGCCGCCGCGCCGAGCGCGAAGGCCACGAAGAGGACTGAGTAAGGCCCCGCCGAGAGGTCGCGAATGACTCATTCGGGACCTCTGATGCCGCGAATGAGTCGTTCGCGACGTTCCTCGGTGCGGGCGATGAGCCGTTCGAGACCTCGGGCGGCCAGGCGCGTTACGCCTGGGCGGCGAGGGTGTGCAGCGGGGCGTCGGTGAGGCGGTTGACCGTCCACTCGTCCATCGCGACCGCGCCGAGGGCCTTGTAGAACTCCGTCGCCGGGTTCCAGTCCAGGACCGACCACTCGAGCCGCGCGTAGCCGTTCGCGACGCACTCGGCCGCCAGCGCCGCCAGCAGGGCCTTGCCCAGGCCCGAGCCGCGGTGGGACGCCTGCACGTACAGGTCCTCGAGGTAGATGCCGTGCACCCCGCGCCAGGTCGAGAAGTTGAGGAACCAGACCGCGAAGCCGACGACCTCGCCGTCCACTTCGGCCACGTGCCCGAACAGCTTCGGCGCCTCGCCGAACAGCGCGTCGTGCAGCTGTGCCGGCGTCAGGTGGCACTCGTCGGGGGCGCGCTCGTACTCCGCCAGGTCGTACGCCAGGCGGACGGCCGCTTCGACGTCGTCGGGGCGGATCCGGCGGATGCGGTCGTCGGGCACGTCAGTCCTCCGCGGGCAGCAGGTTGAGGTGTTCGATCTGGGGTTCGCCGCGCTCGTCGCCGAGCACCGCGATGCCGGCCGCGTCGAGTCCGAAGTGGACGCCGGCGGTGGCGGGCAGGCTGAGCCAGCGGGCCACCAGCACGCGGCTGAAGTGCCCGTGTCCCACCAGGATCACGTCGCCCGCTTCGCTGGCTCGCCGGGCGCGCTCCAGCACCCGATCAGCGCGGGCGGAGACCTCCGAAGCGCTTTCGCCGCCGGGGATCGGGTGGCTCCAGACCGTCCAGCCCGGCACGGTTTCGCGGATCTTCGGCGTGGTGACGCCTTCGTAGTCGCCGTAGTCCCACTCAGCGAGGTCTTCGGTGACTTCGTCGACGCGCAGCCCGGCCAGCGCCGCGGTGCGCAGCGCCCGGGCTCGCGGGCTCGACAGCACCAGCGACGGGCCGCCGACGAGGCTGCGGAGGGTGCCGCCCGCGGCCCGCGCCTGGCCTTCGCCCGCCGGCGTCAGCGGGATGTCCGTGCGGCCGGTGTGCCGCCCGTTCAGCGACCATTCGGTCTGCCCGTGCCGGAGGAGGAAGAGACGGTTCGCCACGCGGCCGAACATACCCGGCCGTTTGCGCGCCGGCTGGCCCTCTGGTTTGCTACTGAGCGGTAGCTTAGCTTGAGGAGATCTTCATGTCCCAGACGCCGACGTTCGCGATGTGGCACAAGCTGGCCGGGAAGCCGGGCGGGAAACAGCTGTTCAGCGCCGCGATGTGCCTCCGGGTGCCGTACTTCCGCACGGTGCTGCCCTCGGTGCGCGAGCTGCGGCCGGGCCACTGCGAGGTCACCGCGCCGAAGTGGTGGGGTGTTTACAACCACATCCGCACCTTCCACGCGATCGCCGCCTGCAACCTGGCCGAGATCGCGATGGGCATGCTCGCCGAGGCGACCGTCCCCACCACGCACCGCTGGCTGCCGAAGGGCATGACCGTCGAGTACGTCGCGAAGGCCGAGACGGGCCTGCGCGCGGTGGCGGCCCTGCCCGCGCTGCCGGAATTCGGCGACGAAGGCTTCGACCTCGAGGTCCCGGTGACCATTTCGGACACGAACGGCAAGTCCGTGGTCACCGGGACGATCACCATCTGGGTGACGCCGAAGAAGCGTTAGAGCTGCTTGTACTGCACGTACGTCGTCTGGTGGAACGTGTTCTGCCCGGTCGGCGACGGCAGCCCCAGCTTCCGGTCGACGAGCTCGCCGAGCGGGCCGCAGCCGTGCGTCGCCGGGACGGCCAGATCCGGGTCCACGACGCCGAAGTGGAACGTCGGCGGGTTCTTGGAGAGCACCACCGGCGGCAGCGCCGGGTCGTCGTGGACGACGGTGTGCATCGGCGCGGCCGCCGTGCCGATGCTGCATTCCCGGCGCAGCAACGGGTGCCGCAGCACCGCGTAGACGTCCAGCTCGCCGCGGCGGGTGTCGTTGCCCTGGAAGTCCGAGTAGCCGCCGTAACGCAGCTGGAGCGTCGTGCCGGTCAGGCCGGGCACGCGCACCGGCTCGTGCCGCAGCGCGCCGAACGCCTGCGCGTACTGGCCGTTCACCCGGCCTTCGCTGAACGTCAGCCGCATTTCCCCCAGGGGGATCTCCTGGCTGCCGATCGTCAGCTTTCCTTGTGAGACAAACGCTTCACAGCGCCAGGTGCCCGGGTCGGCGTTCGACGGCGGTGCCGGGCAGTCGGTGAAGTCGAATGTTGGAAGTTCGTCCGCGGACGCGGTTCCCGGCAGCAAAGCCAGTGCGACCGCGGCCGCCCCCAGTGCGAGAAGTTTCATGGCGGTGAGCCTGCTCGGATCGCGCGACCGGGACATCCGGGATCGTCCCCAGGGAAAGCCCCGGGATTCGTCAGGGCCCGAGCCGGGCCAGTGCGTCGACGAAGCCGTCGTCGGTGGCCGCGAAGAACTCGGCGTCCGCGGCCTCGACGTCCTTCAGCGCCTTCGCGACCAGTTCGAGGCCGGCCGGGGTGACTTCCAGGCGCTTCGCGCGGGCGTCGGCCGGGTCGTCGGCGCGGGCCAGGAGGCCGCGATCGGCGAGCTTGCGGACGACCTGGCTGGTCATCATCGTGTCGGTGCCGGCCTGGTCGGCGAGCTGCCGCTGGGTCGGTGGCTCGCCCGAGCGGGTGAGCCACCACGTCGTCGTCAGCAGCACGAACTGGACGTGCGTGAGGTCGTGCGGGGCCAGCGCGGCCCGCATTGCCCGCTGCCAGGCCAGCGTCACGCGCCACAGCAGGAAGCCGGGGCTGCGCTCGGGGCCGGGCAGGCGGGACTCGGGGGCGGTCATACCTGCGATCCTGCCCTCGGGGGGTTCCGGGTGGCGGAGCTCCCGGCCTCGGGCGAAGCCCCGGATGTCGCAGCCTCGGCAAGACGGGCCAACGCGCGCATGGCGTCCGGGGTGTCCGACGTGACCTGCGGGCCGAAGCCCTCCGGGCCGTCGATCGTGACGCGGTAGGTGATCCGCGTGCCGCCGTCGATGTCGGTCAGGACGTGCTCGAACCGCAGGTGCGCGTCCGGCAGCACGGTCTCGTCGGTGAAGCTCCGGCCCTCGGTGACCTCGGTGAGGGTGAACGGGATCGGCGGTATGCCGTCCATCGTCATCGTGCCGCTGGATCCGGGGGCGAAGGGGCCGTCGAGGACCACCGACCGGACGCCGGCGTCCCACTCCGGCCAGCGGCCCGTGTCGGCCCAGAGCGGCCAGATCGCGGCGGCGGGGGCGGCGGAGTTCTCACTGTGCTCGTACTCGTAAAGTGCCATGCGAGCAGACTATATGCACGCATACTAATTGCGCAAGCGGCCAAGCGGCCGGGATCGGGCAAGGCGATCGGTCAGGGGGACTGGTCAGGGGCCGAGCGGAGTTTGTCGTAGTAGGCGAGGCAGTCCGCGTACATCGGGAGGAGCCCCTGTTCCTCGGCTTCGGCCAGGGTCGGCGCGACGCGGTCCTTGTCCGAGATGATCTGCTCGATGTCCGCGGGCCAGGGCAGGTCCAGCGCGGGGTCGAGCGGGGTGATGCCGTGCTCGCCGGTGGGGTTGTACGGCTCCGAGCACATGTACGTCATCACGGTGTCGTCCTCGAGGGCGACGAAGCCGTGGCCGAGCCCTTCGGCGAGGTACATGGCGCGGAAGTCGCGCGAGTCGAGCACGACCGCGTCCCACCGGCCGAAGGTCGGCGAACCGACGCGGACGTCGACGATGACGTCGAGCAGCGACCCACGCGGGCAGTAGACGTACTTGGCCTGGCCGGGCGGGGTGTCGGCGAAGTGGATGCCGCGGATGGTGCCGCGCCGGGACACGCTGTGGTTCGACTGGCCGAGCCGCAGCGGGTGGCCGACCGCATTGCGGAAGGCGTCCTCCTGGAAGGGGGCGATGAACAGGCCCCGCTCGTCGGGGAACGCCCGGGGCGAGAACTCGAAGGCGTCCGGGACGCTCAGCGGGCGGAATTGCATGACATCACCATATCGGGCGCCAACAAAACCGGACGGACGTCTTGGGAATTGCCGGTGAATCGGCTCCGGTGTGACATCAACCGCACCGAGGGGTCACCGGCGGCGGAGGACCTGTCACAATGAACGAACCGCCGCGTCCGCGGCCATCGCCAGACC
This sequence comes from Amycolatopsis sp. NPDC051716, assembly GCF_040681595.1. Taxonomy (NCBI): domain Bacteria; kingdom Bacillati; phylum Actinomycetota; class Actinomycetes; order Pseudonocardiales; family Pseudonocardiaceae; genus Amycolatopsis; species Amycolatopsis sp. NPDC051716. The sequence continues at coordinate 44,061 of NZ_JBFAZA010000051.1, read as the reverse complement.
CACGGCACCGATGGCCGACGTGACGCCTCGCCGACAGGCCGGCGCTACCGCGCTGGGCTGCCGTGCCGGGATATCCCACGGTTTCCCCCTGCGGACCGTGGTCCCAGCCCGCATGCCCAGGAGAAATTCCAGTGACCCGAGTCCGAACCGCGAGTTCCGTCATTCCCACTGGACGAATGACGGAAACGACGACAGGAAACCCCATGACCGACCCCACCGGCGCCGCAGCGCCGGTCACCGACGAAGAGATCTTCACCGGGCACGAGGGCGGCAAGCTCTCGGTGGCGGCCACCCGCCCGATTTCCAGCCCCCGTGACCTTTCGATCGCCTACACCCCCGGAGTGGCGAAGGTGAGCCGCGCGATCGCCGAAGACGCGGCCAAAGCCAAGCGCTACACGTGGGCGGACCGGCTGGTCGTCGTGGTCAGCGACGGGACGGCGGTGCTCGGCCTCGGCGACATCGGCGCCAGCGCGTCGCTGCCGGTGATGGAGGGCAAGTCGGTGCTCTTCAAGACCTTCGGCGGGCTCGACTCGATCCCGCTGGTGCTGGACACCACCGACGTGGACGAGATCGTCGAGACGCTGGTGCGGCTGCGGCCGTCGTTCGGAGCGGTCAACCTGGAGGACGTCTCCGCGCCGCGGTGCTTCGAGCTGGAGGACAAGCTCAAGGAGGCGCTGGACTGCCCGGTCATGCACGACGACCAGCACGGCACGGCGATCGTGACGCTGGCCGCGCTGCGCGGCGCCAACCTGGTCCTCGACCGGGCGATCGCCGACCAGCGCGTGGTCGTCTCCGGCGCCGGCGCGGCGGGCGTGGCCTGCGCGAAGATCCTCCAGGAGGCCGGCATCGGCGACGTCACGGTGCTCGACTCCCGCGGCATCATCCACGCCGGTCGTGACGGCCTGAACCCGGTCAAGGAGCGGCTGGCCGCGACGACGAACAAGGCGGGTCTGCGCGGCGGCCTGGCGGAGGCGCTGGAAGGCGCGGACGTGTTCCTCGGCCTGTCGGGCGCGACGATCGACGAGTCGCTGCTGGCCCGGATGGCGGGTGGCGGCATCGTGTTCGCCCTGTCGAACCCGGACCCGGAAGTTCACCCGGACGTGGCCGCGCGGTACGCGTCGATCGTGGCCACCGGGCGGAGCGACTTCCCGAACCAGATCAACAACGTCCTGGCGTTCCCCGGCGTCTTCCGCGGTGCGCTGGACTCGGGTGCCCGGGCGATCACGGAGAACATGAAGCTGGCGGCCGCCGAGGCGATCGTGTCGGTGGCGATGGACGACCTGGGCCCGGACCGGATCGTCCCTTCGCCGCTCGACCCGCGGGTGGCCCCGGAGGTCGCCGCCGCGGTGGCGAAGGCGGCGGAAGCCGACGGCGTCACGGACTGAGTCTCAAGCGCCCCAATGTGGCCTTCGGTGCGTCAGACGCACCGAAGGCCACATTGGGTGCGTCTGACGCAACCAAGGCCACATTGGGGCGTTCGAGACTCAGCCGAGCAGTTCGGTCAGGCGGTGGCGGGGGACGTCGACCAGGCGCAGGTTCACCAGGTCCGCCGGGACGTCGAGGGAGACGTTCGCCAGCCGGGCGTGGGCGCGGGTCAGGACCTCGTCCTGGTGCGCCACCGCGTCCGCGACCACCACCGCGTGGCGGTTGTCCGGCGTGCTCCGCAGGTACCGCAGCGCGTACTTCCCCCGGACGAGTGAGGCGAGCGCCTCCTGGGCCGCCTGGTCCGCCAGGTCGGGGTGGGCGTTCGGCAGGAGCAACGCCAGGCGCCGGGCGTTCGTGCCCAGCAGCGTCCGCAACAGCCACGGGCCCGGGTCGCCCGAGAGGTCCATCGCCACCGCGTCGCCCTCCGGGCCGGAGATCGACCAGTCCACCGGCCGCGACTCCAGCGAAAGCCCGCTCGAGACCGCGATCTCCTTCAGCTTCTCCAGCAGCGCCGGTTTCGTCCCGGCCGCCTCCACCGACTGCGGGCCGTGCGTGTAGATCGCCTTGCCGCTGCGCATCTTCTTGGCCTTCGCCGTCGGCTGGCAGACGTACAGGTCCGCCGCGCTGCCGATCGCCTGCGCGCCGAAGTAGCGGTTGAAGCCCGGCAGGATCGCTTCGAACGTCAGCCCGAGCGTCGCCAGCGAGCGCTGGACCTGCGCGCCCAGCGCCGGGTGGCGCGGGCTGTAGCCGTAGGCCAGCAGCAGCCGTCCTTCGCTCGGCTCGCGCAGCGCCTGCACCCCGCGCGCCGCGAACAGCCCCATGCCTTCGGGCGTGTACGGCGGATCGCTGAACACGAGGTCGAAGCCGCTCGAGAGCGAGGGCGGCAGGCCGACGCGCAGGTCCGCGTGCACCGTCCGGATCTCGCGGCCGCCGCGGTCGTCGAGGTAGGCGAGCACGCGCTCGTCCAGGTCGACGACGGTCGGCGACGCCGACGGGCAGACCGCCCGCACCGCCAGCGACGTCAGGTCGTGGTCACCGAGGAACAGCAGGCGGGCCGAGGCGAGGTCGTACTGCGCGTCCAGCCAGAGCGCGCGGCGCAGCACGGTCTCCGGCGTGGCCTGCACGTGGTCGAGCGCGGCCAGCGGTGCCGGCACCTCGGCCACCCACTCGGCGATCTTCGGCAGCAGTTCGTGCGCCGCGACGGCTTCGTCGAGCGGATCGGCGTAGCGCGGCGCGTGGTACTGCAGGTACGACGCCGCGACGCCGGGCGAGATGCGCAGGCGGTCGCCGCTGCGGTCCAGGTCGTCGCCGAGGGCGGCGAGGACGGCCTCCACGCTGCGCCGCGGCGCTGTGCTCAGCCGGACCAGCTCGCCGAGGTCGTGGTCGCCGGTGCGCAGCAGGTCGAGGACGCGGTACAGCGGGCGGACGCCGACGCCGTGCGCGGCGAGGACGTCGTCGAGTGCCTTCACGGGCTCCGAGCCTAGCCAACCACCTGCCGGAACAGCGTGCCAACCACCGCCGACTCGGCTACGGTCGAACCGACCGGGACATGGGGAGTGGCTGTGACCATCGAATTCCGCGACGTGACCAAGCAGTATCCGGATGGGACGGTCGCCGTCGACAAGCTGAACCTCACGGTCGAAGACGGCACGATCACCGTGTTCGTCGGCCCGTCGGGCTGCGGCAAGACGACGTCGCTGCGGATGATCAACCGGATGGTGGAGCCGACCGGCGGCCAGGTGCTGCTGGACGGCAAGGACGTCGCCGAGGGCGACCCGGCGCTGCTGCGCCGCGGCATCGGCTACGTCATCCAGCACGCCGGCCTCTTTCCACATCGGACAGTGCTGGACAACATCGCCACGGTGCCCCTGCTTTCCGGCTGGGACAAGGCGAAGGCGCGCAAGCGGGCCGCCGAGCTGCTGGAGATCATCGGCCTGCCGGTCGAGCTCGGCAAGCGCTACCCGGCCCAGCTTTCGGGCGGTCAGCAGCAGCGCGTCGGCGTCGCCCGCGCGCTCGCCGCGGACTCGCCGGTGCTGCTGATGGACGAGCCGTTCTCCGCGGTCGACCCGATCGTGCGCGAGGACCTGCAGAACGAGCTGCTGCGGCTGCAGTCGCAGCTGGGCAAGACGATCGTGTTCGTCACCCACGACATCGACGAGGCGGTCCGGCTCGGCGACAAGGTGGCGGTGATGCGCGTCGGCGGCAAGCTCGCCCAGTACGGCACCCCCGCCGACGTCCTGCGGCACCCGGTGGACGACTTCGTCGCGTCGTTCGTCGGCCGGGACCGCGGCTACCGCGGCCTGTCGTTCCTCTCCGCCGAAGGCGTCGAGGTCAAGGAGCTGGAGCTGGTCGAAATCGGCTCCGCCGTTCCCGCGAGCGACGGCTGGCGGCTCGCGGTCAACACCGAGAAGCAGCCCCGCGGCTGGCTGCCCCCGAACTCCACTGTGGACGGTCCGCTCACCGAGGACGCCCTCGTGGCCGGGGGATCGCTCTGGGTGCGGGGGACGCCGATCCGCGGCGCGCTCGACGCGGCGCTGTCGTCGCCCGCCAGCCTCGGCGTGGTCGTGGACGACGACCACCGGGTGCTCGGCGGCGTCGTCGCGAGGCAAGTGCTGGACGTGATCGAGGCGACCCCGCAGGCGTCATGAGCTTCTTCGACGAGCTCGGGCGCTACCTGAGCAGCGCGAACAACCGCATCCAGATCCTCGGTGACCTGGGCGACCACGTGTACCTGGCGCTGCTCCCGCTGGTCGTCGGGATCGTCCTGGCGATCGCGGCGGGCTGGCTCGGCCACCGCTGGCGGCCCGCGCGGCAGGTGCTGATGGTGGTGGCCAACCTGCTCTACACGATCCCGTCGCTCGCGCTGTTCGTCGTCATCCCCGGCCTGATCGGGTCGAAGATCCTCGACAGCGTCAACGTCGTCGTCGCGCTGACGATCTACACCACGGCGCTGCTGGTCCGGCCGGTGCTCGACGCCCTCGACGCGGTGCCCGCGCCGGTGGTCGCCGCCGCGACCGCCGTCGGGTACAAGCCGGTGCGCCGCTTCTTCGCCGTCGAGCTGCCGTTGTCCGTGCCGGTGCTGGCGGCCGGCGTGCGGGTCGCGTCGGTCAGCAACATCAGCCTGGTCAGCGTCGGCGCGCTGATCGGCACCGGCGGCCTCGGCGTGCTGTTCACCGACGGCTTCCAGCGCGAGTACTTCTCGCCGATCGTGGTCGGCATCGTGCTGACCCTCCTGCTGGCGCTGATCGTCGACCTGGTGCTGGTGGGCTCGCGAAACCTGCTGACGCCGTGGACCCGGGTGGAGGCGCTGTGATCACCGATCTCGTCCGCTGGTTCGGCGACCCGGCGCACTGGTCCGGGCCCGACGGCATCCCGCAGCGGCTGCTGGAACACCTCGGCTACACCGCGTTGTCGCTGGTGATCGCCCTGGTCATCGCGGTGCCGCTGGGCCTGTTCGTCGGCCACACCGGCCGCGGCGGCGTCGCGCTGGTGAGCGCCGGCAACGCCATCCGCGCGCTGCCGACGCTCGGGCTCGTCACGTTCCTGTTCCTGCTCTTCACCGAGAGCGTCACCTCGACGATCATCGGGCTCGTCGTGCTGGCCGTCCCGCCGATCCTGGCCGGGACGTACGCCGGGCTGCAGGCGACCGACCACGGCGTGGTCGACGCCGCCGAGGGCGTCGGGATGACCGGCTGGCAGCGGCTGTGGCAGGTCGAGGTGCCGATCTCGCTGCCGCTCGTGCTCGGCGGCATCCGCAACGCCGTGCTCCAGCTCGTCGCGACCGCCGCGGTGGCCGCGTACGTCGGACTCGGTGGCCTGGGCCGGTTCCTGCTCGACGGACTGGCCATTTTGGACTATTCCGAGGTCATCGCGGGCGCGTTGCTGACGACGTTGCTGGCCATCGTCCTGGACCTGCTCTTCGCGGTGCTGAACCGGGCCCTGGTGCCCCGGGGCGTCCGGCTCGCGGCGGCTGTGAAGAAGGTGGCGGCGTGAAGCGGCTGGTCGTGCTGGCGGTCCTGGTGTTGGCGGCCGGCTGTGGCAACCCGCTGGCGGGCGGCGGTGAGGGCGGCGCTTCCGGGGACATCATCATCGGAGCGTCCGACGTCGGCGAAAGCCTGCTGCTGGCCCAGATCTACGCCGGGGCGCTGCGGGACGCGGGCGCGACCAACGTGACCGTGCGGCCGCCGGTCGGCAGCCGCGAGGTCGTCGTCAAGGCGCTGCAGGACAAGTCGCTGTCGGTCGTGCCGGACTACAGCGGCAACCTGTTGCGCTACTTCGACAAGAACACCACCGCGACGACGTCCCAGGACGTCTACGCGCAGTTGCGGCAGAAGATCCCGCCCGGCTTCGAGGTGCTGGACCAGGCACCGGCGGAGGACAAGGACCTGCTCGTCGTCGGCCCGCAGCTGGCGTCTTCCGGGGTGAAGACGTTCTCGGACCTGGGGCGGCGCTGCCGCGAGCTGGTGTTCGGCGGGCCCGGCCAGTGGAGCAGCCGCTGGAAGGACAAGATCAAGTCGCTGTACGGCTGCGAGTTCAAGGAAATCCGTACGACGGACACGGGCGGCCCGGTGACGGTGGCGGCGCTGAAGTCCGGCGACGTGCAGGTGGCGGACCTGTTCAGCACGTCCTCGACGATCGCGGCGAACGGGTTCGTGCCCCTGGCCGACGACAAGAACATGTTCCCGGCGCAGAACATCGTGCCGCTGGTGGCGCGGGGGACGCTGTCCCCGCGTGAGGTGGCGGCGCTGAACCGCGTGTCGGCGGCGCTGACGACCGAGCAGCTGACGCGGCTGAACGTCGAGTTCACCGAGGAGAAGCGCAACCCGCTGGACATCGCGGAGGACTTCCTCGCCCGGGCTTAGTGGTCGACGGCCAGCTTCACGCCGAGGCCGATGAAGATGCCGCCGGTGGCGACCTCGATGCGGCGCTGGTTCTTCTTCCGCCGGACCCAGCCGCCGAGGCGGCCGGCGAGGACGCCGACCGTGCCGTCGACGAGGAACTCGAACACGATCATGATCGCGCCGAGGACCGCGAACTGCAGCCAGACGTGGCCTTTCGCCGGGTCGATGAACTGCGGCAGGAAGGCGATGGTGAAGGTGACCATCTTCGGGTTGAGCAGGTTGGTGAGCAGGCCGCTGAGGTAGGCGCGGTCGCTTTTCCGCTCGACGAGCGGCTTGCGGTTCCGGATGGCCTGGACACCCAGGTAGATGAGGTAGCCGGCCCCGGCGACCCGCACGACGGTGAAGGCCACGGGCACGGCGGCGAAGAGCGCGGCCAGCCCGGCCGCCGCGACGGCGACGTGGATGGCTTCACTGGTGGCGACCCCGGCGGTGGCGAGCAGGCCGGCCTTCGGGCCGCCGCGCATGCCGCAGCCGAGGATGAAGAGCATGTCCGGGCCCGGGGTGACCATCGCGATCGCGGTGGTGACGAGGAAGGCCAGGAGGAGGTGCTGGTCGACCGGCATGGCTCGATCGTGGCACGCCGGTCGTCCCGCACGAACTCCTTTTCCGGGAACGGCCTCAGCCGCGCACGGCCGACGCCACCCGGGCCGCGTCCTCGATGCCCCGCTCCGGGGGCTCCTCCGGCAGCGGCAGCAGCACCACCGAACCGCTGCCGGCCTCGTGCAGCGCGCGGACCGCCGCCGCGCAGGTGTCCACGTCGCCGCAAACGGCCAGACGGTCGATCCACTCCGGACGCAGGCCCGCCGCCAGATCGTCCACTGTGGACGCCGAGTCCAGCAGGGCCAGCAGCTCCCCGGCGAACGGCAGGCCCTCCACCTGCACCCGCGATCCCGGGGTCAGGGACTCCGCGACCGTCAGGCGCGCCCGCTCGCGGTCGCCCAGGGCCAGCCAGTTGTACGTCACCACCGCGTGGTGGGCCGGCGCGCCTTCCGCCGCGCGGCCCGGTGCGATGCCCGCCAGCGCCGTCCGGACGTACTCCGGCGGGGCCGGCTCGGCGAGGATCGTGCCGTCCGCCGCCGCGCCCGCGACCGCCAGGGACTTCGGGCGGCGGACGCCCGCCACCAGCGGGGGCGGCGACGCCGGCGGGAACACCAGCTCGACCTCGTCCAGGTGGACGTGCAGGCCGTCCATCGAGACGCGCTCGCCCGCCAGCAGCCGCCGGACCGCCAGCAGCGTCTCCTCCAGGGCCGCCAGCGGGGATGCCGGGTACGCCCCGATCTGCCGCATCCACGACGCGACGCCGTGGCCGAACCCGGCGATCAGCCGGTCCGGGTGCAGCTCGGCCAGCGCCGCGACCTCCATCGCCGCGATCGCCGGGTTGCGCGCCACCGCCGGCAGCACGCCGATGCCCACCTTGATCGTCGACGTCACCGCCAGCGCCGTCGCGACCGTGGCGACGCCGGCCGCCCAGAAACAGTCCTCGACCAGCCAGAGCTCGTCGAGACCCGCGTCTTCGGCTTGGCGCGCGAGGTCGCGCAGCTTGGCCGGCGGCTGCTCGCGGTTGATCCGCACCCCCACGGACGAGGTCGGTGTGTACACGCGCGGCTCCTGTTCAGATCCGGGAGAACGCGGGCGCGTACTCGAACGCGCCCGCCTGGGTTGGTGCGTACGCGGAGAGGGTCCGCGCCTGGAAGTACCGGCCCCACCGCGGGTCCGGGGCCGTGATCGCCAGGTCCGCCGCCGGCACGAACCCGAATCGCGAGTAGTAGGCGGGCTCGCCGACCAGGACGACCAGGCCGTGGCCGAGGGCGTCGGCCGCGGCGACCACGGCGTGCACCAGCGCGGAGCCGACACCGCTCGTTTGGTGCGCGGGCAGCACGCCGAGCGGCCCGAGCCCGACGGCGGCCTTCTTGTCGTCGCCGAGGCGGGCGCGGCTGCAGCACACGTGCCCGACGACTTCGCCGTCGTGGAGGGCCACCAGCGACAGGGCGTTGATCAGGTCGCCTTCGGCGCGGAGTTCGTCGACGAGGGGCGCTTCGACCGGGGTGACGTTCGCTTCGCGCCGGAAGGCCTCGCTGTGGACGGCGTGGATCGCCGCCTGGTCAGCGGCTGTCTCGCGGCGGATCAGCATGATCGCCACCTTGCCGTGAACCGGCTGCGGATGGCAATCGGGTTTGGGCTGCGCCCCCGGTTTCCACGCTACCGGAGGGCACCGACAGTTCCGGGCGGGCGACGAAGCCCGGGTGGGCGACGAAGCCGGGCAGGCGACGAATTCCGGCGGACCACGACGAAGGCCTCCTCACCGGCGGACCGGGGAGGAGGCCTTTGTCAGGCTTCAAGCGATCAGTCGAACGCCTTCGAGATCAGCGCCTTCTGCTCGACCTCGTGCACCTTCGACGAACCCGCCGACGGAGCCGCCATCGGGCGGCGGGAAACGACCTGCAGGCCCGAGAGCACCTCCGGGAACTTCCGGGGCAGGTTCAGGCCGAAGAACGGCCACGCACCCTGGTTCTCCGGCTCCTCCTGGACCCACGCGACCTGCGTCGCGTTCGTGTAGCGCTCCAGCGCCGCCAGCAGCTTCTTCTTCGGCAGCGGGTAGTACTGCTCGATCCGCACGATGGCGACGTCGTCGGCCTCGCGCTTCGTCCGCTCGGCCACCAGCTCCCAGTACAGCTTCCCGGAGGTCAGCAGCACCTTGCGGATCTTCGCCGGGTCCGGGGTGACGTCGTCGATGACGGACATGAAGCGGCTTTCGCCGGTGAAGTCCTCGGTCGGCGAGGTCGCGGCCTTGTTGCGCAGCATCGACTTCGGCGTGAAGACGACCAGCGGGCGCTGGATGCCGTCGAGGGCGTGGCGGCGCAGCAGGTGGAAGTAGTTCGCCGGGGTCGACGGCACCGCCACCGTCATCGAGCCCTCCGCGCACAGCGAGAGGAAGCGCTCGATGCGGCCGGACGTGTGGTCCGGGCCCTGGCCCTCGTGGCCGTGCGGCAGCAGCAGCACGACGTCCGAGCGCTGGCCCCACTTGGCCTCGCCCGAGGAGATGTACTCGTCGATGACCGTCTGGGCGCCGTTGACGAAGTCGCCGAACTGCGCTTCCCACATGACCAGCGACTCGGGGTTGGCCACCGAGTAGCCGTACTCGAAGCCGACGGCCGCGTACTCCGACAGCGCCGAGTCGTAGATCATCACGCGGCCCTGGCCGTCGGCCAGGTTCTGCAGCGGCGAGTACTCCTGGCCGGTCTTGCGGTCGATGAACACCGAGTGCCGCTGGGTGAACGTGCCGCGGCGCGAGTCCTGGCCGGACAGCCGGACCAGGCGGCCCTCCATTGCCAGCGACCCGAACGCCAGCAGCTCGCCGAACGCCCAGTCGATGTCGCCCTCGCGGGACATCTTGTGGCGGCGCTCCATGACCGGCTTGACGCGCGGGTGCGGGGTGAAGCCCTCCGGCACGTTCACGAACGCGTCGCCGATGTGCTCCAGCGTCTTGCCGGTGATCGCCGTCGCCACCTTGGCCGGCACCTGCTGCTCCTCCTCGACGGAGGGGCTGGCCTTCGCCGGGTGCTTCTCCAGCTCGCGCACCTCGTTGAAGACGTGCTCCAGCTGGCTCGAGAAGTCGCGCAACGCGGCCTCGGCCTCTTCGACGGAGATGTCACCGCGGCCGATCAGCGACTCGGTGTAGGTCTTCCGCACCGAACGCTTGGTGTCGATGATGTCGTACATCGCCGGCTGCGTCATCGAGGGGTCGTCACCCTCGTTGTGGCCGCGGCGGCGGTAGCAGATCAGGTCGATGACGACGTCCTTGTGGAACGCCTGGCGGTACTCGACGGCCAGCTTGGCCACCCAGTGCGCGGCCTCCGGGTCGTCGCCGTTCACGTGGAAGATCGGCGAACCGATCATCTTCGCGACGTCGGTGGCGTACTGCGACGAGCGCGAGTGCTCCGGCGCGGTCGTGAAGCCGACCTGGTTGTTGACGATGACGTGCACGGTGCCGCCGGTGCGGTACCCGCGCAGCAGCGACAGGTTCAGCGTCTCGGCGACGACGCCCTGGCCCGCGAAGGCCGCGTCGCCGTGCATCAGGACCGGCAGCACGGTGTAGCCCTCGCCGCCCTTGTCCAGGAGGTCCTGCTTCGCGCGGACGATGCCCTCGAGCACCGGGTCGACGGTCTCCAGGTGCGAGGGGTTCGCCGTCAGCGACACCTTCGTCTCGCCGTCGCCGAACATGCGGAAGTACTTGCCCTCGGCGCCGAGGTGGTACTTCACGTCACCGGAGCCGTGCGCCTGGCCCGGGTCGAGGTTGCCCTCGAACTCCTGGAAGATCTGGCTGATCGGCTTGCCGACGATGTTGGCCAGGACGTTCAGCCGGCCGCGGTGCGGCATGCCGATGACGACCTCGTCGAGCTCGTGCTCGGCGGCCTTGTCCAGCAGCGTGTCGAGCAGCGGGATCGCCGTCTCGCCGCCTTCGAGCGAGAACCGCTTCTGGCCGACGTACTTGGTCTGCAGGAACGTCTCGAACGCCTCGGCGGCGTTCAGCTTCGAGAGCACGTACTTCTGGACCGCGGGGTCCGGCTTCTCGTGCGGGATCTCGACGCGCTCCTGGATCCAGCGGCGCTCCTCGGGGTCGAGGATGTGGGTGTACTCGATGCCGACCGTGCGGCAGTACGAGTTGCGCAGCACGCCCAGGATGTCGCGCAGCTTCATCCGCTCCTGGCCGGCGAAGCCGCCGACCGGGAACTCGCGGTCGAGGTCCCAGAGCGTCAGGCCGTGGGACAGCACGTCCAGGTCCGCGTGGCTGCGCTGGCGGTAGTTCAGCGGGTCGGTGTCGGCCATCAGGTGGCCGCGCATCCGGAACGCGTCGATCAGTTCGATCACGCGGGCGGTCTTGTCGACCGGGCCGTCCGGGATGTCGGCGACCCAGCGGATCGGCTCGTACGGCAGGCGCAGGCTGGTGAAGACGTCGTCGTAGAAGCCGTCTTCGCCGAGCAGCAGCTGGTGGATGCGCTTGAGGAACTCGCCCGACTCCGCGCCCTGGATGATGCGGTGGTCGTACGTCGAGGTCAGCGTCATGATCTTGCTGATGCCGAGGTCGACCAGCGTCTTCTCGCTGGTGCCCTCGAACGCCGCCGGGTACTGCATGGCGCCGACGCCGATGATGGCGCCCTGGCCGGCCTGCAGGCGCGGCACCGAGTGGTTGGTGCCGATGCCGCCCGGGTTGGTCAGCGAGATCGTGGTGCCGGAGAAGTCGTCGGCCGTCAGCTTGTTGTTGCGGGCCTTCTTGACGATCTCCTCGTAGGCCTGCCAGAACTGCAGGAACGACATGTCCTCGACGCCCTTGACCGAGGCCACGACGAGGTTGCGCGACCCGTCCTTGCCCTTCATGTCGATGGCGAGCCCGAAGTTGACGTGCTCCGGCGTGATCGCGAACGGCTTGCCGTCGATCTGCTGGTAGTGCCGGTTGAGGTTCGGGTAGTCCTTCAGCGCCCGCACCATGGCGTAGCCGATGAGGTGCGTGAAGGAGATCTTGCCGCCGCGGGTGCGCTTGAGGTGGTTGTTGATGACGATGCGGTTGTCCGCCATCAGCTTCGCCGGGACCGCGCGCACGCTGGTCGCGGTGGGGACGCTCAGCGAGGCGTCCATGTTCTTGGCGATGGCCGCCGCGGCGCCGCGCAGCTGCTTCGACTCCGGCTCTTCCTTCTTCGCCTCGGCCTTGGGCTCGGCCTTCGCGGCCGGCTTCGGCGCCGGCTTCGGGGCTGCCTTCGCGGGGGCCGGCTTCGCGGGCGCCGACGCGGTCGACGACTGCTTGGCCGCCGACTCCGCGTTCTGCACGGCCTTGGCCGAGGGCTGCGCCGCCTGGCCGTTGGCCGTCGGCTTGACTTCGGCCTGCTGCTGCCGGGCGGTGTCCGCCTTGGCCTGCGCGCTCTGCGTCGGCTTGAAGTCCGCGAAGAAGTCGTGCCAGGCGGCATCGACTGAAGATGGGTCTGCGAGGAACTGGTCGTACATCTCTTCGACCAGCCACTCGTTGGGGCCGAACTGTGACGCAGGGCTGCTGCTGGACACGGCTGGGGCTCGCCTCTATCCGTCTCGATCTCGATCTTGAATCCGCTGATGCGCCTACCAGGCTAACCCCCTCGGTGACCGCGATGTGATGGAACCGGCCTGTGTGAGGCGTGGCGCACTAGGGTATCGGTCACTGACTCGATCAAGATGTGCTAAGGGAACCTTAAGCCCTGGACCGGGTACAGGGTTCCCGGCCGGCCGGGATGGGGCCGCTCGATCGGAGGGCGCTCTCTCAGGGCGTGGCGTCGACGGCCTCGGCGAGGTCCTCGCCCAGCGGGTACGGCGGCTCGTGGGGGACGAGCTTGACGGCCAGGTGGAGCTGGTCGGTGGCCAGCAGCCCGGCGATGTCGCGCATCACCGGTGTGACATCGGTGACGGCGGTGATCCACTCGTCGACGGGTGCACCGTCGAGGCCGATCCGGATCGCCTGGAAGTTCAGCGCGGTGTGGTCCAGATCTCGCTCCGCTTCCCACCGGACGTGCCCGTGGGCCAGGGCCCACTCGAAGCCTTCGCGGGTGAGGTCGATCGCGAGGATGCGCTCGTGGCCGGGCTTGCGCCCGTTCTCGCTGCCGTGGGCCGCGAGCCGGAACGACGGCGTGACCTGCACCACCCCGCCCCGCTCGAAGGCCTGCTTCTCGAGCGCGGCATCGGCGACGGCGGGCGGGCACGCCTGGTAGACCCGGACGCTCGCCTCGGTCTGCGCCGCCCGCACCTGCCGGTCGGGAACCCGCTTCTCTTCGAACATGCCCGCCATGCTCCCAGCGCCCCGGCCACCCGGCCACGAACTTTCGTGCGTAAGCAGTCATCACCCGTGATTGGAGGGCCATCACCCGAGTTTGAAGGGTCGACTCGCGTGCCTGGAGGGTCGGCTTGCGTACCCAGGGGGTCGGCTCGCGTACCCAGGGGGTCGGTTTGCGTACCTGGAGGGTCGGCTCGCCATCCGACCCTCCAGGTACGCGAGCCGACGGTGCAGGTACGCGAGCCGACTGGTCCGGTACGTCAGCCGAGGGCCCAGAGGCGGGCGTAGGGGCCGTTGGCGGCCAGGAGCTCGGCGTGGGTTCCGGTTTCCACGATGCGGCCGTGGTCCAGGACCACGATGCGGTCCGCGCGGGCCGCTGTCGCGAGGCGGTGGGCGACCACGAACGTCGTGCGGCGGTGGGCCACCGTCTCCGTGGCCCGGAGGACCGCCGCCTCCGTCGAGGGGTCCAGGGCCGCCGTGGCCTCGTCGAGCAGGAGGACGTCCGGGTCCACCAGCTCCGCCCTCGCCAGGGCCACCAGCTGACGCTGGCCCGCCGACAGCGAGCGACCACGCTCGCCCACCGGCTGCAGGAAGCCCGCCGGGAGGGCCGCGACGCCGTCCAGCGCGCCCACCGCGCGGACCGCCGCCTCGACCTCCGCGTCGGACGCGGCCGGGCGGCCGTAGCGGACGTTGTCGGCCACCGTGCCCGAGAACAGGTGCGCCTCCTGCGGCACCACGCCCATCCGGCGGCGCATCCCGGCCAGCTCGTACTCGCGGACGTCCGTGCCGTCGATCCGGACCTCGCCGCCGGTGACGTCGTAGTAGCGCGCCACCAGCTTGACCGCCGTCGACTTCCCGGCGCCGGTCGCACCGACGAGCGCGATCGTCTCGCCGGCCGCGACGTCCAGCGAGAACTCCGCCAGCGCCGGAGTCTCGGCGCCGGTGTAGGAGAACTCGACCTCCTTGAACGAGACCTCGCCGCGCAGCCGCGCCGGCACCGCAACCGGCTTCTCCGCCGCCGGGACCGACGTCGGCGTCCGCAGCAGGTCGCCGATGCGGTTCAGGCCGACGCTCGCCTGCTGGTAGCCGTCGAACACCGCCGACAGCTGCTGGATCGGCGAGAAGAACTGCTGCAGGTACAGCAGGAACGCGAGCAGCACGCCGGCCGACAGCGTGCCCGCCGAGACGCGGCTTGCTCCAGCCACCAGCACCGTTGTGGTCGCCAGGTCCGACATCAGCGCCACCAGCGGGAAGTACGTCGCCACGTACCGCTGGGCCCGCAGCCGCGAGCGCCGGTAGTCGTCGCTGCGCGAAGCGAACGCCTCCGCGGAGCGGTCTTCGCGCGTGTACGCCTGCGCGACCCGCAACCCGCTGACGTTCTCCTGCATGTCCGCGTTGACGACGCTGACCCGCTCGCGAGCCTCGTTGTACGCCTTCGACGCCGAGCGCCGGAAGATCACCGTGGCCACCGCCAGCACCGGCACCATCGCCAGCGCGTACAGCGCCAGCCCGGCGTCGGTGACCAGCAGCGCGGCCGTGATCCCGGCCAGCGTCAACGCGCTGACCACCGCGGTGGCCAGCCCGGTCTGCAGGAACGTCGAGAGCGCGTCGACGTCCGTGGTCATCCGGGTCATGATCTTCCCGGACAGCTCACGCTCGTAGTAGTCGAGCCCGAGCCGCTGCAGGTGCGCGTAACTGCGGACGCGCAGCGCGTACAGCACCGTCTCGCCCACCCGGGATGTCAGCCTCGTCTGCGCGAAGACCACCAGCCAGTCGGCGGCGATGACCGCGGCGCCGATACCGGCGGCCAGCCAGATCATCCACTCGACGCCGGCGCGCACCCCGTGGTCGACGCCGAACTGGTACAGCCCGGGCAGCGCGATCGACGCCAGCGCGTCCGCCGCCACCAGCCCGATCACCAGGAACAGGGGCCCGCGGACCGGCCGCAGCAGCCCGGCCAGCCGGAACTTCGGGTCGGGCGCGGTGACGTCCACACCGGGCAGCTGCGGCTCGTCGACGGCGGGCGGGAGCTTGCGGACGCCCTCGATCAGCTCCGGCGTCGGCGGCACGTCCAGGCCGCCGCCCCCGCCGACGAACCCGCTGCTGTTCGGGTCGCCACTGCGCATCCGCGCGGCTTCGGCCAGTGCGTCGACCTCGTCCTGGCTCTCGTCCCGCGGCCACAGCGACGGCGTGACCCCGCCGGGGCCGCGATCGAGGCCCTCGCAGCGGTGCTTCTCTTCGACGTCATCGCCCGGGCCGGCCACGAGTTCGCGGAACAGCGGGCAGCGCGCCATCAGTTCCGACTCGGTGCCGACGTCGACGACGCGGCCTTCGTCCAGCACCGCGATCCGGTCGGCCAGGGCAAGGGTCGAGCGCCGGTGGGCGATCAGCAGGGTGGTCCGCGCCGCGGTCACCGAGCGCAGGGTGTCGTAGATCGCCGCTTCGGTAACCGTGTCGATGGCCGAGGTCGCGTCGTCGAGCACCAGGATCCGCGGGTCGGTGATCAGGGCCCTGGCCAGCCCGAGCCGCTGCCGCTGCCCGCCCGAGAGGGTCAGCCCGCGCTCGCCGACCAGCGTTTCGTAGCCGTCCGGCAGCGCGCGGATGAACCCGTCCGCCTCCGCGGCCCTGGCCGCGGCGACCACTTCTTCGTCGCTCGCGTCCGGACGGCCGTAGGCGATGTTGTCCCGGATCGAGGAGGAGAACAGGAACGCCTCCTCGAACACCACGCCGATCGCCTGCCGCAGCTGCCGCAACGGGACGTCACGGACGTCGAGGCCGCCGACCCGCACCGCGCCCTCGTGCACGTCGTAGAACCGGGGCAGCAGCAACGAGATCGTCGACTTCCCCGAGCCCGCGGTGCCGACCAGCGCGAGGGTCTCGCCCGGGTTCGCGGTGACCGAAAGACCGGCCAGCACCGGTTCGCTGCGGGTGTAGCCGAACCGGACGCCGTCGAGCTCCACGCCCAGCGGCCCCTCTGGCAGCGGCCGCGCGTCCGGCGCGTCGGCGACCTCCGGCTGCGCGTCGATCAGCTCGTACACCCGCTCGGCGCCGGCGCGGGTCAGCTGGGCCTGCACGACCAGGCCGGAGAGCATCCGGGCCGGGCCGATCAGCGTCGCGAGGTAGGTGGCGAAGGCCAGGAACGTGCCGAGGGTGATGGACCCGTTCAGCGCGAGGACACCGCCGATGCCGAGCACGGCGACCTGGCCGGCGGCGGGCAGGGCGGCGGTGGTCGCCGTCGGGATCGCCGAGAGCTTCGCCGCGCGAAGCCGCTCCCCGAACAACTTGCGCGCGGTCCCTTCCAGCTTCGAGACTTCCCGCGTCTCCTGGCCGAAGCCCTTGACCACCCGGACGCCGGTGACGGTCTCTTCGACCTGCTGCGCGACGTCCGCCGCGCGCTGCTGCGCCGACCACGTCGCCGGGAAGAGGCGCTTGCGGCTGCGCGCCACGATGATGCCGACCGCGGGCGTGACGACCAGCGCGATCAGCGTCAGCACCGGCGACAGCCACAGCATCGCGACGAACGACAGCAGCGCGAAAACCACCGAGCCGAAGGACAGCGGGACCTGCATCAGGATCCCGGTCACCAGCTGCAGGTCGGAGATCGCGCGCGAGGCGACCTGGCCGGTGCGCAACGCGTCTTGCTTGCCGCCGTCCAGCCGCGAAACGGCGTTGAAGACGCGCTGGCGCAGATCGTGCTGCACGTCGAGGGCGAGCTTCCCGCCGAGGTAGCGGCGCGCGAACGCGGTGCCGAAGGCGATCAGCTGCAGCGCGACCAGGAAAACGGCGATCCCGGGCAGCCCGCCGGTGCGCCCGGCCACCGCGTCGTCCACCGCCGTGCGCACCAGCAACGGGCTGGCGGCCTGCACGCCGACGCCGAACGCGGCCGCGAGCAGCGACAGCACGACGAGCACACGGTGCTCCCACGCCGCCGCGGACAACCGGCGGATCCAGCCGGCTGTCTCGGTGGGTGGGAGCTCTTGACGGGAGCGGGGCGGAGCGACGGTCACGTTGTGACAGTAAGCGCCACCACCGACAAAATATTTCCTCGAACGCCAAGAAGGCCACCTCGAGCAACTCGAGGTGGCCTTCGCGGACAGCTGGGACTACGTGATGTCGCGCTTCTGGTTGCCCGCCCAGCCGAGGCCGAAGAAGAGCAACGTCCACCCGAAGAAGATCAGCGCCGAAGCCCACCACGAGATCACGCCCGGTGCGCCCGCCGCGAGCTGCAGGCCGAGCGCCGACCAGTGGTCGACGCCACCCGGCAGGTTGAGCGAGTTGATGCCGAACGCGTCCGCGGCGATCCCGCCCACGATCCCGTTCGCGGTGCCGTTCGGCAGCAGCCCGCCCAGGATGTCGGCCGGTCCCCAGAGCGCGATGACGAGCACGTTCTCCACGATCAGGAACCACACCAGGAACAGCACCACGGCCAGCGGCACGCTGCGCAGCACCGCGCCGAACCCGATGCCGAACAGCGTCACCAGCACCGAGGCCAGGATCGTCCCGCCGAGCGCGGCCAGCCACTGGCCGGCACTGGGCCACCGCCCGGAATCGACCGACACCATCACCGCGATCGCCGAGACGCCGAAGCTCACCAGGCCGTAGATCGCGCCCCACGCCACGTACGTCAGCATCTTCGCGGTCAGCGCCGTGACCCGGTTCGGCGCCGTCAGGAACGTCGTCGTGATCGTCTTGCTGCGGTACTCGCCGGCCAGCGCGAACACGCCGAACAGACCGGGAATCAGCTGCGCGATGTTCACGCCGTGCGCGAACGCCAGCAGCCCGACCGGCAGCTTGCTCGCGTCCAAGCCGACCGCACCCGCGACCTCGCGAGCATCGCTGGAGCCGATGAAGTCCGCGAAGTCGTTCGTGATCTTGCCCCACACGAACGTCAGCCAGAACGCCACCAGCGCCAGCGGGATCAGCAGCACCCACCACGTGTTCAGCGAGAGCGTCTTGCGGAACTCCGCCTTGATCAGGTTGCCCATCACTGCTGCGGTCCTCCCCAGTACTGCTGCTGCTGTTGCTGCTGCGGGCCCGACGGCGGACCCTGCTGGTAGTGCTGCTGCTGCGGCGGGTAACCGGGCGGCGGGCCCTGCTGGTACGGCGGCTGCGGCGGCGGATAGCCCGGCGCACCGGCGTACTGACCCTGCGTCAGCTGGAAGAACATCCGCTCCAGATCGGCGTGCTCCTCCTGCATCCCGTAGACCGCGATCCCGGCCTTCGCGGCCAGGTCGCCGATCTGCTGGACACTCGACCCGGCGACCGCCACCCGGCCGTCCGGCGTCGGCGACACCTGCTGGATGCCGTTCTCCTGCAACGCCTTCACCAGCGCCGCCGGATCCGCGGGCTGCACCAGCACCCGCGACTGCTGGCCCTTGCGCAGCTGCTCCAGCGGGCCGTAATACCGCGTGACGCCCTGGCTGATGATCACCACCTGGTCGATCAGCTGCTCGACCTCGTTGAGCAGGTGGCTCGAAACCAGCACGGTCCGCCGCTGCTCCCGCGCGTACGACCGCAAGAAGTTGCGCAGCCACAGGATGCCCTCGGGATCCAGGCCGTTCGTCGGCTCGTCGAGCACCAGCACCTGCGGGTCACCCAGCAGCGCCGTCGCCAGCGCCAGCCGCTGCCGCATACCCAGCGAGAACCCGCCCGCCTTCCGGTCCGCGGCGCTGCCCAAGCCCACTAGGCCGAGCACCTCGTCCGCCCGCCGATCCGGCACCCCGATGGCCGCCGCGTACACCCGGAGGTGGTTGCGAGCCGTCCGCCCCGGGTGGAAACCCTCGTTTTCCAAAACCGAGCCCACCACCCGCGCCGGATTCCCCAGCTGCGCGTGCGGCCGCCCGTTGATCGTCGCCGTCCCCGATGTGGGTGTCACCAACCCGAGCAACATGCGCAACGTCGTCGTCTTACCGGCGCCGTTCGGACCCAGGAAACCCGTCACCGAACCAGGTTCGACCGTGAAGCTCAGGTTCTGCACGGCGTTCACCTCGCCGAACCGCTTGCTCAGGTTCTGCACCACAATCCGGCCACTGCCGTCGTGCATACCGTCCCCTAACGTTCCCCGCTGATGCGGCGTCATCCTGCCCTACCAGCCGCGCTCGCGCGCACGGAACGCCCGAGAGCGACCTTCGTCACTTTCCGCTACCGGCCAGTACCACGCTCGGCGCCGCTGACCAGAGGATTCACGTCGTCCGTCAGATCAACTTGGTAAAGAATTCGTGCGACTTGTCCACCCGGTGCAGCCAACTCCGCCAGACCCCTCTAAGCTAGGTATCGGCGGCCCGCTCCCAGTGACCCCCAGGCTGGTTGAGCGGGTCGCCCCTTCGTCTCTGCATCGCGGCTTCGCCGCTCATGTCGACTTCGTCCTTTTGCCCGGGGGGCCGAGCCCCCCGGACCCCCCACGGTGCCTTGCGCTCGGCTTCCGAGGGGGCTGGGAGGGAGTCCGGGAGGGGCACGGCCCGGGAGGGCAGGGTCCGGGAGGGGCCGGGGCCGGGGCCGGGAGGGGCAGGGGCCGGGACGGCGGGGTGTGGGGGCTCCCTGGGGTTTGCGGTGGCTGGTGCTCCGCTTTGGGGTGGGGTGCGTGGGGTGTGTGGCATCGTTGCGTTGTGCGGATCTTGGTTGTTGAGGATGAACGGCGGCTTGCTGAGGCTCTGCGGGCTGGGTTGGGTGCTGAGGGCTATGCCGTTGATGTTGCCTTCAACGGGCGGGATGCGCTTTGGCATGCCGGGGAGCGTTCGTACGCGGCCATCGTTCTTGATGTCATGCTGCCTGGGCTGAATGGGTATCGGGTGTGCCGGCGGCTTCGGGAACAAGGAGATCGGACTCCTATTCTCATGCTCACCGCCAAAGATGGTGAGGATGATGAGATCGAGGCGCTCGATACCGGGGCCGATGACTTTCTGCCCAAGCCCTTTTCCTATGGGGTTCTGCTTTCGCGGCTGCGTGCCCTGATCCGGCGAGGTGGGGCCACTCGGGCCGGTGTGCTCAAGCTGGGGGATCTTGAACTCGATCTGGCCAGCCGGACCTGTCGGCGCGGCGACGCCGGTATCACGCTCACCGTCAAGGAATTCGCCCTTCTCGCCTACCTCATGCAGCGGGCCGGGCAGGTTGTCAGCAAAGGCGAACTCGTTGACAACCTCTGGGACTTTGCTGCCTCCGCGACGGCCAACCTGGTCGAGGTGCACGTCAGTGCGCTGCGGCGGAAAATCGATCTGCCGTTCGGGGTCGAGACCATCCGGACCGTTCGCGGCGCCGGTTATCACGTGGTGACCGCGGGGGCCTGATTTCTGGCGCGCCCGGCAACCCGTCCGTAGTGGACGGACGGGCGTGAAAAAAGGGAGCGGGCTCCTGCCGTGTGCGACAGGAACCCGCTCGGGGAAATGCGGTCAGGCGAGGACGGTGTCCAGCGGCGTGTGCGGGAGGTCGTGGGCCACCGCGACCGGGCCGTTCGTCAGGACGCCGGCGTGGGTGTTGAGACCCTTCGCGAGCGCCGCGTCGGCCTGCAGGGCGGCCTTCCAGCCGTGCTCGGCCAGCTGGACCGCATACGGCAGCGTGACGTTCGTGAGGCCGTAGGTCGACGTCCGGGGCACCGCGCCCGGCATGTTCGCGACGCAGTAGAACACCGACTCGTGCACCGTGTAGGTCGGGTCGTCGTGCGTGGTCGGGCGCGAGTCGGCGAAGCAGCCGCCCTGGTCGATCGCGATGTCCACGAGCACGCTGCCCGGCTTCATGCGGGCCACCAGTTCGTTCGAGACCAGCTTCGGTGCCTTCGCGCCGGGGACCAGCACCGCGCCGATGACCAGGTCGGCCTGCAGCACGGACTCTTCGACCGAGAGCCGGGTCGAGGTCACCGTGCGGATGCGGCCGCCGAAGTCGTTGTCGATCTGGCGGAGGCGGTCGACGTTGGTGTCGAGGATCTCGA
This sequence comes from Amycolatopsis sp. NPDC051716, assembly GCF_040681595.1. NCBI lineage: Bacteria > Bacillati > Actinomycetota > Actinomycetes > Pseudonocardiales > Pseudonocardiaceae > Amycolatopsis > Amycolatopsis sp. NPDC051716. The sequence continues at coordinate 23,021 of NZ_JBFAZA010000051.1, read as the reverse complement.
CGTCCGAGCCGAGGCCGAGCGCGACGCGGGCGGCGTTCAGGCCCGCGACCCCGCCGCCGATGACGACGACGCGGGCCGGGTGCACGCCGGGGATGCCGCCGGGCAGCACACCGCGGCCGCCGCTCGGCTTCATCAGGGAGAACGCGCCGACCTGCGGGGCCAGCCGGCCCGCGACCTCGGACATCGGGGCGAGCAGCGGGAGCGCACCGGTCGCGGTCTGCACCGTCTCGTAGGCGATCGCGGTGGTGCCGGCCGCCAGCAGCGCGTCGGTCAGCGGCCGGTCGGCGGCGATGTGCAGATACGTGAAGAGGACCTGGTCGCGCCGGAGCCGGCCGTACTCCTCGGCGATGGGTTCCTTGACCTTGAGGACGAGCTCGCCCTCGGCCCAGGTCTCCTCGGCGGTGGTGAGGATCTTCGCGCCGGCGGCGACGTACTCCTCGTCGGTGATGGACGAACCCATCCCGGCGCCGGTCTCGACGAAGACGTCGTGCCCCCGGCCGGCCAGCTCGTGCACCCCGGCCGGGGTCAGCGCGACCCGGTATTCGTGCTTCTTGATCTCACGGGGAACGGCGATACGCACGGTCGGCCTCCTGGGTCGGTCTGCGTCCGGAATTCGGTGCGGTGTTGCCACTCACGGTGAACCACCCGGACGGCGGTGTCATCGTGCTGAGCGGACAGTTCCGAGCCGCATTCATGGTTCTCTGAGAACAAGGTCCTTGACTTCGACTTCACTTGAAGTTGCAGCGTTGCGGCATGCGTGCGGTGTGGTTGAGAGAGTTCGGTGGTCCGGAAGTCCTGGTACCGGGGGAGGCGTCGGATCCGGTCCCCGGGCCGGGGCAGGTGCTGGTCGAGGTGGTGTTCGCGAACACCACGTTCGTCGAGACGCAGTTCCGGGCGGGCGCTCCGGGGCCGTTCCGGGGCTCGCTGCCGGTGATCCCGGGCAACGGCGTCGGCGGCGTGATCAGCGCGGTCGGCGCGGGCGTGGACCCGGGGCTGGCGGGGCAGCGGGTGGTCACGTCGACCGGCGGCTCCGGCGGGTACGCCGAGCGCGTCGCGGTGGACGCGTCGGCGGTGTTCGAGGTACCGCCCGCGCTGGCGCTCGACGCGGCAGTGGCGCTGCTCGCGGACGGGCGGACGGCGACCGGCTTGGTCCATGCGACCAGGGTGCGCCCGGGCGATCGAGTCCTGGTCGAGGCGGCGGCGGGCGGCGTCGGCGGCCTGCTGGTGCAGCTGGCGAAGGCGGCGGGAGCCACGGTGATCGGCGCGGCGGGCGGACCGGCGAAGGTGGCGCACGTGCGCGGGGCCGACGTGGTGACCGACTACCTGCGGCCGGACTGGACGGCCTCGGCCGGCCCGGTGGACGTCGTGTTCGACGGCGTGGGCGGGGCGATCGGCACGGCGGCGTTCGGGCTGCTGCGCCCGGGCGGCCGGATGGCGGTGTACGGGCTGGCGGGCGGTTCGTGGGCCGAAGTGTCCGAAGAGGACGCCGCGGCGCGGGGAGTTTCGCTGGTGCGCTCGATCGGAGAGCCGGCGCGGCTGCGGGCGTTCACGGAGTCGGCGTTGGCCGCGGCGGCGACCGGGAGCCTGGTGCCGGTGACCGGGCAGCGGTTCCCGCTGGAGAAGGCGGCGGACGCCCACGCGGCGATCGAGTCGCGCGCGACGGTGGGGAAGACGTTGCTGGTCGCATAGCGGCGATTTCGGCGGTGGGGCCTCCCTGCCACGCCCCACCCATCCCTGGGGGACGAGCCCTGCTCAGTCTATCGGTCGTCGCCGACCGTTCTGGCCGTTTCAGGGGCTCGGAGCCGGATTGATCCACAAGCGGCGAGGGTTGTGGACAGCCGGGCGGGCGGCTGGAGGGGCGGCCCGCGGCGGCGGCGCTTGTACTGGGGAAGCGCGGAACATCGCCGCAGTGGGGTGCATCGAGAGCACGGTGGCGGGAGCGCCGGGAAAGCGATGCGGTGCAGCCGAAGACCGCGAGGCGGCGAGACCAAGTCGACCGAGGGCTCAGCCGAGCGTCTCCGGCGGGCCAAGCCGCCGGAGACGCCGTGAAGGCCCCCTCGGGGAGCCCGAGGAGGCCTTCACGGATTCCGCCGCGGGAAACGGAGGCTCAGGCGCGGTACGCCGACCACGCGCTCTTCATCCGCGAGGTCTGGCCCGCGGTGAACTCGTACATGCAGCTGTCGTAGCTGTAGTCCATGAAGTTGTGGACCGGGTCCTTGCCCGTCGAGGTGCAGGTGTCCTTGTTCGCCGGGCAGCCCGACGTCGCCGTCGCTTCGGCCGGGGTGTCCGAGACGTAGTCGCCCGAACCGGAGCAGCCGCCCTGGAACGTGTGGTAGAGGCCCATCCAGTGGCCGACCTCGTGGGTTGCCGTGTCGCCCTCGTTGAAGTTCGTCGCCGAACGGCCCGGGAGGGACTCGTCGAGCAGCACCACGCCGTCCAGCTTCGGCTGCGAGCTGTAGTTCGACGGGAACGTCGCCCAGCCCAGCAGGTCGTCGCCGAGGTTGGCGGTGTAGACGTTCAGCGCGTTCTTGCCGCCCTTGCGCAGCGCGTTCTTCATGTTGCGCTCGGCCGAGGTGCCGTCGGTGATGCCGTTGTACCAGGTGGAGTTGTTCGTGTAGTCGGTGCTCACGAGTGAGAAGCTGAAGCCGCTCGACGCGTAGGCGCTGTTCAGGACCGAGATCTGCTTGCTGATCGTCGACGCGGGCAGGTTGCCGGTCGAACCGCTGGTGATCACGTGGAAGTACACCGGGATCGAGACCGCGGCGGCGGCCTCGGCCGAACGCGCCGAACGCTTGCCGGCGAGCTTGCTCTGCATGTCCGCCTCGATGCGGGCCGCCTCGGCCGGGGACACCGAGTCGGCGTGACCGTCCTTGCTGCGGTCCGCGGCGTGGGCGGGGGTGAAGCAGTCGCCGCTCGGCGCCGCGACGGCGCTCCCGGCTCCTGCGGCCGGGACGACCAGGGCGACCAGGGAGAGCGCGGACACCGCACCCAGCTTGATGGCCTTACCGAACCGCTCCGAACTGCTCATGGAGGTACTCCTCTGGCAACGACCCGGCTACCCGGGGTGGTGAGGAGAAAATGCGGCACGCGATCTTCGGAATCCACCATCTTTCGGCTGGAAAAGACAATCCGAACGATCGGCGCGATCCATGCGGAGTAACGCATGGGTGAAACGCTGGGCCGAACGGCCCATCAGCTCCAGCGCACGGCGACGAGCTGGGTCAGCAGGGCCAGCCGGACGTCGGGGTCGTCGAGGTCCAGCGGCACCAGTTCGAGCAGCTTCCGCATCCGGTACCGCAGGGTGTTCGGGTGGATCCGCAGCTCCCGCGCCGCCGCCCGCGGGTCGCCGGGGTGCCGCAGCCACTCGTAGAGCGTCTCGACGTACCCGGCCTTGCCCGATTCGTCGTGCGCGCGCAGGGTGCCCAGCGGGCCGAGATCGGCGACCCGCGCCGCCGAGGCCGCCGTCGCGCCGCGATGCAGCGTCAGCGCCGTCCAGGCCTCGTCGAAGGCGATCACGCGCGCCGCGAGGATTTCGGCGCGCAGCAGGCTGAGGGCTTCGTCGGCCTGGGCGCGCGACGCCGAGAGGTCGCCGAGCCCGCCGGGGGAGCCCGCCGCCGCGCGGGAAGCGCCGCCGCGCCGGGACGCCGGTTGTGCGTCCAGGGCCTGCCGCAGCTCGGTCCAGCCGCCCGGACCCGGCCGGTCCGGCACCACGGCGTAGAGCAGCCCGCCGAGCTCGGTCGCCACCGGGCGGCTGCCGATGCCCTGGGAGATCCGTTCGAGCAGGGCGAGCCGCAGGCCCTCGGCGTCGCGCCCGTCGCCGCCGGTGACCTCGATGACGACCACGCGGTGCGGCTCGTCGGACAGGTCCAGCTCCGCCATCGCCTTGCGCGGGTTCGCCCGGCCTTCGAGCACCTCGCGCAGCAGCTCGGCCGACGCGCGGCGCTGGGCGTCGGTGTGCGCGCGCCGCCGCAGCAGGTGCAGCGCGACGACCGGGGCGGCGTCGGCGAACGCGGCCGCGCGCTCGTCGGACACCGGCCCGGCGACCACCGCCCACATCGACCCGAGCAGCTCGCCGCCCATCCGGATCGGCACGATCAGCCGCGGCAGCGTGCCGTCGCGCTGGGCCGGGACGAAGATCGTCTGCCGGCCGCGCGACAGCTCGCGGAACACCCCGCGCGACCGGAACCGCGCGAGGACGTCGTCGGGGATGCGCCGGCCCATGATCGTGGCGACGCGGGCGGGGTCGGTCAGGTCCTGGCGCGCGGAGTAGGCGAGCACGCGCGAGTTGGTGTCCTCGATGGTCACCGGCGCGTCGACGACGCTCGCGACGGCGTCGGCCAGCCGGAACAGGTCACCGGACCCGGGGTCGAGGTCCTCGGACTCGTCGGCGAGGGCGTCGAGGACGGTCCGCAGCAGCCAGACGAGCTGCGCCCACGACGTCGCGGCGTGCACCTGGATCAGCGCGATCCCGCTGGCCTTCGCGGCCCGCTTCACCGCCGGTTTCGCGGCCAACGGCGGCTTGAGCAGCACCGCCGCGGCGCCTTGTCCGGCGCTCTGCTTCACCAGCTCGGCGGCGTCTTCGGGGCCGGTCGTGGCGACGCCGAGCACGAGGTCCCCGGCGGACAGGGTGAGCGCCCCGCCGGGTTCGGCGATGACGACGTCGGCGACCGCGGGCGAGTCTTCGGGCACCTGGAGCGCGTGGAGCAGCGTCGGCCCCACCCGGTCGACCACGCTCCGCACCGAAACCACCAGACCATTCTTGCCGAGAAACCGCTGGAAGGCTCGGTAGGGTCGGTGCGGTGAGCGAAGCCCGGCGGATCGTGGAAAGCGGTTACGACAGCGTGGCGGAGCGGTACCTCGAGTGGAGCGCGCGGATCGCGGACGACCCGCGGTCGCGGTTCCTGGGGGAGCTGACCGGCCGGCTCGGCGACGGCGCCCGGGTGCTCGACCTCGGCTGCGGCGCCGGGGTGCCGAGCACCGCCGCGCTCGCCGGACGCCACGACGTCCTCGGTGTCGACCTCTCCGCGGCGCAGCTGGACCTGGCGCGGCGGAACGTCCCCGGCGCGCGGTTCGAGCGGGGCGACATGACCGCACTGTCCTTTCCGGACGGCAGCTTCGCCGCCGTGACGGCGTTCTACTCGGTGCTGCACGTGCCCCGGGAGGACCACGGCGCGCTCTTCGCGCGGATCGCCGCCTGGCTGCGTCCCGGCGGCTGGTTCCTGGCCGCGCTCGGGTGCAGCGAAGCGAACGGCGTCGAGGCCGGCTGGCTCGGCGCGCCGATGTTCTTCAGCAGCCACGCGCCCGCGGAAAACCGGCGGCTGCTCGCAACGGCCGGGTTCACCCTCGAGGTGGACGAGCTCGTGACGATGCGGGAGCCGGAGGGGCCGGCGACCTTCCACTGGGTGCTCGGCCGGCGCTGAGCCGGGGCCTGCCGGGGCGGTGGCGGGCGGACGCGCCGCCCCGGCAGGCGTTCAGGGGGGATCGCGCACGGTGCTCCGGTGATTTCGGGAATGCCGGACCCGCGGATCGATCCTCGGGTCCGGAGAGGCGCCGACTCTATTTCATCCCGGCGATCCGTCCCAGCCGGTTCCCCCATTCATCGCAACGGTGGAAAACTCCTGCCGGAGATCCCGGAAGAGCGAAAAGAAACCGCCCGTGGCGCCGGAAGCCCTTGTGGTCAGCGAAACCCGCCCCGGTGGGCTCGCGGATCGGACGTGTGGCATCCTCTCGCGATCGACCGGAAGGTTTCGCCGGGAAAGTGCGAGGTGGCCGGCTTGTACGGACGTGACGTGGCGGAATGGCAGAAGATGATCGACGCGGGCAAGGCGATTCTGATCGCGCGCGCGGTCGTGGACCGGACGACTTCCTTCGGTGAATTCGCCGCCGCGCTGATCCGGCGCACCGGGGTGGCCGGGTTCGACTTCACCACCGGCGAGGGCCGCGCGAGCATGGCCTGCCTGCTCGACCGCATCTCGGAAGCCGGGTTCGACGAGGCGGGCGGGCGGCTGCTCGGCGCGTTCGTCCGCGACCTCGGTGCCGAGGACGCCGGGCCCGGCTTCTACCGGCTCGCGAGCCGCAAGGGCCTGGCCGTGCCCCGCACCCGCGGCGGGCGGCGGCTGTTCTGGGCCCAGCACGTCCGCGAGCTGCACGAACACTTCGCCGGAGTCGGCCGGCGGCCCGCGGCGGGGTGACCAGCCGGGTGGCCGCCCCGAACCGCGGGCTCCGCGTGAAGCCGGAGAACCGGAGAAGCAGCGACTAGCGGGACAGGACCGCCGTCAGGACCCGCCACAGCTCGCCCGCGGTGTCCTCGGCCGGCTCCGGGGAGCGCCACGCGACGATGCCGTCGGGACGCACCAGCGAAGCGCCGCCCGTCGCAAGGCCGTAGCGAGCGGCGAAGAGGTCGTCGTCGAGCACGTGGCAGTCGAGACGGACGCCCAGCTCCGCCGCGATGTCCGCCGCGGCCGGCTGCCACCGCGTGCCGTCGCCGGCGCACAGCAGGACCCACGAATGCCCGAACAGGTCCACAGTGGACTCCAATCCGGGTGCGCGGAAGCCGGGGCGGCCGGTCGGGGCGTGCACGTCCTCGACGCGTTCGCCGTCGTCCGGCTCCTCCGCGAGCACCGCGGTCGACCGGTAGCGGAACCCGAGCAGGATCGCCAGCTGGTCCTCGGCCTTCGTCAGCCCGGAGACGTCGAGATCGGGGTGCATGCGCTGCTTCATGTTGTGCAGCGACGTGTCGATGACCATCCGCGCGATCGGCTTCCGCTCGGCTTCGTAGGTGTCGAGCAGTGCCGGGCCCGCTTCGCCGCGCAGCACCGCGGCGAGCTTCCACGCGAGGTCCGCGGCGTCGCCGACCGCCGTGTTGCCGCCCATCCCGCCGGTCGGCGGTGTCACCTTCGCCGCGTCGCCGATCAGGAAGACCCGCCCGGCGCGGAACCGGTCGGCGAGCCGCGCGGCGACCTCCCACGAGCCCGTCCAGACGATCTCCGGGTCCAGTTCCGGCAGGTCGGTGGCGGCGCGGATCATCGCGACGAGCCGGTCGTGGGTGAAGTCCGCCGGGCTTTCCCCGCGGTCCGGGAAGTAGTCCGGGGCGAAGACGTACCGGTTCGGCACGTCGGTGTTGACGAACCCGGCCGTGAAGTCCGGGTGCTGCAGGTAGAACAGGTCCGACAGACCGGACTGGACCCGGTCGCCGAGGTCGGCGTCGAACACCACGCCGAGGCAGTGGCTCAGCGCGTCCATCCCGGTGGTCCCGATGCCGAGCCGCTGCCGGATGCCGCTGCGCCCGCCGTCGGCGGCGACGACGTAGTCCGCGCGCACCACGGTTTCCTCGCCGGTATCGCGGTGCCGCAGCGTCGCGGTGACGCCGCCGGAGTCCGGCGCCAGGTCGGTCAGCTCGGTCCGGTACACCACCCGCGCGCCCGCCTTTTCCGCGTGCGCCAGCAGGATCGGCTCCACGACGTCCTGCCCGGCCATGCCGGCGGGCAGCGTCGTCGACGCCGAGACGTCGAACTCGCTGCCGTCCTGGCCGAGCCGGTGCAGCACCCGGCCGGCCAGGCTGGTCGCGACGGTGATCCGCAGCCCCTGCGACGCCCGCGGGCTGGCCGCCAGCACCTCGCGGTCGATTCCCGCCCAGTGGAACAACTCCATCGTGCGCCAGTTCTGCCCGGCGGCGCGCGAATGGACCGACGTCCCCGCGTGCCGCTCGACGGTCAGCACCTCCACGCCCGCCTGCGCCAGGAACAGCGACGCCGACAACCCGCCCAGCCCGGCCCCCACGCCCAGCACCTGCACCCGCTCCGCCACGACTACCTCCATGCTCGTGAATCTCCCTTGATAAATATCTTAGTCACAGAGAGATTAGATTGGCAAGACAATCCGGCTCCCAGGAGGTGGGAAGGGTTGGGTAGGCCGTTCGGCGCAAGTAGCTTCGTCCCGGCAGCCCTCCGAGAACCCCTTGAGCCGCAAGGAGAAAACCGATGGCCGAGAATTCGGCGTGGTCCTTCGAGACCCAGCAGATCCACGCGGGTGCCGCGCCGGACCCGGCCACCGGGGCGCGGGCGACGCCGATCTACCAGACGACGTCGTACGTCTTCCGCGACAGCCAGCACGGCGCCGACCTGTTCAGCCTCGCCGAGCCCGGCAACATCTACACGCGGATCATGAACCCGACCCAGGACGTGCTGGAGCAGCGGCTCGCCGCGCTCGAAGGCGGCGTCGCGGCGCTGGCGTTCGCGTCCGGCTCGGCCGCGACCACGGCGGCGATCCTGAACCTCGCGGGGGCGGGCGACCACTTCGTCTCGAGCCCGTCGCTCTACGGCGGCACCTACAACCTCTTCCACTACACGCTGCCGAAGCTCGGGATCGAGGTCACGTTCATCGACGACCAGGACGACCTGGAGCAGTGGCGCGCCGCCGTCCGGCCGAACACCAAGCTGTTCTTCGCCGAGACGCTGGCCAATCCGGGCAGCAACGTCCTCGACATCCGGGGCGTCGCCGACGTCGCGCACGAGGCCGGCGTGCCGCTCGTCGTCGACAACACCGTGCCGACGCCGTACCTGCTGCGCCCGATCGAGCACGGCGCCGACGTCGTCGTGCACTCGGCGACGAAGTACCTCGGCGGCCACGGCACCACGGTGGCCGGTGTGCTGGTCGACGGCGGCACGTTCGACTTCGGCAAGGACCCGGCGAAGTTCCCGGGGTTCACCGAGCCGGACCCGAGCTACCACGGCCTGAAGTACTGGGAGGCGCTCGGCCCGGGGGCGTACGCGGCCAAGGCGCGCGTGCAGATCCTGCGCGACACCGGCGCGGCGATCTCGCCGTTGAACAGCTTCCTGATCCTGCAGGGCATCGAGACGCTGTCGCTGCGCATCGAACGGCACGTGGCGAACGCGCAGGCGCTGGCCGAGTGGCTGGAGCAGCGCGACGAGGTCGAGACGGTCTACTACGCCGGCCTGCCGTCGAGCCCGCACCACGCCAACGCGCAGAAGTACCTCCCGCGCGGCGCGGGCGCGGTCCTGTCGTTCGACCTGCGCGGCGGCGTCGCGGCGGGCCGGAAGTTCGTCGACGGCACCGAGCTGCACAGCCAGCTGGTGAACATCGGTGACGTCCGGAGCCTGATCGTGCACCCGGCGTCGACCACGCACAGCCAGCTCAACCCGGAGGAGCAGCTCTCCAGCGGCGTCACGCCCGGGCTGGTCCGGCTCGCCGTCGGGCTGGAGGGCATCGAGGACCTCAAGGCCGACCTCGAGGCCGGATTCCGGGCGGCCAAGGCGGAACTGTGACGGCTGAGCCCGTCACTGGCGCCTGGCGGATCGGTGATCCGCCGGGCCGCCGGCAGTTCGTCACCGGCCCCGGCGCGCTCGCGCTGGAGGCCGGTGGCGTGCTGCCGTCGTTCTCGCTCGCGTACGAGACGTGGGGGACGCTGAACGCCGACGCGTCCAACGCGATCCTCGTCGAGCACGCCCTCACCGGGGACAGCCACGCGGCCGGGCCCGCCGGGCCGGGCCACCCGAGCGCGGGCTGGTGGGACGCGCTGATCGGGCCGGGGAAGGCCGTGGACACGAACGAGTTCTTCGTCGTGGTCCCGAACGTGCTGGGCGGCTGCCAGGGCTCGACCGGGCCGTCGTCGCTCGCGCCGGACGGGCGGCCGTGGGGCAGCCGGTTCCCGGTGGTGACGGTCCGCGACCAGGTCGCGGCCGAAGCGGCGCTGGCGGACGCGCTGGGCATCGGCCGCTGGGCGGCCGTCGTCGGCGGGTCGATGGGCGGGATGCGCGCGCTGGAGTGGGCGGTGTCGCTGCCGCCGCGGGTCGCTTCGGTGCTGGTGCTGGCCTCGACCGCCCGGGCGTCGGCCGAGCAGATCGCCTGGGCGGCACCGCAGCTGCACGCGATCCGCGCCGACCCGTGCTTCCACGGCGGCGACTACTACTCGGCGCCGTCAGGGCCCGGCACCGGGCTCGGCATCGCCCGGCGGATCGCGCACGTCACCTACCGCAGCGAGCCCGAGCTGGCCCAGCGGTTCGGCCGGGAGCCGCAGGACGGCGAAGATCCCCTGCGCGGCGGCCGGTTCGCCGTCGAGTCCTATTTGGACCACCACGCGGCCAAGCTGGCGCGCCGCTTCGACGCGAACAGCTACCTGGTGCTGACGGAGTCGATGAACACCCACGACGTCGGCCGCGGCCGCGGCGGCGTGGCGGCGGCCCTCGGCCGGGTGACGGCGCGGGCGGTGATCGGCGGCGTCGACAGTGACCGGCTCTACCCGCTGTACCAGTCGGCGGAGATCGCGGCCGGGATCCCGGGGGCGCCGGAGCCGTCGATCGTGTCCTCGCCGTACGGGCACGATTCGTTCCTCATCGAAGCCGGCCAGATCGCGGCCCTGGTCAAGCACCTGCTGGGTTAGGCCCGCTTGGCCCTAGTCGGAGACGGCCTCGGAGATCCAGGGGGCCACCGGCAGGTCGCGGTCCAGGCACTCCACCGACAGCCGGATGGTCCAGCGCAGCGCCTGCAGGACGAGGCTGTCGACCTCGTCCGGGGCCGCGTTGGCGAGCGCGATCTCGACCTGCTCCTGCGCGGCTTCGGTGTTGCCGTGCACCTCCGCGAGCAGCGTCCGGACCGCGGTCCGCACCGGCGGGTCGGCCTGGTCGATCGAGACCTCTTCGCCGTCTTCGTCGAACACCTGGACCTTCACCGGGGCGCTGCCGCCGTCGCCGAGGGTGGAGACCATCGCGCTGCACTCGCCGAAGAGCAGCAGCATCAGGGCCTTCGTCTCGTCCGCGCGGGCCTGCGGCTCGGCGGCCGAGGGGGCGACCTCGCCCAGCGCTTCGGCGTCGTCGCCGAGGCTCAGCGCGGTCAACGCGCGCTGAGCCTTCTCGACGAGCCGGCGCTCCTGCTCGCTCCAATCCGGGTCCACGTGCCCCATCAAACACCACGAGGGCGCTCGGCGGGATACCTTGATCCGCCGATGGCCATCAGGCCGCACGAAGGGCACCCAGCGCGAGCCGGCAGAGCAGTTCGGCGAGCTCGTCGTCACCGAGATGGCGGTTGTACGGGGTCGAGTTGATCAGACCGAACACGGCGTGTGCCGCCGACCGCGCCTGCCGTTCTCCCAGGTCCGGGACCGCTTCGCGGATCACGCGCACCCACACCTCGACGTACTGGCGCTGGAGCGCGCGCACCTGCTTGCGGTCGGCGTCGGTGAGGTTGGCGAGGTTGCGCTCCTGAACGGTGATCAAGGCCGGGTGCTCGAGCGCGAAATCGACGTGGAACCGCACGAGGCCGGTCAGCGTGTCGTCGGGCTCACCCGGCCGGGCGGCCCGCGCCGTGCCGCCGTCGAGCAGGTAGCGGCTGATCGAGTTCAGCATCTCGCCGAGGATCGCGTCCTTGCTGCGGAAGTGCCGGTAGAGCGCCGGGCCGGAGATGCCCACGGCGGCGCCGATGTCGTCGATCCCGACGCCGTGGAAGCCGTGGTGGGCGAACAGCTCGGCGGCCGCGGACAGGATCTGTTCCCGCCGGTTCGCCTTCTCGCCGTTCACCAGAGGGGTGGGGTTGGCCGGCATCAGGCCATATTAGAGCGGCAGGTTAGCGAGCGCTAACGTCGCCGCGTCCCGGCCCTGGCTGCGGTGCGCTGACGGCCCCGCAGCCAGGGGCGGATCACGCGGTGCAGGCCGCCGTGCCGAGCTTGACGGCCGAAGGTGCGCCCGACGGGCCGTTGGCGGTGAAACCGAGCGACACCGCCGCTCCGGCGCCCAGGGACGGGCTGTAGGAGGGCGCGCTCACGGTGACCGTGGTACCGGTCTGGGTGAAGGTGCCGTTCCAGCCGCTGGCGATGGTGGCTCCGGCGGGCAGGGCGAACACGACGGTCCACGGATTGGCGGCGTTCGTCGCGGTGTTGGTGACCGTCAACGTGCCCTGGAAGCCGCCCTGCCAGGAGTTGTCCAGTTTCCACGCCGTCTTGCACCCGCCGGTGCCGCCGCCGGTCGTCGTGGTGGTCGGGGTGGTCGTCGTCGGGTCGGGACCGCCGCCGGCAGGCGGGATGAGGTAGGGCTGGAGAATGCTCTGCTTCGCCTGGTTGACCGTGGTCCAGTCGTCGTTGAGGATGCCGCCGGTGTCCCCGGAGTTGGGGTTCCACGACCAGTAGGTGAACGAGATGCCGTTGACGCCGGTCCCGGTGTAGGCCATCAGCTTCTCCAGCCACACCTTGTCGACCGGGTTCGCCAGCGTGGTGCCGAACTCGCCCATCATCAGCGGCGCGATGTTCTGCTTGTACAGGTAACCCCAGTAGTGGTCCCAGATCGCGGTCAGGTTCGCCGGGTAGTCGGGAGCGCTGAACCACGGCTGGTTGTAGACCGAGGTGGCGTACTCGTGCGGGGAGTACACGACCCGCCCGGGCACGGACAGGCGTACCGGGAACTCGCCCGCCTTCGACAGGTTCCCACCCCACCAGCCGCAGTCCTCGTCGTTGGACGGGTCGCCGTCCCACACGTTCGACAGCCCGCCGCTGGGGCAGCTCACGCCCTCGACGAAGATCAGCCAGTTCGGCTGCACGCCCAGGATCGCGTTGCCGGCGCGTTCGGCGGCCAGCCGCCAGTCGCGGGCGGTGTCGCCGCAGCCCCAGCACGCGCCGGTCGCGGCCGGGTTGGTGCCCTCGGCGTGCGGCTCGTTGTGCAGGTCGGCGCCGATGACCGTGGTGTTGCCCGCGTAGTGCTGGGCAAGCGTCTTCCAGTCGTTGATCCAAGTGCTTTCCGGGACGCCGGCGGTGTACCAGAGCGCGGTCTGACCCGAGCTGGTCGGCCGGTGCCGGTCGAGGATGACGCGCATCCCCTTCTGCCCCGCGTAGCCGATCACCTTGTCGAGGATCTGCAGCGGGGAAAGCCCGACCAGGTCGGGGTTGGTGTAGTCGTTGATGCCGGTCGCCGTGGCGCCGGGCTTCAGTGCGTCGTCGGAGAACGGCACGCGCAAGGTGTTGTAGCCCAGCTGCGCCATCTGGTCGAGCTGCTGGCGCCAGGTGCGGCTGGACCACAGGCCGTGGAAGGTCTTGTTGTCGGTCTCCATCCCGAACCAGTTGATGCCGGTCAGCCGGACCGTCGCGCCGGTGCTGTCCAGGATCTTGTTGCCGCTGGTGTGCAGGTACCCGGTGCCCGTACCGCCGGCGGCCGCCGCGACCTGGCCGGTCGCGCCGAAGGTGACCAGCCCGCTCGCGGCCACCACGGCCGCGGCCAGCAGGCCGAACGCCTTTCTCAGCTGCGTCATCTGCTCTCCTTTGAGCGAAACGTCGTTCTGGGAGCGCTCCCAGACGAGGTTAGCGGTCGCGGCCACCCTGTCAAGGGCGCAGGGCGAATCCTGCGCCGCGGGAAACGACGGCTGACGAACCGCTGACGTTTCACACTTCCGGTGTGGGCCGAGTGGGTACCTACCGGTAACCAGGGGTTCCTTGTGAGCCTCTCACCTGCTGTCCTATTTGGGTCGGCCCTGTCACAAAGGAGTGACCCATGGCTGTTCCCACCCGTAATTTCCGGCGATCCCTCCTACGGTTGAGCACGGCCCTGGGGGCCGTTGTCGTTGCCACACTCGGTGTCACGGGCCTCGCCCACGCCGCCGGGACCGTCTACGCCGCGCTCGGCGACTCCTACTCCTCCGGGGTCGGAGCCGGCAGCTACGGCAGTTCGGGGAGCTGTTACCGCAGCTCCAAGGCCTACCCGCAGCTGTGGGCCAACGCCCACAGCGGAACCTCGTTCACGTTCCTGGCCTGCTCGGGAGCGAAGACCGGGGACGTGCTCAGCCAGGCGAACTCGATCCCCTCGTCGGCCACGCTCGTCACGGTGACCGTCGGCGGGAACGACGCCGGGTTCAGCGACGTGATCACCACCTGCACCCTGGGCAGTGATTCCGACTGCGTGAACCGGGTCAACACGGCCAAGGCGTACGTGAACAACACGCTGCCGGCGCTGCTGACCAACACCTACAACGCGATCAAGGCCAAGGCGCCGGGTGCCCGGCTCGTCGTCCTGTCCTACCCGCGCTTCTACACCGTGCCCGGCTCCTGCTGGGTCGGGCTGAGCGACACCAAGCGCACGGCGATCAACTCGGGCGCCGACGCACTGGCGTCGGTGATCCAGTCGCGGGCCGCCTCGGCGGGCGGGACCTTCGTCGACGTCCGGCCGTCGTTCACCGGGCACAACATCTGCTCGTCGGCCGGCGATTACCTGCACAGCCTGACCTGGCCGGTGATCGAGTCCTACCACCCGACCGTGGCCGGGCAGTCGGGCGGCTACTACGCCCCGCTGACAGCGGCGATCGGCTGATCCGGCCGTGGCGGCCACCCCGGTCCGCCGGGGTGGCCGTCGCGCGCGTTCCGGCGACTGGACACCCACGTTAGCGGTCGCTAACATCGGAGCGGAGGTTAACGACCGCTAACTTCGAGGGAGCCCATGGACACGCCGGCACTGGGGACCACCGCTGCCCCGGACAGCGAGGCCTACGCCCGTAACGCCACCTCCCACGCGGAGCTGGTGGAAGACCTCCGCAAACGTTTGGCAAGCGCCCGGCTCGGCGGGCCGGAGAAGGCGCGCACGCGGCACGTCGAGCGCGGCAAGCTGCTCCCGCGCGACCGCGTCGACACGCTGCTGGACCCGGGCTCACCGTTCCTCGAGCTGTCCCCGCTGGCGGCGAACGGGCTCTACGACGACGAAGCGCCGTCGGCCGGCATTATCACCGGCGTCGGGCGGGTCTCGGGCCGGCAATGCGTGGTCGTCGCCAACGACGCCACCGTCAAGGGCGGCACGTACTACCCGATGACGGTGAAGAAGCACCTGCGCGCCCAGGAGGTCGCGCTGCACAACAACCTGCCGTGCGTCTACCTGGTGGACTCCGGCGGCGCGTTCCTGCCCAGGCAGGACGAGGTCTTCCCGGATCGTGAACACTTCGGCCGGATCTTCTACAACCAGGCGACGATGTCCGCCCGCGGCATCCCGCAGGTCGCCGCCGTGCTCGGCTCCTGCACCGCCGGCGGCGCGTACGTCCCGGCGATGAGCGACGAAGCCGTGATCGTCCGGAACCAGGGCACGATCTTCCTCGGCGGGCCGCCGCTGGTGAAGGCGGCGACCGGCGAGGTCGTCACGGCGGAGGAGCTCGGCGGCGGCGACGTCCACGCCCGCCAGTCCGGCGTCACCGACCACCTGGCCGACGACGACGCGCACGCGTTGCGGATCGTCCGCTCGATCGTCTCGACGCTGGGCCCGCGCACGCCGAGGCCGTGGGACGTCCTGCCGACCGAAGCTCCCGCCGTCGACCCGGCCGAGCTGTACGGCGTCGTGCCGACCGACCCGCGCACGCCGTACGACGTGCGCGAGGTGATCGCCCGGATCGTCGACGGCAGCCGGTTCGGCGAGTTCAAGAAGGAGTACGGCGCGACGCTGGTCACCGGGTTCGCCCGGATCCACGGCCACCCGGTCGGCATCATCGCGAACAACGGCGTGCTCTTCGCCGAGTCGGCGATGAAGGGCGCGCACTTCATCGAGCTGTGCGACAAGCGCTCGATCCCGCTGCTGTTCCTGCAGAACATCACCGGCTTCATGGTCGGGCGCGCGTACGAGGCGGGCGGCATCGCCAAGCACGGCGCGAAGATGGTCACCGCGGTGGCGTGTGCGCGGGTGCCGAAGCTGACCGTCGTGATCGGCGGTTCCTTCGGGGCCGGCAACTACTCGATGTGCGGCCGGGCGTACTCGCCGCGGTTCCTGTGGATGTGGCCGAACGCGCGGATCTCGGTGATGGGCGGCGAGCAGGCGGCTTCGGTGCTCTCGACGGTCCGCCGCGATTCGATCGAGGGCCGCGGCGGCGAATGGTCCACAGAGGACGAAGAGGCGTTCAAGGACCCGATCCGCGAGCAGTACGAGGCGCAGGGCAGCCCGTACTACTCGACGGCCCGGCTGTGGGACGACGGCGTCATCGACCCGGCGGACACCCGCACGGTGCTCGGCCTCGCCCTCTCGGCCGCGGCCAACGCGCCGCTGTCCGAGGTCAACTACGGCGTCTTCCGGATGTGAGGGGCATGTTCGACTCAGTGTTGGTCGCGAACCGGGGCGAGATCGCGGTCCGGGTCATCCGCACGCTGCGGGACCTCGGCATCCGCGCGGTCGCCGTCTACAGCGACGCGGACGCCGACGCGCGGCACGTCCGGGAGGCGCACGCGGCCGTCCGGATCGGCCCGGCGGAGGCTTCCCGCAGTTACCTTTCGATTCCGGCCATCGTGGACGCCGCCGTGGCTTCCGGTGCGCAGGCGGTGCACCCGGGGTACGGCTTCCTGGCGGAGAACGCCGAGTTCGCGCGGGCCTGCGAGGCCGCCGGTCTCGTGTTCATCGGCCCGCCGGTCGCGGCGATCGACGCCATGGGCGACAAGATCCGCGCCAAGGCGATGGTGTCGAAGGCCGGTGTCCCGGTCGTGCCCGGAGCGTCCGATGTGGACATCCCGTCCGGGGGCTTCGCGGAGGCGGCCGCGAAGGTCGGCTACCCGCTGCTGCTCAAGCCGTCCGCGGGCGGTGGCGGCAAGGGGATGCGGCTGGTGCACGTCCCCGAGGAGCTGGACCCGGCGATCGAGTCCGCGCGGCGCGAGGCCAAGGGGTCCTTCGGCGACGACACGCTGCTGATGGAGCGGTTCGTCACGACTCCCCGGCACATCGAGATCCAGGTGCTGGCCGACACGCACGGCAACGTCGTCCACCTCGGCGAACGCGAGTGCAGCCTGCAGCGGCGGCACCAGAAGATCATCGAAGAAGCGCCGTCGGTGCTGCTGGACGACGCCACCCGCGAAAAGATGGGCTCGGCGGCGGTCGAGGCCGCGCGCTCGGTCGGGTACGTCGGCGCCGGGACCGTCGAGTTCATCATGTCGGCCCACGACCCGGACGAGTTCTTCTTCATGGAGATGAACACCCGGCTGCAGGTCGAGCACCCGGTCACCGAGCTGGTCACCGGCCTCGACCTCGTCGAGTGGCAGGTCCGGGTGGCCGCGGGGGAGCACCTTTCCCTCAAGCAGGAGGACGTCGTCCTCAATGGACACGCGGTCGAAGCTCGCGTGTACGCCGAGGACCCGGCGCGCGGCTTCATCCCGACCGGTGGGACGGTGCTGGCGGTGCACGAGCCCTCCGGCGACGGCGTCCGCGTCGACTCCTGGATGACACCCGGCGCGGTGGTCGGCTCGAACTACGACCCGATGCTGGCCAAGGTGATCGCCTGGGGCCCGGACCGCGCGGCGGCGCTGCACCGGCTCGACCTCGCCCTGGCCGACACGGCGTTGCTGGGCATCGGCACGAACACGGCGTTCCTGCGCGGGCTGCTGGCCGACGCCGACGTCCGCGCCGGCAAGCTCGACACCGAGCTGGTCGACCGGCGGCTGTCGGAACTCATTTCCTCGGACGTGCCCGCGGAGTTCTTCGTCGCGGCCGCGCTGGACCGGTTCCTGGAGCTGCAGCCGTCCGGGCCCGTGGTGGACCCGTGGGACGTGCCGGACGGCTGGCGGATGGGCGGCTCGGGCGGGGTGACGTTCCGGTTGAAGTCCGGTTCCGCCCGCGCGGTGGTCCGGGTGCAGGGTACGCCCGCCGCGGCGACGGTGTTCGTCGATGACGCCGCGCCGGTCCAGGTCTCGGCCCGGCGTGACGGCGACGTGCTCGAAATCCGGCATTCGGGCGGGTTCCACCGCTACCGCCAGGCGTGTGGTCCGGATAGGACGGTCTGGCTGGCGCGCGACGGGCTCAGCTTCCCGTTCGGGGAACAGGAGTTCGTGCTGGCCTCGCGCGGCGAGGCCGCCGGCGCGGGCCCGGTCACCAGCCCGATGCCGGGCACGGTGCTGGTGGTGAAGGTCGCCGCGGGAGACGTCGTGAAGGCCGGGACGCCGCTGCTGGTCGTCGAAGCGATGAAGATGGAGCACACCGTCACCGCGCCGATCGACGGCGTGGTCAGCGAACTCCCCGTCCGGGCCGGCCAGCAGGTCGCGCTGGACGAAACCCTTGCCGTCGTCAAGCCTCAAGAGGAGCAGCCGTGATCGACTTCCGCCTGGACGAGGAGTACGAGTCCCTCCGCAAGACCGTCGAGGACTTCGCGCACGCCGAGGTCGCGCCGGTGATCGGCGAGCTGTACGAGAAGGAAGAATTCCCGTACGCCATCGTCGCGAAGATGGGCGAGATGGGCCTCTTCGGGCTCCCGTTCCCCGAGGAGTTCGGCGGCATGGGCGGCGACTACTTCGCGCTGTGCCTGGCGTTGGAGGAGCTGGCGCGGGTCGATTCGTCGGTCGCGATCACGCTGGAGGCCGGGGTTTCCCTCGGCGCGATGCCGATCTTCCGCTTCGGAACGCAGGAGCAGAAGGAGAAGTGGCTGCCGTCGCTGTGCGAGGG
Organism: Amycolatopsis sp. NPDC051716; assembly: GCF_040681595.1. Classification (NCBI taxonomy): domain Bacteria; kingdom Bacillati; phylum Actinomycetota; class Actinomycetes; order Pseudonocardiales; family Pseudonocardiaceae; genus Amycolatopsis; species Amycolatopsis sp. NPDC051716. The sequence goes on along the minus strand of NZ_JBFAZA010000051.1, from coordinate 4,641 downwards.
CACCGCGCTGGGCGGCTTCGGCTTGACCGAACCGGGCGGCGGGTCGGACGCGGGCGCGACCCGCACCCGCGCCACTTTGGACGGTGACGAGTGGGTGATCAACGGCAGCAAGGCGTTCATCACGAACTCGGGCACGGACATCACCCGCCTGGTCACGGTCACGGCGGTGACGGACGTGATGGAGAACGGCCGCAAGGAGATCTCGGCGATCATCGTCCCGTCGGGGACGCCGGGCTTCGCGGTGGCCCCGAAGTACTCCAAGGTCGGCTGGAACTGCTCGGACACGCACGAGCTGTCCTTTTCGGACGTCCGGGTCCCGGCGGAGAACCTCGTCGGCGTCCGCGGCCGGGGCTACGCGCAGTTCTTGTCCATTTTGGACGAAGGCCGGGTGGCGATCGCCGCGCTCTCGGTGGGGCTGGCGCAGGGCTGCGTCGACGAGTGCCTCAAGTACGTGAAGGACCGCGTCGCGTTCGGCAAGCGGATCGGCGAATACCAGGCGATCCAGTTCAAGATCGCGGACATGGAGGTCCGCACGCACACCGCACGCCTGGCGTACTACCAGGCGGCGTCGAAGATGCTGCGCGACGAGCCGTTCAAGAAGGAGGCGTCGATCGCGAAGCTGGTGGCGTCGAACGCGGCGATGGACAACGCGCGCGACGCCACGCAGATCTTCGGCGGCTACGGGTTCATGAACGAGTTCCCGGTGAGCCGCTTCTACCGCGACGCGAAGATCCTCGAGATCGGCGAGGGGACGAGCGAGGTCCAGAAGATGCTGATCTCCCGGCACCTCGGCGTCGCCTGACTAGTGTCGCGCGTCCGAAGTTCAGTGACAGCGGCCCGGTCCCCGCTCTTTCCGGACGTCAAACGACTTGCGACGCGCGACACTAGGGCTGCTGTTGCTTCTTGTCCTCCTCGGCCCACGCGGCTTCCGCCTGCATCTGGATGTCGGTGAGCCCGCGGTCGACCTGGACGATGCTCTTGCCGGCCCAGCCGGCGAAGTTCTTGGAGCTCTTGGCGTCGGACAGCGCCTTCAGCATCGGGTAGTAGTCCGGGTGGTTCTTCTTGATCCAGTCGTCGGCGAACTTCATCTTCTGGTAGCTGTCGCCGAACTTGGTCTTCAGCCAGTCCTCGTGCTTCTTGATCATCGGGAAGTCGTGCTCGCTCAGGTGCGACTGCGGGGCCGGCGGCTTGGCCGGGGGCGGCGGGTCCGCCGGCTTCGGCAGTGGCCGGGAGAAGTTGGGCGTGGTGCCGTCACCCGGGGGCCGGGTGCTCGGCGTGGCGCCACCGCCCCCGGGCGCGTCGTGGGTGACCGCGGTGCCCGGCGGCACCGGTTTCGGCGGCAGCGGCCGCGAGAAGTTCGGCACGGTGTTCCCGCCCGGGGGCAGGTTCGTCATCTCATGGCCCGCGCCCGACGCGCCCGGCTTCGGCTTGACCAGCTTCGACAGTTTGGTGAGCCGGGCCAGGGTGCGCCCGGCGTAGGCGACGACCTTGGCGAGCTTGGCCGCCATCGCCGCGACCTGGATCGAGACCTGCACGACGATCTTGCTCACCCCGACCGCGATCGACGCGCCGAAGGTGAACGCGGCCATCGCGAGGGCGATCAGCATCGTGGAGATGATGTCGCCGAGGATCGTCGTGATGATGTCGCGCAGCAGCGCGCGGACCGCGGCGATCAGCGCCCCGGTGGTCTCGACCATGTAGCCGGCGACGTCGGACGCCTTCGCGTTCGCGTCGATCCAGCCCTTCCGGTCGTCGATCGACTTCTTGAAGCTGTCGTAGCCCTTGCCCTGCCACTGGGTGATCGTCGACTTGAGCGTGTCGTCGAGCTGGGTGCCGGTGTTGCGCAGCGCCTCGCCGATCTTGTGCAGCTCGTTGGCGACCTTCGTGACCTCGGACGGGTTGCCCGCGACCTGGTCCAGCGGCCACTTCAGGAACGAGACGTGCTCGATCAGCCAGCCCAGGCCCGCGGCGATCAGCTTCGAGAGCGGGTCCATGACGAACGCGACGGTGTCGAGCGTGGCGCTGATCAGGTTGATGCCCAGCTCGACGCTCACGGCCGCGAGGTCGCCGCCGTGTTCGGTCTGGACCTTGCCGATCGAGTCGCCGACCTGCTTCCAGCTGTCGAAGACGCCGGCGCCGGTCGTGGAGTTCGATGCCGTGATGGGAACGGTCACTTGCCCAGCTCCGTCTCGAAGGTGCTCAGACCCTGTGCCGTGTTCGAGTCGTGGGTCGCGTACGTTTCGGCCGCCTTCTTCACGTCGGCGGCGGACTTGCCGATGTCCCCGACGAGCTTGCCGATCTCCCCGGTGATCACCGCCATCGTGACCCGTGAGGGCACCGCGAGCACCTGCGCGAGCAGGATGCCGAACGCGGCGTTGTCGAACCCGTTGGCGGCCTGCATCCGGTTCGCGGCGTCCTGCACCGCCGGTTGCGTGGTGCCCGACAGGAACTGGCTGAACTTCTGCAACTCGGCGGGATCGACCGAGAAACCTGCTCCGGAAACCACCGGTTCTCCTCCGTACTACCAGGGATTGCTTTCGCCGTCGTCCTCTTCCGGCGTCTGCCGGGGACGGCGGCGCGGCTGACCACGCTGCGGTTGCGGGGGGCCCGGGGGTGCGGCCGGCCGGTCCTCGGCCTCCTGCTCCGGCATGAACACGTCACGCTTGTCCGGCTGTGTTCCCTCGTCCGGTTCGGGGGCCGGCAGGAACTCGTCCAGCAGCTCGCGGGCGGCCGAGTCCTCGCCCACCATGCCGCTGAAGGCCTCGGCGACCTCCGCCGACACCTTCTGCTGCGCCCGGCCGATCAGCTGCAGCACCAGTCCGGAAAGGGCTTGCGGGGGTCGTTCGTACGCGCGGGGGCCGAACCGGAGGTCCTGCAGGACGCCGCTCGGGCCGACGGTCACCGTGACCGCGCCGTCCGGCGACTGCACGGTGGCGACGGCGGTCCGGAGTTTCTCCTGTGCGGCCGCGGCTTTCGCCCGGATTTCCTCGAGCTCGACGGTGAAGGCGGCCAGCGGGTCGCCGGCGGGCACTGACTGGGTCAATTTGTCCTCGTCGCCAGAGAGGTTGTGAACGGAAGAAGTCAATCAGCGCTGCCTGAACTCCGGATGACGCGCATCGAGCCACCGGCTGAACGCGATCGCCCCCACCACTGGACACCAATATCTATACCGGTATAGTTATCGCCATGGTCGAGATCAAAACGGAGTCCGAGCTGGCGATGATGCGCGAAGCCGGGCGAGTGGTGGCGAACACCCTGCACGCGGTCAAGGAAGCGGCCGCGATCGGCGTCTCGCTGCGCGAACTGGACGAAGTCGCCGCCCACGTCATCAGCGAGGCCGGCGCGAAGCCGTCGTTCCTGCACTACCAGCCGCGGTCCGCGCCGACGCCCTACCCGAACGTCCTCTGCGCCAGCGTCAACGACGTCGTCGTGCACGGCATCCCGACGGCGTACCGCATCCAGGACGGCGACCTCGTCAGCATCGACTGCGGCGCCATCCTCGACGGCTGGAACGGCGACGCGGCGATCAGCTTCGTCGTCGGCAACGCCGATCCCGCCGACCTCGCGCTCATCGAGGCCACCGAGCGGGCGCTGGCCGCCGGGATCGCCGCCGCCCAGCCGGGTGCGAAGCTCGGCGACATCTCGTACGCGATCGGCGCCGCCGGCCGCGCACACGGCCACGGCATGCTCGACGACCACGGCGGGCACGGCATCGGCCGGGCGATGCACGAGGACCCGCACCTGCCGAACGAAGGGCGCCCGGGTCGCGGGATGCGGCTCAAGCCGGGGCTCGCGCTGGCGATCGAGCCGATGCTCACCCGGGGCGGCGACGCCTACCGCTACGCCGAGGACGGCTGGTCGATCCTCACCGCGGACGGCAGCCGGGCCGCGCACGTCGAGCACACCATCGCCATCACCGAAGACGGCCCGCGCGTGCTCACCGTGCGGTAGACAGAGGGAATGGACAACATCGTCATCCGTTCGGGTGATTCTGGGGATGCGGACACGCTGCTGGGCTTCTTCGACGAAGCCGTCGAATGGCTGGTCGCCCGCGGCAGGTCGAAGCAGTGGGGGACCGAGCCGTGGAGCCGGGTCCCGAAGCGCGTCGAGCGGGTCAAGGGCATGGCGGCGGACCCGGGGCTGCGCATCGCGGTGGTCGACGGCGAGGCCGCCGGCGCGCTGATCGTCTCGGAGGAGCACGACCCGCACGTGCCCGCGGTCGGCGAGCGCGAGCTGTACATCCGGCTCCTCATCACGTCGCGGCGGTTCACCGGCCGCCGCGTCGGCGGCCGCCTCCTCGAGTACGCACTCGACGAGGCGCGGCGGCGCGGGATCGACCTCGTGCGCGTCGACTGCTGGGCCGGCGGCGACGGTGGACTGCAGCGGTACTACGAGAGTCACGGGTTCCGCCCGACGGTCCGGTTCACCGTCGACGCGTGGGTCGGGCAGGTGCTGGAGCGGCGCGTGGGTTAGCGGACCCGGAACCGGGCGGTCATCCCGTGCAGGGCGAGGGGCCGGCCGTCGGGGCCCGGTTCGAAACTGATCAGCGGCTAGTGTCGCGCGTCGCAAGTTGTTTGACGTCCGGGAAGAGCGCCCCAATGTGGCCGTGGGGGGGGTGTAAGCAACGAAGGCCGGCGTGGG
>NZ_JBFAZA010000050.1:0-56536 GCF_040681595.1 Amycolatopsis sp. NPDC051716 | reverse complement strand
CACACTGAGGGAACATACCGAGGGTATGTCAGAGACCGGCGTTAGGGAACGGCCTGTGGATGGTAGAAGGGTGATGTGGACAGCTTCGGCTGGGAAGGCTTCTGGGGGCCGGATTGTCGGGCCTCGCCGATAGACTGGACCTGGGGACGCCCCCCGGAGAGGGTGGGGGCTGGTTGGGGGTCCTGGCGGGGCCGGGCTCAGTTCTCCCGGCGCAGCATGCGGCTCACGCCGGCCGCCACCTGGCGGTGCGGGAAGCCTCTCCGCTGCGGCGGCCCGGCCGGCATCGTCAAAGCCGGCCGCCGCGAACTCATCGTGATCGCCAATGCCACGAGCCCCCATGGGCCTAGCAGCTGGTCGAGGCGATTATGACCGCGCTCGGCGAGCAGACCGTCACCCGGCCCACCGCGACCGCAAACCGGACTGAGGCAAAGAAGTTTAGTTCTCCCGGCGCAGCATGCGGCTCACGCCGGCCGCCACGGTCGTCGCCAGGATCCAGCCCGAGGCCGTGAAGCCCGCCGCGACCCACTTGTCCGTGTCGTGCATGTACCACTTGGACTTGTTGCCGAAGTCGACGATCGGGACCAGCAGGTCCGCCGTGTAGATCACCGGGTTCCACTGCAGCCCCGTGTCCTGCTGGTTCACCACGCAGCGGGGGCCGCTGGCCACGTAGCGGCCCGTTCGGTCGTACACACAGTCGTCCGAGCCCAGGCCGAACCACAGGCTGCCCAGGACCAGGAGCGTGAACAGCCAGCCGAGCGCGCGGACCGGGCGGTAGCCGTAGCCGACCATCGAGCGCTGGAGCCAGCTCCAGAGCCGCACCCCGGGGCCGAAGAACTTGAAGCCGCGGGCCAGCGCCTCGTAGCGGAACTGCTGCTTGCGCAGGGCCACCGTCGAGGCGTGCTCTTCGTTTCCCGCAGCGCGGAGCATGTGGGCCAGCTGGTCGTACGGGCCCGGGCGATACCCGCGCATCGCTTTGCGCAGCAGCTCGATGCGCTCGTCCAGGGCCTTGTCGTCGTCGAGGGGGATGCCCTTCTTGAGGGCGTCGTAGCGGAAGTCCTCCAGCTCGATGCCGTCGGAGGCCGCCCAGAACTGGTTGTTGTCGCTCAGCGTTCCGCAGTGGGCCCGGCGCAGCACGATCCGGCCCGTCGGGGGGCTGCTCGGGGTCAGGATGAACTCGTCCGAGGCGACGTCGCCCGCGTCGAGGGCCACGCCGAACGGCGGCAACGACCCGAGCTGGGAACCGCGCAGGTCCACGCGCCGGGCGACCTGGGCGCCGTCGAGGTTGACGCCTCCTTCGGCCACGAACGGGCGGCCGTTGTTGTCCCGGAGCGTCAGGTCGCGGCCGACCCGGCCGGTGCGGACGTCGAGGGAATAACTGCTGGTCGCGCGGCGGCCCGGGTCTGTGAGCCGGGTGCCCGCGAGGTTGATGCTGCCGCCGACGTCCACACCCTGCAGGCGCAGCGTGCCGTGGATGGTGGCGTCGGTGAGCTGGAAGTTGCCCGCGATCTTCGAGCGGCGGGCCGAAAACACGTCGCGGCCGGGGTGGCGGAACATCGAGTTCCAGGCCAGGAAGTTGCCGCCGACGGTGACGTCGGCCAGGCGCAGCTGCCCCGCCGGGACGCGCAGGCTCGTCGCCTCGATGTCGCCGCCGATCTCGGTGCCGTCGAGGTGCAGGGCACGGTCGTAGTACGGCACCGTCTTGCCGCGCTCGACCCGGATCTCGGCGCCGGCCAGCCGCAGCGAGCCGCCGATCCGGGCGTTCACCATGCGCAGCGTGCCCAGCGCCTGCAGGCCGTCCGACAGCTCCACGTTGCCGTCGACGCGCATCCGGTCGGCGACCAGCGCCGGCCGGGGGTCGATGTACGGGTCGTTGGACTTCCACGCGTCGACGGCGATCGGGCCGTGCTGGGACACCGTCAGCTTGGCCTCGCGCAGCGAGATGTCGCTGTCCACGGTGGCGCTCGGCAGGTACATGATCCCGGTGGCGGAGAACCGCTTGCGCTGGCTGGCCGGCCCGTAGTTGTCGACTTCGCACAGCAGGCTGCCGCCGATGTGCAGGCCGTTGCCGTTGAGCGCGAAGCCGTCCGGGTTGTTCAGCGTGGCGCCCGAGAAGTTCACGTTACCGCCGGTCCGCACGCCGGGGAGCCGGACTTCGCCGTTCGCGACCATCCGGTAGGCCAGCAGCGCGCCGGTCAGCACGAGCCGGTCGGCCTGGATGGCCTTGCCGTGCGGGTGGGAGATGACGGTGCGGGTGAGCACCATCGAGCCCTCGATCACCGCGTCGGTCAGGTTGACCGCGGCGTTCGGCATGCCGCGTTCGCGGTCGTCGCCGCGCTGCACGGTCGTCTCTTCGATCTCCCGCCGGTCGCCGTCGACCTGCACGACGCTGCGGATCAGCCGGACGTCGTTGCGGCTGCGCATGTTGCGGGCCTTGAGCCCGGGCAGCCAGCACTTGCGGAACACGAGCCCGAGCAGGTTCGCCTCGCGCACGTCCGGCGGCTGCTCGAACCGGCAGCGCTCGAACCGGAACAGGTACTTCAGGTCCGCGGCGCGCAGGTCCAGCGTCCCGGTGATGTAGGCGTCCTCGACGTAGACGATCGGGGCGTTCGTGGCCTGACGCCGCCAGCGCATCAGGCCCGCGTTGCCGGGTTTCAGCAGTTCGGAGGCCTTGACCTCGTAGCGGCGGTCCGGGATGCCCGCGAAGGGGTCGAGCGGCGGCAGCGCACTTTCGGTCGACATGCGGGCTCCCCCTCCCTCACCCCGCCATCAAGGTAGCGAAGAAACGGCGGAAACGGTGCCGGAACACCGTTTCCGCCGCCCAGATCTATCAGGCGTTGGGGTTCAGCACCCGGGCGAGGAACGACTTGGTCCGCTCCTCGCGCGGGCTCCCGATGACCTGCTCGGGCGGTCCCGCCTCGACGACGACCCCGCCGTCCATGAACAGGACCTTGTCGGCCACCTCGCGCGCGAACTGCATCTCGTGCGTGACGACGACCATGGTCATGCCGTCCTTGGCGAGCTGCTTCATCACGCCCAGGACGTCGCCGACGAGCTCCGGGTCCAGCGCGGACGTCGGCTCGTCGAACAGCATCAGCTTCGGCTGCATCGCCAGCGCCCGGGCGATCGCGACGCGCTGCTGCTGCCCGCCGGACAGCTGCGCGGGGTAGTTCTTCGCCTTGTCGGCGAGGCCAACGCGGTCCAGCAGCTCCAGCGCGCGCTCCCGCACCTGGGCCTTCGGCTCGCGCCGGACCTGGATCGGCGCCTCCATGATGTTTTCGAGCGCCGTCATGTGCGGGAACAGGTTGAAGCGCTGGAACACCATGCCGATGTCCTTGCGCTGGAACGCGACCTCGTTCTCGCGCAGCTCGTGCAGCTTGTCGCCGCGCTGCTTGTAGCCGACGAGCACGCCGTCGACGTAGAGCCGGCCGGCGTCGATCTTTTCGAGGTGGTTGATGCAGCGCAGCAGCGTCGACTTGCCCGAGCCGGACGGCCCGATCAGGCAGAGCACTTCCCGCTCGTGCACCTCGAGGTCGATGCCCTTGAGGACGTCGACGCTGCCGAAGCTCTTGTGGATCTTCTGCGCGGAAACCACGGGGGTCATGTGACGTTCCCTCCACCCCGGCCGAACAACCGGGCGCCCAGTCCGGTCCGCGGGGTGACGGCCCGCGAGGTACCCCGGGCGAAGTACTTCTCGATCTGGATCTGGATGGCGGTCAGGATCGACGTCATGAACAGGTACCAGATCACCGCGGTGAGCAGCAGCGGGATCGTCTTGAAGTTCTGCGCGTAGATGGTCTGGACCGCGACCATCAGCTCGTAGTAGCCGATCGCGACCACCAGTGACGTGGTCTTCAGCATCGCGATCGTCTCGTTCCCGGTTGGCGGCACGATCACCCGCATCGCCTGCGGCAGCACGATGCGCCGCAACGTGGTCGTCCGCTTCATACCCAGCGCGGACGCCGCCTCCAGCTGACCGCTGTCGATCGACTGGATCCCGCCGCGCACGATCTCCGCCATGTACGCGGCCTCGTTGAGCCCGAGGCCGAGCAGCGACGCCGTGAACTGGTTGATCAGCGTGTTCGTGTCCCACGAAACGAACTCGGGCCCGAAGGGGATCCCGAGACCGAGCCGCGGGTAGGCGAACGCGAGGAAGTTCCAGAACACCAGCTGCGTGATCAGCGGGGTGCCGCGGAACAGCCAGATGTAGATGCCGGCGGCGCCCTTGGTCAGCGGGTTCGGCGACAGCCGCATGACCGCCAGCAGGACCCCGCCCACGATGCCGATGAGCATCGAGATCACCGTCAGGATCAGGGTGTTCTGCAGACCGCGCAGCACGCGGTCGTTGAACATGTAGTCCCAGACGGTGGGCCAGCCGAAGTTGTCGTTCGTGACGATGCTGCGAACGACGATGAAGGCGACGAAGAGGACGACCACCCCGGCCACCCAGCGCCCGTAGTGGCGCACCGGGACGGCCTTGATGGGCTTGGTGTCGACGGCCTCCCGCTCATCGGGAGGCGCGTCGGAAGAACTGGACACTCGCTGAGCCCTCTCTGCCCGGCTCAGGAAGCCGCCGGGTTGAGTTCCGACTTGGTGACCGCGCCGGCCCCGGACAGACCCCACTTGTCGAGGATCTTCTTGTAGGTGCCGTCGTCGATCAGGGCCTGGACCGCGGCCTGGACCGCCTTGCCGTAGTCGCCGCTGTCCTTCTTCAGGATGATGCCGTAGGGCGCCGTGTCGTACGGCTCACCGACGACCTCCAGCTGCCCGTTCGTCTGCTTGACCGCGTAGTCGACGACCGGGGAGTCGGCCAGCTCGCCCTGCACGCGCTTCGCGGTGAGCGCGAGGTTCACGTCAGTCTGGGCCTGCAGCTGGGTGACGTCGATCGCCGGCTTGCCGGCCGAAGTGCACTTCTGCGACCGGGTCTGCAGGTCGTCGACCTGCGTGGTGCCCTTCTGCACGCCCATCTTCTTGCCGCACAGGTCGTCGACGTTCAGCTTGTCGGGGTTGCCCTTCAGCACGCCGAGCGACGTCCCCGCCTTGTAGTAGCTGACCATGTCGACGATCTGGAGCCGTTCGGCGTTGACGCTGAACGACGACATCGCGAGCTCGTACTTGCCGGCCTGGATGCCCGGGATGATCCCGTCGAAGGCGGCGTTCTGGAACTCCATCTTCAGGCCGAGCTTCTGGCCGATCGCGGTGCCGAGGTCCACGTCGAAGCCGGTGACCTTGCCGCTCTCGTCCTGGAATTCGTTCGGCGGGTAACTCTGGTCCTGGCCGACCAGGATCTTGCCGTCCGTCTTGACCGCATCCGGGACCATGGCCGCCAGCTTGTCGTCCTTGGCGACCGCGCCCAAGTCACCGCCGGCGCCCGGGGCGGCGGCTGAGCTGCTGGGCTTGACGTCGCCCGCGCCACTCCCTCCCGCTCCGCACGCCACGGTCAAGCCGACCAGGGCGAACGCAGGCAGCAGGGCGATCGCCTTGAGCTGGGTTCCTCGGGCCACGTCGTCACTCCTCGTAGTTCTCAGTTCGTGAGAGCACGCATATTGCCACTCATCCATACCAAAGCACAGCACTGTGAAGTTACGGCGATGTTTACGACGGCGCGCGTCGCACCGCGGGTATCGCGCCCACCCCGTGGCGTGAGTAAGGATGTCGACCATGAACGCCACCCCGCCGCGGCTGCCCCCCTCCGGTCGACGCGCGAGGACGGCGGCGACCAGCCGGATCACCCGTCCGGGAGACCGGTTCGAGGGATACCTCTCGCCGGCGCGGCCGCACGCCGGCGCGTACGACGAGATGTTCGCCGCCGACGGCACGGTCCGCGGCCCGTACCGGGCGCTGTACGAGTCGATCGCGGCTCTCGACGCGCACGACCTCAACTCGCGGTCGCTCGCGCTGGACCGGGCGATGGTCGACCAGGGCATCACGTTCTCGCTGTCCGGGCAGGAGCGGCCGTTCCCGCTGGACCTGGTGCCGCGGGTGATCCAGGCGGCGGAGTGGACGAAGCTCGAGCGCGGCGTCGCCCAGCGCGTCCGCGCGCTCGAGGCGTTCCTCGCCGACATCTACGGCGACCGCCTGATCCTGCGCGAGGGCGTGCTGCCGCGGAGGCTGATCACCTCGTGCGAACACTTCCAGCGGGAGGCGTTCGGCATCACCCCGCCCAACGGCGTGCGCATCCACGTGTCCGGTGTGGACCTCGTGCGTGACGAAGAGGGCACGTTCCGCGTGCTGGAGGACAACCTCCGCAACCCGTCCGGGGTGTCGTACGTGATGGAAAACCGGCGCACGATGGCGCGGGTGTTCCCCGACCTGTTCGCCCAGCACCGCGTGCGACCGGTCGGCGACTACGCGTCGCACCTGCTCCGGGCCCTGCGCGCGGCGGCCGCGGCGAACGTGGCCGACCCGACGGTCGTCGTGCTCACCCCCGGCATCCACAACTCGGCGTACTTCGAGCACTCGCTGCTGGCCCGGCTGATGGGCGTCGAGCTCGTCGAGGGCCGGGACATGTTCTGCCGCGACAACGTCGTCTACCTGCGGACCACCGAGGGGGAGCGCCAGGTCGACGTCGTCTACCGGCGGATCGACGACGAGTTCCTCGATCCGGTGCACTACCGGCCGGACTCCGTGCTCGGCGTCGCCGGCATCCAGAACGCGGCCCGCGCGGGCAACGTCGTCGTGGCGAACGCGATCGGCAACGGCGTCGGCGACGACAAGCTCGTCTACACCTACGTGCCGGAGATGGTGAAGTACTACCTGAACGAGAAGCCGCTGCTGCCCAATGTGGACACCTTCCGCTGCTGGCTGCCGGACGAGTTCGACCACGTCATGGCCCACATGGACGAGCTGGTCGTGAAGCCGGTCGAGGGCTCCGGCGGCTACGGGATCGTGTTCGGCCCGGAGGCGACCAAGAAGGAGCTGGACACGCTGCGGCGCAAGGTGCGCGCGCACCGGCGCGGCTGGATCGCGCAGCCGGTGGTCCAGCTCTCGACCGTGCCGGCCAAGGTGGCCGACCGGCTCGCGCCACGGCACGTCGACCTGCGGCCGTTCGCCGTCAACGACGGCAAGGACATCTTCGTGCTCCCCGGCGGCCTGACCCGGGTGGCACTGCCGGAGGGCAGCCTGGTCGTCAACTCTTCGCAGGGCGGTGGCTCGAAGGACACCTGGGTGTTGGCGTCCCGCGCGTCCACGGCCGAACGCGAGCTGGAGCAGCCCGCACTCGGGGCGATGTCCACTGTGGATGGACTGGTCACCGAGCAGGGGCCGGAGCTCACGACGTCCCAGCAGCAACAGCAGCAACAGCAGAGCTAGGGAGGTTCGAAGTGCTGGCACGCAACGCGGAGTCGCTGTACTGGATCGGCCGGTACGTCGAACGCGCCGACGACACCTCCCGGATCCTCAACGTCTCGGTCCACCAGCTGCTGGAAGACGCGACCGTCGACCCGGACCACGCGAGCCGCCAGCTCCTGGCCGTGCTGGGCATTGACCCGGCGAGCACGGAGTCCCTGGACGTGTGGAAGCTGACCGAGCTGGTGGCGTACGGGAAGGACAACCCCGCGTCGATCGTCGGCTCGATCAATTCGGCGCGCGAGAACACCCGCGGCGCCCGTGAAGTCGTCTCGACCGAGCTGTGGGAATGTCTGAACGCGACCTGGAACGCGGTGCCCGACCGGCAGCGCTACGCCCGGCGCGCCGGGCCGCACGCGTTCCTGTCCTTCGTCGAGGAGCGTGCGGCGATGTTCGCCGGGCTGGCCGACTCGACGATGAGCCGGGACGACGGCTGGCTGTTCATGGTGCTCGGCCGCTCGATCGAACGCGCCGACATGGTGGTGCGGCTGCTGCTGTCCCGGGTCGCGGACCGCGCGTCCTCGCCGGGCTGGATCACCGTGCTGCGCTCGGCCGGCGCGCAGGACACCTACCTGCGCACCTACCGGGGCGCGCTGGACGCCGGCCGCGTCGTGCAGTTCCTGTTGCGAGACACGCTGTTCCCGCGCTCGGTGTTCCACGCGCTGCGGCAGGCCGAGGAGTGCCTGCAGCGGCTCGACCCGGGCGGCGGCGCGCGCACCAACGAGAAGTCCGAGGCCCTGCGCGAGCTCGGCCGGGCCCGCAGCGAGCTGGAGTTCCTCCGCCCGTCGGAGCTGCTCACCGACCTGCCCCGGCGGCTCGGTGCGTTGCAGACGTCCATCAAGGAGATCGGCGAAGCGGTGTCGATGCAGTACTTCAGCACGTCGCCGTGGGTGGCGTGGAGCGGCGCGGAGGTTTCGCTGTGACGTGGCAGCTGCGGGTGGCGCACCGGACCGGGTACCGGTACGCGACACCGGCGACGCAGTCGTACAACGAGGCCCGGCTGACCCCGCGCTCGGACCGCCGCCAGACGACGGTGGCGACCCGGATCGAGACGGCCCCGGCCACCCGCGCCTACCGGTACACGGACTACTGGGGCACGGTCGTGACGTCGTTCGACCTGCACGCGCCGCACACGGAGTTCACGGTGCTGGCGACCTCGGTGGTCGAGACGGCGGACGAAGCGGAACCGATCCGGACGGCGGCGTGGAAGGACTTGCGCTCGGAGACCGTCATCGACCACCGCACCGAGTACCTGACCCCGACCGACTACACCCCGCGCGACCTCGCCCTAGCGCGCGAAGCCCGCGCGCTGCGCCGCGGCCTAGACCCGGCAGACGCGGTGCTGGCGGTGTGCGAGTGGGTGAACAAGCAGCTCAAGTACCAGCCGGGCACCACGGGCGTCCACTCGACCGCGACGGACGCCTGGCAGGCCCGCGAAGGCGTGTGCCAGGACTTCGCGCACGTGACGCTGGTGATGCTGCGGGCGATCGGCGTCCCCGCCCGGTACGTGTCGGGCTACCTGCACACGAAACCGGACGCGAAGCTCGGCGAGGTGGTCGAAGGCGAGTCCCACGCGTGGGTCGACGTCTGGACCGGCGGGTGGTGGGCGTACGACCCGACGAACGCGATCCCGGTCGGGCCGCGGCACGTGTGGGTGGCCATGGGCCGGGACTACGCCGATGTGGCGCCGTTGAAGGGCATCTTCACCGGCGGTGGTCAATCCACTTTGGACGTCTCGGTCCAGCTGACCCGGCTCGCCTAGAGCAGGAGGGTCCCGCCCGCCGCTTCGGCGACGTCCGCGCCGAGGGCCGACGCCGGGGTGTGCGCGCCGGGTTTGCCCTCGCCGCGGGCCAGGCGGGCTGCCGTCTCGGCCACGACCGCCGCCGTGAAGTCCATGGCTTCGTCCGCGCGGAGCCAGCCCTCGCGGGTGGTTCCGCCGGGCCAGGTGACGACCGCGTGCCCCCACGTGTGCGTGCGGGGGCGGGGTGCCGGCTTCGTGCGGGCGGCCGCGAGGCGCCGGACCGCGAAGCGGCGCACGGCCGGGATCGACACCACCCGTCCGAGCAGCGGGACCAGGGCCCGGACCACCGGGGCGGTCGGGGCGAGCCCGGAGAAGACCGTGACGTCCGGCGTGCCGCTCGCGCGCTGGGCGGCGATCAGCTCGCCCGAGTCGACGCCCGCCACCTTCGCCGACTCGCCGTCCGGCAGGACGAGGGTGCGCGGCTTCGCGCCTCTGGCCGTGACCGCGGTCAGGGCGTCGACGATGCTGGCGGCCAGCGCGACCCCCACGGTCCCGCCCTCCGACGCGACGGAGGCCAGCGCGTCGACCTCCACGCTGCTCGGCGTGTCACGCCCCTCGCACAGCTTCGCGACGACGGCCTCGGTCGCCAGGACACCGAACCCGGCGCCGGTCACGAAGGTGCTGCCGCCGGCCAGGGCCTCTTCGTGCAGGTCGAGCAGCCGCCGGACCGCGATCGGGTCCGCGGCCATGTCGACGTAGTGGCCGCCGGGCAGGCAGGCCCGGGCGATCGTCGCCGCCGTGGTGGCGTACTCGCCGATCGTGTTGATCACGACCGCCGGTCGCTGCCGCCGGATTTCGGCGGCCACGGCGTCGACGCCGTCGGCGACGACGTACTTCGCGCCGGTCGCCGCCAGGCGTTCCTGGTTGCGTCCCACCAGCACGACCGGCACGTCCCGGCGCTCGAGTTCGGCGGTGATGGCCCGGCCGGTGCGGCCCGAAGCGCCGAGTACCCAGATCTCCATGTCGACTCCCGTGATGTCTCAGTGTGTCGTCACTGACCCTAGCACGTGATGACACACTGAGACGTCAGCTAGGCTGAGGCGTGGCCAGATGGGATCCCGGGACCGCGGACCGGCTGCGGAAAGCCGCGCTGGAGCTGTTCGCCGAGCACGGGTACGACGCCGTGACGATCACGCAGATCGCCGAGCGCGCCGGGATCACGCGCCGCTCCTACTTCCGCTACTTCCCCGACAAGCGCGAAGTCCTCTTCGCCGGCGCGGAGCAGCTGCCGCCCGCGGTCGCCGAAGCCGTCCTCGCCGCCGAAGAGGCGGAGTCGCCGCTTCGCACGGCCCTCGCCGCGCTGGCCGAGGTCGGTACGCGGGTCACGCAGTTCGTCGACCCGTCGCCGGAACGCCGGGCCGTGATCGCTTCGAGCGCCGAACTCCGCGAACGCGAGCGGAGCAAGGGCGCGGCGATCACGGCCGCGATCCAGGACGCCCTGGAACGCCGGGGAACACGCTCTGAGCTGGCGAAACCGGCGGCGCAGGTCGCGGCGATCGTCTTCGGCGACGCCTTCGACCGCTGGATCGACGAAGGCGGGCGGCAGGAGTTCCCGGCCTACCTGCGGACGGCCGCCGCGACCTTGCGCGAGGCCTGCGGTTAGCCGCGGGCGTGGGCGTCCAGGATGTGCGCGACGGCCTCGGTGACCTGCTGCGCGTAATCCAGGTGCAGCCATTCGTCCGGCACGTGGATGTTCGAGTCGGCTCCGCACGCGCCGGTGACCAGGAACTGCGCGTCCGGGTACTTCCGCGAGAGCAGGCCCATGAACGGGATCGAGCCGCCCATGCCGGTCGCGCGGTGGGGACGGCCGAAGACCTCGTCGCTGACCGTGCGCAGGGCCGTCGTCAGCCACGGCGACTCGGTCGGCGCGTTCCAGCCGCTCTCCGCCTGCGTAGAGCCGAGCGTGACCTTCGCGCCGTACGGGACGTCCGTGGTCAGGACGCGCTTCACGGCTTCGAGCGCCTTCTCGGCGTCGGCCGTCGGCGGCAGGCGGAAGCTCAGCGTCAGCGTGGTGCTCTCGCGCAGGACGTTCCCGGCGTCGGCGGGCTTCGGGAAGCCGTCGGCGCCGATCACCGACAGCGTCGGGCGCCACGCGTTGTTGAGCATCAGCTCCAGCGCGTCCTCGGTGATCACGCGCCCGCCTTCGACCAGCGGGAACGCCTTCGTCAGCGCCTCCGGGAAGTCCTGCGAGACGGCCTTGAGCTCCGCGAGCCGGTTCGCCGGGACGTCGACCTTGAGCTCGTCCAGCAGCAGCTCGCCGGTCGCGCTGTCCTCGAGGCGTTCGATCAGGTGCCGCAGGATCCGGAACGAGCTCGCGACGACACCGCTCGCGATGCCGGAGTGCTGCGCCGCACCCAGCAGCTGCACCGTGACGTCGAGGTGCACCATCCCGCGCAGGCTCGTGACCAGCCACAACCGCTCGTAGTCGCTGCCGCCGGCGTCGAGGCAGACCACCAGCGAGACGGTGCCGATGCGGTCGGCCAGGTGCTCGACGTAGGCGGGCAGGTCCGGGCTGCCGGACTCCTCGCCGGTCTCCAGGAGCAGCACGACGCGGGCGTGTTCGCCGCCGGCCGCGTGCACCGCCTCGATCGCCGTCGTCGCCGAGTAGCCGGAATAGCCGTCGTCGACGGACCCGCGGCCGTACAGCCGGCCGTCGCGGATCACCGGGGTCCACGGGTCGAGGCCCTCGGACCAGCCGCCCACCGGGGGCTGCTTGTCGAGGTGGCCGTACATCAGGACGGTGCCCTTGTCCGCCGCGCCCGGGGTCGCCGGGACGTCGACGAGCAACAGCGGGGTCCGGTCTTCGAGCTGGACGACCTCCAGCGTCGCGCCGGGCAGATCGCGCGCGGCGATCCACTCGCGGACGTGCTCGACGGCGGCGGCGAGGTGGCCGCTCTTCGCCCATTCGGCGTCGAAGGCCGGGGACAAGGCGGGGATCGCCACCAGCCCGGACAGACTCGGGATGACGTCGTTGGTCCACGACGTCACGACGGATTCACGCACGGATTTCTGCTCCACGTGGCCCATCGTGCCACGGGGGCGAGAGCGTGCGGCACATCACAACGTCGTCCCCGGCTCGGGTGATCACGCGATCACCCGAGCACGCCACGCCTGGTGAGCACGGCGACCGGCACCCGACTCTCGTAGGTCCGATGCTCGGGCTTCCTAGCGTTTCCCCTGTTCAGGGGCCCTTTCTCAGCAACAAATCAGTATCCGTGACTCACCAAAGCGTGGACCTTCGTGCCAGGATGTCGGCGAGAACCGTCAACGCCGACGGTGACCGAGCGCTTCGGACCCGATGCGCTGGTCCCCGCCGGTGCAGTCGCTGTGGTCGCCACAAGCGGCCGCCAGAGGCACCGACACCGAGGAGTACAGCGCATGCCGTCCGAACAGTGGACGCACCCGGAGCCTGGAGACGGCCCCGCCGCGGTCGCGGCCCAGCCCTCCCCCGAACAGGTGATCGCCGGGTTGCGAGCGACCAGCGAAGGTGGCGCTGAGCTGACTCAGCTGCTCACCCCCGAAGGCGAACGGGTTCCCTCGCCCCAGTTCGACAAGTACGTCGAGGACGTCGACGCCGAAGCACTCCGCGGCCTGTACCGCGACATGGTGCTGGTGCGGCGGGCCGACCGCGAGGCGAACGCGATGCAGCGCCAGGGCCAGCTCGGCATCTGGGTCCCGCTGCTCGGCCAGGAGGCCGCGCAGATCGGCTCCGGCCGCGCCCTCAAGGCGAACGACATGGCGTTCCCCAGCTACCGCGAACACGGCGTCGCGTACGCGCGCGGGGTCGACATGAAGGACCTGCTGGGCATCTTCCGGTGCACCGACCACAGCGGCTGGGACTACCAGGGCCACGGGTTCCACCCGTACACCATCGTGATCGGCAACCAGGTGCTCAACGCCGCCGGTTACGCGATGGGCCAGAAGTTCGAAGGCAAGGTCGGCGACGACGACGGCGAAGCGACGATCTGCTACTTCGGCGACGGTGCCACTTCGCAGGGTGACGTCCACGAAGGATTCGTCTGGGCCGCGGTCTACGACGCGCCGCTGGTGTTCTTCTGCCAGAACAACCAGTGGGCGATCTCCGAGCCGACCGAGCGCCAGTCGCGCCTGCCGCTGTACCAGCGCGCCCGCGGCTACGGCTTCCCCGGCATCCGCGTCGACGGCAACGACGTCCTGGCCTGCCTGGCGGTGTCCCGCTGGGCGCTCGACGAGTGCCGGCACGGCAACGGCCCGGTGCTGATCGAGGCGTTCACCTACCGGATGGACGCGCACACGACGACCGACGACCCCAGCCGCTACCGGCTCTCCGACGAGCTGGAGGAGTGGAAGCTCAAGGACCCGATCGAGCGCGTCCGCGCGTACCTGGCGCGCAACGGCTACGCCGACCACGACTACTTCGACAGCGTCCAGGCCGACGCCGACGCGTTCGCCGCCGACCTGCGCGAGTACACGTTCAACATGCCGGAGCCACCGCCGGAGCGGATCTTCAGCAACGTCTACGCCGAGGGCAACCCGGTGCTGGACGCGCAGCGCGAAGAGTTCCTGGCCTACCTCGACGGCTTCGTATCGGCGGGTGAGCACTGATGTCCGACCTCCAGAAACTCACCATCGGCAAGGCGCTCAACCTCGGCCTGCGCCGCGCGATGGAAGAAGACCCGAAGGTCCTGATCATGGGCGAGGACGTCGGCAAGCTCGGCGGCGTCTTCCGGATCACCGACGGCCTGCAGAAGGACTTCGGCGAGCAGCGCGTGCTGGACACGCCGCTGGCGGAGTCGGGCATCATCGGCACCGCGGTCGGCCTGGCCGTGCGCGGCTTCCGCCCGGTGTGCGAGATCCAGTTCGAGGGCTTCATCTTCCCCGGCTTCGACCAGATCTCCTCGCAGCTGGCGAAGCTGCACTACCGCACCCAGGGCAAGATCAAGATGCCGGTCGTGATCCGGGTGCCGTTCGGCGGCGGGATCGGCGCGGTCGAGCACCACTCGGAGTCGCCGGAGTCGCTGTTCGCGCACATCCCCGGCCTCAAGGTCGTGTCCATCTCCAACGCCGTCGACGCCTACTGGGGCATCCAGCAGGCGATCAAGTCCGACGACCCGGTGCTGTTCTTCGAGCCGAAGCGGCTGTACCACTCGGGTGCGCTGCGGGCCGAAATCGACGTCACCGGCACGCCGGTCCCGTGCTTCTCGTCGCAGGTCGTGCGCGAAGGCACGACGGCGACGGTCGTCGCGTACGGCCCGTCGGTGAAGGTCGCCCTCGACGCGGCCGCCGCGGCCGAGGACGAAGGCAAGTCCCTCGAGGTCATCGACCTGCGCACGCTCTCGCCGCTGGACCTCGGCCCGGTGTTCGAGTCGGTGCGCAAGACCGGACGGCTGATCGCGCTCTCGGAGGCGCCGTCGGAGTCGTCGCTGACGTCGGAGATCGCCGCACGCGTCCAGCAGGAGTGCTTCTACTCGCTGGAGGCGCCCGTCCTCCGGGTGACCGGGTTCGACACGCCGTACCCGCCGGCCAAGCTCGAGGAGCACTACCTCCCCGACCTGGACCGGGTGCTGCACGCCGTCGACCGCTCGCTCGCCTGGTAAGGGGGACATCCGCGCCATGCCCACGTACAAACAATTCCCCTTGGCCGACACGGCGGAGGGGCTGACCGAAGCCGACATCCTGTCCTGGCACGTGAAGCCGGGCGACACCGTGACGGTGAACCAGATCGTGGTCGAGATCGAGACCGCGAAGGCCGCCGTCGAGCTGCCGATCCCGTGGGCCGGGGTCGTCACGGAGCTGCACGTCGAGCCGGGGCAGACGGTGGAGGTCGGCACGCCGATCCTCACCATCGACGTCGACCCGGGTGGCGCCGCCGCGCCCGTCGCGGCGCCGGCTCCCGCTGCCGCTCCGGCCGAAGAAGAAGAGATGAAGCCGCTGGTCGGCTACGGCTCCAAGGCCGTGGTCACGCAGCGGCGGGCCCGGAAGGGTGCGGAGCCCGCTCCTGTCGCTGCTGTCGTTGCCGCGCCTCCGGCGCCTGCTCCGGTTGCTCCGGTTACTCCGCGCGGCGGGTACGTCCCGCTGGCGAAGCCGCCGGTGCGGAAGCTGGCCAAGGATCTCGGTGTCGACCTGCACGCGCTGACCGGTAGCGCCGACGGTGGCGTGATCACCCGCGAGGACGTCGAGCGGGCGGCCAACGGCTCGGCTCCGGCGGCCGCTGTGTCCACTGTGGAGTCCGGCTACGACCCCACCACCCGCGAGCGGCGCGTGCCGATCAAGGGTGTCCGGAAGATGACCGCGGCGGCGATGGTGCAGAGCGCGTACACCGCTCCGCACGTCACGGAGTTCCTGACCATCGACGTCACGCCGATGATGGAGTTCCGCGAGAAGCTGAAGAAGTCGCGGGAGTTCGCCGGGGTCAAGGTCACGCCGCTGACGTTCGCCGCGAAGGCCGTGTGCCTGGCGGCGAAGCGCACTCCGGACATCAATGCGGTCTGGGACGAGCAGGCGCAGGAGATCGTCTACAAGGACTACGTGCACCTCGGGATCGCCGCGGCGACGCCGCGTGGCCTGATCGTGCCGAAGGTCCGCGACGCCGACTCGATGTCGCTGAAGGAGCTGGCGCAGGCGCTGACGGTCTTGACGGAGGTCGCCCGCGAGGGCAAGACGTCCCCGGCGGACATGGCGAACGGCACGATCACGATCACGAACGTGGGCGTGTTCGGCGTCGACACCGGCACGCCGATCATCAACCCGGGCGAGTCCGCGATCCTGTGCCTCGGCGCGATCAAGGACCAGCCGTGGGTGGTGGACGGCGAGATCAAGGTCCGCAAGGTCCTCCAGCTGTCGCTGAGCTTCGACCACCGCGTGGTCGACGGCCAGCAGGGCTCGGAGTTCCTCGCCGACGTCGGCGCGCTCTTGGCTGACCCCGCGATGGCGATGACGTACTGAGTTTTCGCCGGTGAGGGCCGCCTTCGGGCGGCCCTCACTCTTTTCGGGTCCGCCGCAGGCCCTGCACGGCGTCGCGCAGGAACCGCAGCCGCCCCGAAGCCGGCTCGGGATCGGACGTGGTCGCCGTGATCGACGGTGGCTCGCCCTGCCGGGCGGCGATCTCCCGCAGCAGCCTGGCCACTTCGCGCTCGTAGTCGGCGAGCAGGGCCTGGACCAGCTGCGAACGCACGTCGGGGTCGAACCCGGCGTACTGCGCGAACGCCGCTTCCTTGTACCGCTGGGCCGAAGTGCGGAAGATTTCGCCGTCCGCCTTGGTGATCAGCCCCGCGGCCTGCATCTCGAGGATCCGCCGCGCGGCCGGCTCCTCGATCTGCGTCCGCACCAGCGCTTCGAGGTCGTGCGGGTGGTCGGTCACCAGTGCCCCCGGTCCCGTCGGTCCTGCACCATCTCGGCTTCGGCCCGCAGTTCGGCGATGGACAGGGCGACCCGCGCCCCCTGCTTCGCGGTGGCTACCTTCTGCTCAGCGTCGGCGACGAGCTCGGCCGCTTTCGCCGCAAGGCTTTTGCCGGTCCGGGCCGGGGAGCTCCCGGTCCTTCGGATGAGTTCGGACATGGTCTCCGTCCCGGTCAGCTTCGGCCCAGCTTGACGATTTCCTTGCGCAGTTCTTCCCGCAGCGCCTGGTCCAGCAGCTGCTTCACCTCCGGGTCCCAGTGCGGATCCGCCGCGAGCTGCAGCAGGTGCTGGTTGAACCGCTGGGCGGTCACCCTGAGCAGCCTGATGCGGGTGTCCGCCCGCGCTCCCTGCATTTCGATCCGGATCTCGGAGTAGGCCCGGTTGACCGTCAGGACGACCGCACGCGCCAGGGCGATCGTGGGCTGCCCGAGCGCCTGGATCAGGGCACCGACGACCACGTCACCCAGGTCGCCGCCACTGTTCGCGGGCAGGGCGCCGCTGATGTCGCGCACTTCGAACGACAATCGCCCGCCACTTTGTTCGACTTCGAAACCCACCACGCACTCACCTGTTCAGTCGTTCCACCACAACCCGATCGCCGCCAGGACGCCGACGACGAAAACCGTCAAGATCGTCGTCCCGAGTCCCTGCACCAGCGAACTGACCACGACGCTCAGCAGCACTTCCACGACGAAGATGTCGAATTGGCTGTCCGGGTCACCACGCCGAGCCTTCCGCTGCCTGCTCAGCAAGGCGGCCACCGGAAACCCGAGGCCTTGCCTGATTGTTTTCTGGTATCCGGATGCACCCTCCAGCGCGGAAAAAGCCGACAGCAGGACCCACTTCACCAGCGGCAGCAGCAGGAATTTGGCGATACCGAAAGAAAATAACAGCCACCAGAACGCCAACAGGCAGGCTCCCAGGAAAGACCACACGGTGCACCCCTCTCGCGTCCCGGATCCAGCTTAACCGCGCACGAAAGAGAAATCCGTCCAATATGGTCTGAAAAAGAACCGGCCGGACGGTCATACTTGGTATCAGTCACCCCGGCGGGCGGACGCTGCCGAGATAGGCGGAAATTTCCGCGCTCGCCGCCGAACGCTGCCGCACGCCGTACTTGCGCAGGATCTTGCCGACGTGGGACTTCACCGTCGGCAGTTCGATGTGCAGCCGTTCCCGGATCTCGTCGTTCGTGAGGCCCTCGGCCACCAGGCACGCGACCTCCCGCTCACGGCCGCTCAACGACTCGAACCTCTCGGCGGCTTGCCGGTAGGAGTCGAACTCCAGTTCCGCCGTGTCGACCTGGAGCCGTTCGCACTCCCGCACCAGTTCGCGCGCGGCTTCCCGCAGCGGGTGCGCGTCCGCCTCGAGCGCGTCCCGCAGTTCGGCGGCCGCCGACCGCACGACGGAGACCCGTTCGACCACGAGGTCGGCCATCGACCGCGTGAGCACCCGCGTCACCGCCGGCCGTTCGCCGTCGTCGAGCGTCTGCAGGAACCGGCGGTTCTCCTCCTCGGTGGACAACATCCGGGCCAGCACTTCGGCGAGCCATTCCAGTGCAGCCAGTTCGGCGTCCCCGTAACTGTCCGACGTGTAGGCCTGGGCGGAGACAACGCCGATGACTTCGTCGGTCCCCGTCCGGCGCATCGGCACGACGAGCGCGTCCGCCGACCGCCGGCCCCGGTCGCCCCACGGGATGCCCCGGTTCAGCACCGCGCCGCCGTCGTCGCGGTAGCGGTAGGACCGGCGGTGCCGGAACACCCAGCCCGTCGGCCCGTCCGGGTTCAGTTCACGCAGGCCCGGCAGGGCGTAGACCGAACCGTCGTACTGGTAGGCGTAGAGGACGTGCCCGGGATCGCGGAACAACGCGACGTAGAAGGCGTCGACCTTCATCGCCGAGGCCACCACCTCGCGGAGGTGGTCGTAGAGGGCGTGGTGCCCCCGGACGGCGAGCGCGGAGAGCGACTTCTGCCCGTCTCGCAGGAGCTGGACCAGGTGTTCGTCGAATGGGTACCCGCGCGTCACCGACACTCTCCTCGGGTTGGTTGCGTCTCTAAGTCGAGGGGACGAGCAGGCGCGTTACGAATGCTCACCGATGGTGACCAGCACGTCCCGGCGGTTACTCGCTTGACGGAGTGAGCACTCACTCCGCACACTGGAGGCATGACACCAGCACCCGAAACCCGGCGGAGAGCGCCGGGCATGAGCGTCGAAGCCCGGCGCGCCATGATCGTGCACGCGGTGCTGCCGCTCCTGATGGAGCACGGCACCGGAGTGACCACCAGCCAGATCGCCCGCGCGGCCGGCATCGGCGAGGGCACGATCTTCCGCGCGTTCAAGGACAAGGACGAGCTCTTCGACGCCTGCACCGAGGAGGCGCTGAAGCCCGACCACGTGCTCGACGCGATCGCCGACATCCCCATCGACCAGCCGCTCGAAGACCGGCTCGTCGAGGCCGCCGACGCGCTCGGCGCGCACCTCGAGCGGATGGGCGCGCTGATGGGCGCCCTGCACGCGTCCGGCCGGCACAAGCAGCGCGACCCCGAGCAGCGCCTCAAGGACCGGCGCGGCACGTGGAAGGGCGGCCGCGCCGAGTCGATGGCCGCCATGCGCGGCGCGATCACCGAGCTGTTCGAGCCTGAGAAGGACCGGCTGCGGCTGACCCCCGAGCAGCTGGCCGCGCTGTTCCTCACCCTGTTGTTCGGCGGCCGGCGGATGGCGCCGGCCGAAGACCCCGCCACCACGCGCCAGGTGGTCGACGTCTTCCTGCACGGCGCCGTGGAGGCTCAATGATTCCGGGCGGTGGGGGCGGCATGGAGTTCATGCTGGCGCGGCGAGGAAGACGGCGGCACGCGACGACCGTCCCGGAAAGCGGGCTGACCGGACCGGTCGAGATCCCCGAACCCGAACCGGAAGACCAGCCGAAGGACCTTCGCTCGCGGCTCAAGCGCGCGAAGACGTCCGTCGCGGGCACGGTTCGCGGCCTGCCGAAGGTCGTGAAGCTGACGTGGCAGGCGAGTCCCGTCCTGACGATCCTCCTGGCGCTGATCACGCTGCTGTCCGGGCTCCTGCCGACCGTGACCGCGTACATCGCGAAGCTGCTGCTCGACGCCGTCGTCGCGGCGATCCAGGGCAAGGGGACCACGGCCGACATCGTGAACGTCGCGCTGTTCCAGTTCGGTGTGCTCGCCGCGACCGCGATCAGCAGCGCGCTGACGTCGATCGCGCAGTCGCTGCTGCAGGAACGCATGACGCTGACCATCCGCCACCAGGTGATGGCGCACGCGAGCGAACTGCACCTCGCGTACTTCGAGGGGTCCACGTCGTACGACATGCTGCGCCAGGCCGCGCAGGAGGCCCCGACGCGGCCGCTGTCGATGATGAACTCCGCACTGGGCCTCGTGCGGACGCTGATCACGTTCGGCAGCATGATCGCACTGCTCGTTTCGATCAGCCCGCTGCTGGCCCTGGTGGCGCTGGTGGCGCCGATCCCGGCGTTCATCTCGCAGTCCAAGTACGGCTCGCGCGCGTTCTGGTTGACGTTCCTGATGTCGCCGATCAAGCGGCGGATGGACTACCTGTCGTCGCTGGTCACCACGGACACCTACGCCAAGGAGACGAAGCTGTTCGGGCTCGGCCCGTACTTCGTCGACCGGTTCCGCCGGCTCGGCGTCGTCTCGTACGAGCGGCAGCGGAAGCTGACGATCAACCGCAACCTCAGTTCGACGTCCTGGGGACTGCTGAGCACGTTCGCGGGCTCGGCGATCGCGCTGTACATCGCCCTGGAGGCGGTCGGCGGCCGGCTGACGCTGGGCGACCTGGCGCTGTACACGGCGGCGGCGACGTCCGTGCAGACGTCGGTGTCCGGGCTGTTCACGGCCTTTTCGGGGATGTACGAGAACAATCTGTACCTGGACACGCTCTACCGGTTCCTGGACACGAAACCGGAGATCACGGCGCCCTCTACGCCGCGCCCCTTCCCGTCCGAAGTGGACGGACACATCGAGTTCGACTCGGTCACCTTCGCCTACCCCGGTTCGGACGAGCCGGCGCTGGAGGACGTGAGCTTCGAGATCCGCCCGGGCGAGACGGTGGCGGTGGTGGGCCGCAACGGCGCGGGCAAGTCGACGCTGTTCAAGCTCCTCTGCCGGCTGTACGACCCGACGGACGGCCGCATCCTGCTCGACGGCGTCGACATCCGCGAATACGACCCGGACGAGCTGCGCCAGCGGATCAGCGCGATGTTCCAGGACTACGTGACGTACCAGGGAACGGCGGCGGAGAACATCGGCTTGGGCGACCTTTCGCGGCTGGAAGATCGTCCGCACATCGAGGACTCGGCCCGCCGCGCGGGCGCAGACGAACGCATCGAGCGGCTGCCTTCCGGCTACGACAGCCCGTTGGGGAGGTGGTTCGACCAGGGTGTTTCGTTGTCTGGTGGGGAGTGGCAGAAGATCGCGCTGGCACGGGCGTTCCAGCGCGAGGCGCCGCTGTTGATCCTCGACGAGCCGACGTCGGCGTTGGACGCCCAAGCCGAGCACGACCTGTTCGCACGCCTGCGTGAGCTGTCCGAAGGCCGGACGACGCTCTACATCTCGCACCGGTTCTCGACGGTTCGCCAAGCCGAGCGGATTCTGCTGCTGGACCACGGGAAGGTCGCGGAGTACGGCACGCACGAAGAGCTGATGGCGGCGAAGGCGGGGTACGCGGATTTGTTCACCCTGCAGGCCCAGGCGTACCTCGACGAGGTGCCGAGCTAAGGGACGAGCACGACCTTGCCGGCGCCTTCGCGGCTCTCGACGCGCGCGTGCGCGGCGGCGACGTCGGCGAGGGGGAAGGTGCGGTCGAGCACGGGGGTCAGCGTGCCGTCCGCGACGAGGCCGAGCGCCTCGGCGCGGACGGCCGCGACCCGCTTCCCGTAGGCGTCCGGTCCGCCGAAGCCGATCAGGGTGATCCCGCGCGCGACGAGGCCGGCCACGGGGAACGTCGGGAGTTCGCCGCTGAGCAGGCCGTAGGCGAGGATCCGGCCGTGCGGCGCGAGTTTCGCGAGGAGCTCGGCGGCGCGCGGGCCGCCGATCGACTCGAAGACGACGTCGATGCCGTCGGGCAGCTTCTGCCGCCAGTCCGGGTCGTCGTGGTCGATGTCGGCTTTCCCCTTGCCGGCGGTTTTGACCACGTGGGCACCCTTTTGCCCGGCCAGCTGGGCCAGGTAGCCGCCGATCGCGCCGGACGCGGCCTCGACCAGCACGGTCTCACCTGCTTTGACGTCCGCGGCGTTCATCAAAGCGAGCGTCACGGAGGCCGGAACGGCAGCGGCGACCGCCTGCTCGGGCGTGATGGTGTCGGGCACGAGCGTGTACTGACTCGCGGCGACGACTTCGGCGTACGCACCACCGGTGAAGGACACGGTGACGACCCTCTTGCCGTGCAGGCTCGGATCGTCGGCCTCGACCACGATCCCGGCGGCCTCGTGCCCGAAGACCCCCGGCGCCGGCCCGGCCGGGATCAGCCCGGACCGCAGCTGCGTCTCGTAGAACGGCACCCCGATCGCCTCGGTCCGCACCAGCACTTCGCCGGATTTCCGCGCCGGTTCGGGCCGGTCCTCGACTTTGAGCACGTCCGGGCCACCCGTGCCGTACTGAACCACCGCGCGCATCTGCACCCCTAACTGGACCAACGGTCAACTTACGGTCGCCTACTATATGGACCGACGGTCAACTTGTCGAGGGAGTGGTGATGGAGCGCGCCGACGCGGCCCGCAACCGCCGGGCGATCCTCCGCGCGGCGGAGGAGTTGCTGGCGTCCCACGACCTCGCCGAGGTCTCGATGGACCGCGTCGCCGCGGCGGCCGGCGTCGGCAAGGGAACGGTGTTCCACCGGTTCGGAAACCGCGAAGGCCTGATGCGCGCGCTGGTGGAGTCCCGGGTCCAGGCGCTGTCCGACGCGGTTTCGTCGGGCCCGCCCCCACTGGGCCCGGGCGCCCCCGCGGCGGAGCGCCTGGCGGCGTTCTTCGACGCGGTGGTCGGGCTGGCCACCCGCAACGTGAAGGTGATGGCGGCGTTCGAACAGGCCTCGACGGACCGCCTGAGCAGCCCGATCTACGTGTCGTGGCACGCACACGTGGCAGGCCTGATCGCTTCGGCGGCCCCTTCGCTGGACGCGGACTTGACGGCGCACTTGCTGCTGGGCTCGCTGCACAGCGACCTGATGCTGCGGTTTTTGCGGACGGGCGAGACGGACCGCCTGGCGGAGGGCTTGCGGTCGATGGTCGCGGCGCTGCTGCGCTGATCAGGCGGGGCCGGGAGCAAATCGGACAGGTCGTTCGTTGTACGAGGTATGGCTGTCGCGTTCGTGCTTTACGTCTTCGCTGAGATCGCCGCGATCTGGGCGGTGGGTTCGGCCGTCGGCGTCCTGGGCACGCTGGGCCTCCTGCTGGCCGGCGCGTTCCTGGGCTCCTGGCTGGCCCGCCGCGAGGGCGGTAAGGCGATGAGGGCATTCACGTCGGCGGCCCGCTCGGGGCGCCCGGCGGAGAAGGAACTCACCGACGGGATGCTGGTCGGGCTCGGCGGTGTGCTGATCCTGGTGCCTGGTTTCGTGAGCGACGTGCTGGGGCTGCTGCTGATCCTGCCGCCTTCGCGCGCGGTGGCGCGGCGGCTGTGGTTGAAGCGGATGGAGAAGCGAGCGGTGCGGTTCGCGAACCGCCGGCGGGGGCCGGTGATGGTGGTGGACAGCGAGGTCGTGGCTTCTGAGGAGCCGCGGCGGGAGCAGCCGACGGTCATCGAGGGCCGGATCGTCGAGAACTGATCACGAGTGCGCGTCGCGGTGATACTGGAGGAACTTGCTGTCGAGGTTGTGCGAGTCCTGCACGGTCAACACCCCCGCCGGTTTTCCATGGCGAACGATCGTCAGCTCTGAGTCGATGACGATCGCCCCACGGTCGAACTGCACGTGGCAGTTGGGACAAAGGCAGAGCACGTTGGGCGGCAGGTCCGGGCCGCGGTGAAAGCCGCCAAGCGCCTGGATGTGCGCCCCCTCCGAATAGCCCCTGCCATCACCCACCGACAGGCGGACACCGCAGATCTGACAGGTGTGGTCGTACATCTTCTTCACGTACTCCACAACGTCGGTCGAACGAACAGTTCGCTGCGTAACGACCTGCTTGCGTTCAGGCTGGATGTTGCCCAGCGGGGCTTCACCGTGGTGCAGTTCAGCTGACAACAAGACGTCTTGCCGGCCAAAGATGACGTCCACTCCCACGCTCATCTTCACCATGCGGAACCGACAGATCTGGTGTCCGCCCTGACCTGACACCAGTGCGGCATCGTCCACTCGAAACAGACCGTCGTAGCGGTAGCCCGAATCAGGTGCGTGCGGCGACTTCCGGTCTGGGCCGCGGACCACCCGGACCGGAGCACCGGTCAACCAGCTTGTGCGCAGGGCCGCGTTTCCCGGCGCTTCGAAGGTCTGATCAGCGACCTGTCGACCGCGGCTGTCCCGGCCGCCGTGGCCGGTGTAAAGCAACTCATCTCCGTGATCGTCGTCGTCCTCGTAACCGCCCGATGACACGATGGACTCGGCACCCGTCTTGCCGGTCCCCACGATGCCCGCTTGGAGCGCACGGTGGACACCACTCGCCGCCACCTCAGCTCGGCTGGCGAACACTGCGCCTTCCGGATAACCGGGGATTTCGCCAATGCCCGGCGCAAGACCTGCAGCAGACATGATGTTGAGGTCTCGGAAGTCAAAGCCCAACGCGGTCAGCCGAGCTACGACGGTCTGCAGGCCACCGCTGAACTCTCCAGCCGTAAGCGCCTGACCAGTCGCAAATCCGTGGGCTGCGCCCAGGAGTGCCTTCGAGTCGTACTGCTTGCCGCGATAGAACACAACGTACCGCCGCGACGGGCCGAAGCCGTACTTGTCCAGAAACGCATCACGGCCGAGGTCATCGAACTCGGCGATAGCTTTGAGGACATGCTCCTGGTACACGTCGGCGAGGCTCATGGCACCACCCTAAAGGTGGACACCGACAGTTTGGTGTCCCCAACGTGCGACAGCTAGGAACCGCGCCTTCACTCCTCTGCGAAGGCCAAGGTGTCTCGTCGATAGGGCTGGTGGAGGGTGGCGAGGCGGTGCTCGGACCAGAGGTCGTCCCGCTCGTTCACACTCAACTCGCCAGCGCGGCGCATGAGCCAGATCGTTTCCATGCCGGAGAGCACCGCGTCTCCGGTGACTTTGTCCAGCAGGCCAGTGGTCAGGCGGACCAGGTCGTCCTGTTGTTCGGAAATCCGGTCGTGTTTGTAGATGCTGAAGCCGATGGCCAAAGTCGGGGTGATTCCGAAGTCCGTGACCAGCGGCGACCATGGCGCAGGGCTGCGTTCATAGACTCGGACCCACGTGCGAAGTGGGGTTACCGCGCCGTCGCGGGATATCTGTTCGGGCGTGACTGATTCTTCGAAGAGCTCCAACGGGCGGCCGCCGACGTCGAGCAGTGCGCGTGCGACCTGCTCCAGCGACGATGATGTCGCCATTTCGAGATCGTAAGAGATGGCCATTCGAGCTAGTCCACCGTGGGCTTGGGGATGTCGAAGTAGCTTGAGAAGCGCACCGCCGGGGCGTACTCGCCCTTCACCTTCACCCGGCCTGTCACGAACATCGCCGCCACTGCTGCGTTGCCTGTCGCCATCCTGATGAAGTCGTCCACTGACAAGGTGATCGTGGTGTCCGGGGTGCGGGACAAGTCCGTCGAAGAAACGCACACGCCGTCCTCGATTACTGTCTGGAAACGGTCGTAGCCGTCCTCTCCTGTTCCCTCCGAAAAGCGCCAAGAAACCACGAAGTCCACATGACGCGCTCGGGTCGGCGAGAAATGTTCCGACATGCGGCGGAATATCTCGTCCAAGAACACCGAACGCAGCTCCGGGTGGTCCGCGATCGCCTTCAACTGGTCGCGGGATGCGCGGCGGACCACGTCCACCAGGACGTCCGTCGACAAGGAGCTCAACTCTATGCCCGCCCCTACCGAGCCCAGCATGTGCAGGGTTTCCAGGACCTGGGTGAACTGCTCGGGCGTCAAGCGGCCGAGCACCAGCTTCTCCGCGAACGCGTTCACCACGTGGCCACCGCGAAGGGTGCGGGGGCGGCGCCATTTCGCGTTTCGGGGCACGGGCGGACTATACGGGGTGCGGTAAGTCGAAGAAACCGATCAAGCCGGCCGCGAAGGCCAAGTCGCCTTTGACCTTTATCCGGCCCGTGACGAACAACACCGCCGGGGTCGCCTGGTGGGTGATGAGCCGGAAGAAGTCGGCCGGGGCGATGGTGATCGTGACCCGGGGGGTGGCGCGCATCTCGCGGCTCACCGTGCAGGAGCCGTGCGAAATTGCCGTCTCGTAGCGGTCGAAGCCGCCTTCGCCCGCTCCGCCCGACAGGCGCCAGTGGACCACTGCCTGCAGGTCGCGGGCACGATCGGACCTGATGTGCGCGCCCATGCGGGCGAAGATCTCGTCCAGCACGCGCTCTCGCAGCGGCCGGTCGGCGACGACGCTCTCCAGCTGCGCGCGCGACGCCGAAGCCACCAGGGACGCGAAGCGGGCCGGCTCGACCTTGCTCAGGTCGAACGCCGGGGCGCGCTCGGCCAGCCTCAGCAGGGCGTTCAGGAGCCGGCGGAAGTCGTCCTTGCGGAGGTTGCCGGGGTTGAGGTCGAGCTCGTTGACGTCGAGGGCGTGAGCCTCCGGGCCCAGCGGGTCGAGCCGCTCCAGTGCTTCGAGCAGCGCCGGCCCGCGGAGGTCCGCGATCCGATCAGCGCTGGTCATCCCGGCGTTTTCGGCCATGGTCACCCCTCTCCAGTTACCCAGGAGTAATACTACCCACCAGTAGGTAGGCGGGCAAGCGTGCCGAAATCACCCGCGCGTGGCAACGACCGGTACCGTCTCCGGGCAGCAACGAGGAGGTCCAGCGTGTCAGAGGAAGATCAGCGTCCGCCCGAACGGGCCAGGCGGCTGCCGCGTGCGGTGCGCGAGCGGCAGATCCTGGACGCGGCCGTCCAGGTCTTCTCGCGCCACGGCTACCACGCCGCGTCGATGGACGAGATCTCCGACGTCGCCGGGGTCTCGAAGCCGATGATCTACACCTACCTCGGCTCGAAGGAAGACCTCTTCGGCGCGTGCATCCGCCGCGAGGCGACGCGCCTGCTCGAGGCCATCCAGGCCGGCGTGCAGCCCGACCTCCCGCCGGACATGCAACTCTGGCACGGCCTGCGGTCCTTCTACCGCTTCGTCGCCGAGTACCGCGAGTCGTGGACGGTCCTGCACCGCCAGGCGCTGACCGTCGGCGGCGCGTTCGCCGCCGAGGTCACCGACATGCGGATGCGCGCGATCCAGCTGGTCGCCGCGCTCGTGGTGTCCGCCGGCACCCGCAAGGGCGTCGGCGAGCAGGCCGAGTTCTCCGGCGAAGGGCTGGCCGCGTCGCTGGTCGGCGGGGCCGAGTCGCTGGCCGACTGGGCCCTCGACCACCCCGACATCTCCGACGGCGTGCTGGCGTCCTGGATGATGAACCTCGTCTGGCTCGGCTTCAACGACCTCATCGAGGGCGCGGTCTGGAAGCCGTCAGAGTGAGCTGATCGTGCCTTCCAGGTGCGGCTTCGACCCGCTCCACAGCTCGAACGCCCAGCCCTCCGAAGTGGCCCACGACGTGAAGCCCGCCTTGGCCGGCAGGAGCACCGGCTGCTTGAAGCGGACGTCGACCGTGAACGCCTCCGGCAGCCGGCCTTCGAACGCGGCCAGCGCGTGGGCCTTCGTCCACATCCCGTGCGCGATCGCGCGCGGGAAGCCGAACAGGCGGGCCGTCAGCGGGTGCAGGTGGATCGGGTTGCGGTCGCCCGAGACCTCCGCGTAGCGCCGCCCGATGTCGCCCGGGACGCGCCAGATCGCGTCCGGGGTCGGCGGGGCGAGCTGGTCACGCCGCGAAGAAGACCCGGAACCCGAGCCGCGCCGCAGGTAGGTGCTGACGTCGCGCCAAACCAGGTCCTCGCCGGTCCAGGCTTCGCTGACGACGTCGAACTGGCGGCCCTTCTCGTGCGGACGCAGGTTCTCCGCCCGCACGCGCACGGTCAGCGGCTCGCCCACCCGCAGCGCGCGGTGCTGGGTGATCCGGTTGGCCACGTGCACCATGCCGAGCAGCGGGAACGGGAAGCCCGGCTCGGTCATCAGCGCCATCTGGAGCGGGAACGCCAGCATGTGCGGGTACGTCGCCGGCAGCTCGTCGCTCAGCCGGAAGCCGCACACCGTGTTGTACGCGGCGAGGTGCGCCGGGTCGACGACCACGCCCGTGCGGACCAGCTCGGTGTCCGGCAGCGAATCCCCGGACGGCTTGCGCAGGACACCGCCGAGCAGCGCCTTCGGGTACAGCGTGGCCAGGCTCGGCGTGCTGTCGAGTTCGCGGATCGCCACCTCAGGCCCCCAGCAGGGCCTGGCCGCAGACGCGGACCACGTTGCCGTTCACCGCGGCCGACGCCGGGTTCGCGTACCAGGCGATCGTCTCGGCGACGTCGACCGGCAGGCCGCCCTGGCCGAGGCTGGACAGCCGCCGCCCGGCTTCGCGGATGAACAGCGGCACGGCCGCGGTCATCTTGGTCTCGATGAACCCCGGCGCGACGGCGTTGATCGTGCCGCCGTAGGCCGCCAGCTGCGGCGCGCCGACGTTGACCATGCCGATCACGCCCGCCTTCGACGTGGCGTAGTTCGTCTGGCCGACGTTGCCGGCGATGCCCGCGATCGACGAGACGCCGATGATGCGGCCGTTCTCGTTCAGCACGCGATCGGCGAGGAGCTTGTCGTTCACCGCGAGCTGCGACGCCAAGTTCACCGCGATCACCGAGTCCCACGCGCTCTCGCTCATGTTGCCCAGCGTCTTGTCGCGCGTGATGCCCGCGTTGTGCACGACGATGTCGACGCCGCCGTGCCGCTCCTTCAGGTACTCCGCGAGCTTCGCGGGCGCGCTCGGCGAAGTGATGTCGAGCTGCAGCGACGACCCGCCGACCTTGTTCGCCACCTTCGACAGGTCCGCGCCCTGCGCGGGGATGTCGAGCGCGACGACGTGCGCGCCGTCGCGGGCCAGTACCTCGGCGATCGCCGCGCCGATGCCGCGGGACGCACCGGTGACCAGCGCGACCTTGCCGTCCAGCGGCTTTTCCCAGTTCGCGGGCGGAGCCGCCGTCTTGCCCTCGGCACCGATCCGGATCACCTGCGCGTCGACGAACGCGGACTTCGCCGAGAGCAGGAAGCGCAGCGTCGACTCGGTTGCCTCTTCGGCGCCGTCGGCCACGTACACGAGCTGGGCGGTCGCGCCGCGCTTCAGCTCCTTGCCCACCGAACGGATGAACCCTTCGAGCGCGCGCTGGGCGATCCGCTCGCGGCCCTCGACCTGCTCCGGCGGGGTGCCGAGGACGACGACGCGGCCGGACGGGCCGACGCTGCGGATCACCGGGTGGAAGAAGTCGTAGACCTCGCGCAGGCGCGCGGGGTCGGTGACGCCGGTGGCGTCGAAGACCAGCGCCGCGTGCCGGTCGGCGGCGGTGGTGATCACCTCGATGCCCGCGTCGGCCAGCTGGTCGCGCAGGGTCTTCTCCAGCCGTCCGCCGGGCGCGGCACCCAGAAGTGCGGGACCCTCGAGCGCGGGTTGCCCGGGGCGGTACCGGCGCAGCGTGGCGGGGTTGGGCAGGCCGAGCTTCGGCACCACGAACTTCCCCACCGGGGTTTTCGTGAACTGCTGGTACCTGTCAGCCATCGGTTGCCTCCCGTGCAGTCTGCGTCACGTCGCAGTCTAACCTACTCGCTAGTAGGTTACAGTGTGAGGGACACGACCAGAGAGGTGGAAGTCATGCCGCCGAAGAAAACGCCTGCCGTTCGCAAGGTCGCGATCATCGGGGGCAACCGGATCCCCTTCGCGCGGTCCAACGGGCCGTACGCGAAGGCGTCGAACCAGGACATGTTCACCGCCGCCCTCGACGGTCTGGTGAGCCGCTTCTCGCTGCAGGGCGAGGTGATCGGCGAGGTCGCCGCCGGCGCCGTGCTCAAGCACTCGAAGGACTTCAACCTGGCCCGTGAGAGCGTGCTGGGCAGCAAGCTTTCGCCCGCGACGCCCGCGTCCGACGTCCAGATGGCGTGCGGCACCGGCCTGCAGGCCATCGTCAACGTCGCCAACAAGATCGCGCTCGGCCAGCTCGACTCGGCCATCGCCGGCGGCGTCGACACCACGAGCGACGCCCCGCTCGCCGTCAACGAGGACCTGCGCCAGATCCTCATCCAGCTCAACGCGGCCAAGACGCTCGGCGACCGCCTCAAGCTCGTCGCGAAGATCCGTCCCGGCCACATCGTCCCGGCGATCCCGCGCAACGAGGAGCCGCGCACCGGGCTGTCGATGGGTAAGCACGCCGCGCTGACGGCGAAGGTCTGGGAGATCACCCGCGAGGCCCAGGACGAACTGGCCGCGAGCAGCCACCAGAAGCTCGCCGCCGCCTACGACCGCGGGTTCTTCGACGACCTCGTGACGCCGTTCCTCAAGCTCGCGCGCGACCAGAACCTGCGCCCGGACTCGACCGCGGAGAAGCTCGCCAAGCTCAAGCCGGCCTTCGGCGGCCCGGACGGCACGATGACGGCGGGCAACTCGACGCCGCTGACCGACGGCGCGTCGACGGTCCTGCTCGCCACCGACGAGTGGGCGAAGGCGCACAAGCTGCCGGTGCTGGCCTACCTGACCTTCTCACAGACCGCGGCCGTCGACTACGTCCACGGCGACGAGGGCCTGCTCATGGCGCCCGCCTACGCGGTGCCGCGGATGCTCGCGCGCGCCGGACTTTCGTTGCAGGACTTCGACTTCTACGAGATCCACGAGGCGTTCGCGTCGCAGGTGCTGGCCACGCTCAAGGCGTGGGAGGACCCGGCGTTCGCCAAGGAGAAGCTGGACCTGGACGCGCCGCTCGGCGCGATCGACCGGGCGAAGCTGAACGTCAACGGCTCGTCGCTGGCGGCCGGGCACCCGTTCGCCGCGACCGGCGGCCGGATCGTCGCGACGCTGGCGAAGCTGCTGCACGAGAAGGGGTCCGGCCGCGGCCTGATCTCCATCTGCGCCGCCGGCGGCCAGGGCGTCACCGCGATCCTGGAGAAGTAGCCGCACGAAAAAGGGCCGCCCCTCGCGAGGGGCGGCCCTTTTCGCGTCAGTTGGGGAGCGCCTTCTGCGCCCGCTTCGCGAGCTTGTTCGCGCGCTTCTCGGCCTTGCGGCTCAGCTTCCCGGCCGCGACGCCGACATCCTTCGCGGCGTGGCGCGCCCGCCAAGCCGCCGACGGCTTCCCGTGCGTGTCGCTGACCGCGAGCAGCAGGCCACCGGCCAGGCTCGCGTTCTTGAAGAACTGGATCTGCTGCTGCTGGCGCTCGCCCGGGTCCTTGATGGTCCAGAAGCTGTGCGTCGAGAGCGTCGTCGGCACCAGGCTGCCGAGCAGCAGCCCGGCCGCCAGCCGCGGCGCCTTGCCGGCCGCGAACGCGAGACCGGCGCCGATCTTCACCGCGGCGTCGATCCGGACGAGCGTCACCGGGTCCCGGGGGACCTGCGCCGGGACGACGTCGCCGTACTTTTCGAACGCGCTGTTGAGGAACGGTTCCGCCGCCTTGGCGTGGCCCTCGGCCTGCCTCAGCGCATTGATCCCGCCCGTCACGAAGATCGTGGCGAGCAGGGGACGAGCCACTCGACGGAGTATCACGGTCATAGCCTTCCTCGTACGGGCCGCTGCCTGGTCGAACCTACTCCGTGGATGCCCGCTCGGCCCGTGCTCGAATCCTCATCGGGCTTTCTGCGGTTTTATAGTCCTGACGCTAGAAAGCCTTAGAAGGCTTTAGCGGTTGACTTTGACGTTGCGTCAACTTCTATCGTCGGAGTCATGGAGTGGTCGATCCAGGACATCGCCCGCTCGGCCGGGACCACGAGCCGGACGCTGCGCCACTACGGCGCGGTCGGCCTGCTCGAGCCCAGCCGGATCGGCGGCAACGGCTACCGCTACTACGACGAGCAGGCGCTCGTCCGGCTGCAGCGGATCCTGCTGCTGCGCGAGCTCGGCCTCGGGCTGCCGGCCATCGCCGAGGTGCTCGACGGGCAGCGAGACAGCGCCGCGGCGCTCGAAACCCACCTGGAGCTGCTCGAACAGGAGCAGCGGCGGATCGGACGGCAGATCGATTCGGTCCGCACGACCCTCCGGAAACTGAAGGGAGGTGAACGACTGATGGCAGAAGAAGTCTTCGACGGCTTCGACCACACGAAGTACGAGAAGGAAGTGACTTCGCGCTGGGGCGCTGACGCGTACCGGCGCGGTGACCAGTGGTGGAGTTCGTTGTCGGCCGAGGAGAAGCAGGCCCACCAGCAGGAGCAGCTCGACATCGCGGCGGCGTTCGGCGCGGCGCGGGCTGCGGGTTCGACGCCGGGTTCCGACGAGGTCCAGGCGATCACGCGGCGGCTGCACGAGTGGCTGCGACCGGCGGTCTCGACCGTGTCGAAGGGCTACTTCGCGGGCCTGGGACAGCTGTACGTCGACGACTCGCGCTACGGGCTCGAAGGCGCGACGGCGGAATTCGTCCGGGACGCGATGAAGATCTACGCGGAACGGAACCTCGGTGACTAGTGGCGCGTCGTAA
This sequence comes from Amycolatopsis sp. NPDC051716, assembly GCF_040681595.1. NCBI lineage: Bacteria > Bacillati > Actinomycetota > Actinomycetes > Pseudonocardiales > Pseudonocardiaceae > Amycolatopsis > Amycolatopsis sp. NPDC051716. The sequence continues at coordinate 24,340 of NZ_JBFAZA010000050.1, read as the reverse complement.
GAGGCGCACTGGGGGTAGGGACGAGCAGGGCTGCAGACCTGTTCGTCTCTATGTACTCGGCCGCAGCAGCGTGCGCCGGGTGGTGTCGAGGTGGCGCACCACCTCGTAGGCGGCCCGGGTGCCCACCTCCGGCGGCTCCTCGTCGTCTTCGAGCACGGACCAGCCGCCCTCGTACCGGACGAGGTACGAGCCGGCGCAGACGTCGCTCACCTCCGCGGTGAGGACCGTGCCCTCCGGGTGGCGCGCCTTGCGCGCTCGCCACTGCTCGTCCGACACGCCGTTGTCGAGGGGCCCCGACCGGAACTCCGGATCCAGCGGCCACAACCGAACCTGCCCCGGCCGGCGGGCCAGCACCTCGAAGGTCGTCGTCGTGCCGACCGCGGGCCACGACTCCGGCCGCCTCGGCAGGGTCAGCACGTCGACGAAGCCTTGCCGCTCGCCGGCGAGGGCCACGAACAGGCCGATGGCGCCGGGCCGCGGAATCGCGGAGACCGTGCCGGTCACCACGGCACCCACCTCGAAGCCGGTCACCTCGCCACCCAAGCACAGCCTGGGCCGACCGGTCGAACCTCGGCGACACGCCTAGCCGTCTATGGCGGAATATCGGGCTCACCCTAGAAACGCCGATAACTTGGCAGAGTGGACCCCATCCGCAACCCCTTCGCGCCGGGCGCCGGGCAGCGGCCGCCCGAGCTGGCCGGGCGCGAGCGTGAGCTCAAAGCCTTCGAAGTGGTGCTGGAGCGGGTGGCGCGGGGGAGACCCGAACGCAGTCTCGTGCTCACCGGGCTGCGCGGGGTCGGCAAGACCGTGCTCCTCGGGGAGCTGCGGGCGATGGCCGTGCGGCACAAGTGGGGCGCGGGCAAGATCGAGGCCCGGCCGGACGCCGAGCTGCGGCGGCCGCTGTCGGCCGCGCTGCACCGGGCCATCCGGGACCTCGCCGTGCGGCACCGGGCGCCGGACCGGGTCGAAGAGGTGCTCGGCGTGCTGAAGGCGTTCGCGCTGCGGGCCAACAAGGCCGACGCCAAGCTGCGCGACCGGTGGCAGCCGGGCATCGACGTGCCCGCCGCGCAGGGGCGGGCCGACTCCGGGGACATCGAGATCGACCTCGTCGAGCTGTTCACCGACGTCGCCGAGCTGGCCGCCGACGTCGGCACCGGCGTCGCGCTGCTCATCGACGAGATCCAGGACCTGCAGCCGGACGACGTCTCGGCGTTGTGCGCGGCCTGCCACGAGCTGTCCCAGTCCGGCGCGCCCCTGGTGGTCGTCGGGGCCGGGTTGCCGCACGTGCCCGCGGTGCTCTCGGCGTCGAAGTCCTACTCCGAGCGGCTCTTCCGGTACGCGCGGATCGACCGGCTCAACCGCGAGGACGCCGACTTCGCCGTGATGGCGCCGATCGAGCGCGAGGACGCCGGCATCGAGCCCGAAGCTCTCGACGCGCTGTTCGACGCGTCCGGCGGCTACCCCTACTTCATCCAGGCCTACGGCAAGGCGGCCTGGGACGCGGCGCCGTCCGACCCGATCACCGTCAAGGACGTCCAGGTCGCGGCGCCCGAGGCGGAGTCGGAGCTGGCGGTCGGCTTCTTCGGGTCGCGCTACGAGCGCGCGACGCCGGCCGAGCGGGAGTACCTGCAGGCGATGGCCTCGCTGACCCAGGGCCGCGACGAGCCCGCCGGCACCGCCGACGTCGCCGTGTTCCTCGGGCGGAAGCCGTCGTCGCTGTCGCCGGCGCGCGACAGCCTGATGAAGAAGGGCCTCGTGTACTCCGCCGAGCGGGGCCAGATCGCCTTCACCGTCCCGCACTTCGGCCACTACCTGCTCGGCCGCGACTGACCTGGGCTTTTCCGGCTCTCTTCCGGTCTATGCGCGTCGCTACGCTTATCTAGCTCATTCGCTAGATAGCCCTAGAGAGCTGTAGCGGGTTGCTTCGACGTGACCGCGGCCACCCCCAATCTCTCCGGCGCATACCCAAGTTTGCCGATGATTCATCGGCGAGTGCGCCACATCACCGGATATTCGTTGGATTCCTTGTGAAAAAAGGTGCATACTAGAGGCACAACCACCAAGACCCTCGAAGGGGATGCAGAAACCGATGAACAACATCGCCGCCAAGCTCCGTGCCCGTCGCGCCGAGGTTCGCACTCGCCGGGCGCTGAACCGGGCGATCGACACCGCCGCCACCGCGACGGTCCGTCAGGAACTCATCGCGATCGCGCAGGCTCGCTCGGGCTACATGCGCTGATCTCTTCACCCCGTGGCGGTCGCCCATTCGAGTGACCTAGGCCACATCGTGCTCACGGTGTAACGCCACCCGAAGAGGTGTCGATACCCAGTACGACCCCGTGATGCTGGCGGACCCCCGACCTGGCAGCATCGCGGGGTTTCCCATTTCCCCGAAAACCCCTTGCCGTCGGAGCTTTCCGCAGTAATCTTTGACTTCGTCAACGAACTTGTTGAGGTGGTCAATGAACGACGCACAGCTGGCCGAGCGGGTAGCCGCGGTCCGGGCCTTCAACCGGCTCTACACCGGTGTCATCGGCGTGCTCGACGAAGGGCCGGCGGACGCCGAGTACTCGCTGCCGGAAGCCCGCGTGCTCTTCGAGCTCGCCCACCAGGACCCGCTGCCGGTCACTGACCTGCGGAAACGTCTCGACCTCGACGCCGGCTACGCCAGCAGGCTGCTCGCGCGGCTCGAGTCCCGTGGGCTGATCGTGCGCGAACGGTCCGAGGAGGACGCCCGCCGCCAGCTCGTGCGGCCCACCGCCGCGGGCCGGGACGCCTTCGCGGTGCTGAACCGCCGCTCCACCGACCAGATCGGCGGCCTGCTACGCCGCTTCGCCGACGAAGACCAGCAGCGCCTGCTGGCCGCGATGCACACGATCGGCGACCTGGTCGGCGACCGTCGCCGCGATCCGGCCCTCGTCCTCCGCCCGCCACGACCGGGTGACCTCGGTTGGGTGGTGGAACGGCACGGCGCCCTCTACGCCCGCGAGTACGGCTTCGACGCCCGGTTCGAGGCGCTCGTCGCCCGGATCGTCGCGGACTTCGCCGAAACCCACGACGATCAGCGGCAGGCCTTCTGGATCGCGGAGCTGGACGGCGAGCGAGCCGGCAGCATCGGGTGCACCCGCGGGCCGGGAGCGGACACCGCGAAACTCCGGTTGCTGCTGCTCGAGCCGTCGGCTCGAGGGCACGGTGTGGGCAAGCGGCTGGTCGCCGAGTGCGTGGAGTTCGCCAGAGCGCACGGCTACCGGGCGATGGAGCTGTCGACGGTGTCCGTCCTCGACGCCGCGCGTTCGCTCTACCGCGCGGCCGGGTTCGAGCTGGTGCGGGAGACGGACTTCGCCGATTGGGGCCCGAAGCTGACCGAGGAGACCTGGCGCCTGGAGTTCTAGCGCGGCACCCGGCCGAGCAGGAAGAACTCCGGGTTCGGGCGGAGCGCGGTGAGGTGGGCGAGGCGGTTCGACATCGCGAACAACGCCGTGATCGCGCCGACGTCCCAGATCTCGTCGTCGGTCAGGCCGGCGTTGCGCGCGGCTTCGAGGTCGCCTTCGCCGAACAGGGCGGAGTCCTGGGCGAGCGCCAGTGCCAGGTCGACGATCGCGCGGCCGCGTTCGTCGAGTTCCACCTGCCACGGGTTGCTCGACACGCGATCGGCCAGCTCGGGGTCCTTCGCGCGGATGCGCAGGATGGCACCGTGGGCGACCACGCAGTAGGTGCAGTGGTTCGCGCCCGAGGTGGCGACGACGACCAGCTCGCGCTCGGCCTTCGTGAGGCCGTCGGTGCGTTCCATCAGCGCGTCGTGGTAGTCGAGGAACGCCCGCAGCTCGGCGGGGCGGTGGCCGAGGGCGCGGAAGATGTTGGGCACGAAGCCCGACTTCTCCGCGATCGCACCGACGCGTTCACGCAGGTCGTCGGGCAGGTCTTCGAGGTCCACCACCGGAAACCGGCTCACGTCGCTCATGGCTTCACGCTAGCCGTGTCGATTCCGTGGCGCCTTGTTCGTCTAGGGGCCATTGTCAGCGGAGACGAAGGAGCCGACATGCCGACATTCGCCGCGTTCATGGTGTTCCCGGCCGAGCCGGACCCGGACCTGGTCGCGAACGGGATCGACCGGTACCTGGCCTGGCAGGAGGAGCTGCGGGCCGCCGGGCGGCTGGTGACCGCGGCCGGGCTGGCGCCGGATTCGAAGGTGGTGCACGCCGGCAACGTCATGAACGGGCCGTTCACGGAGTCGAGTGAGGTGATCGCCGGCTACATCGTCGTCCGAGCCGGCAGCCTCGATGAAGCGGCGAAGCTGTTTCTCAAGCACCCGATCGCCGAGGACGGGATCGGCTGGTTCGTGCTGCACGAGATCGCGCTGACCGATCAGGACGCCCGCGAAACCCACCTGCGATGACGACGGCCGGGGTGGTCGAGCGGCTGTTCCGGCACAGCACGGGACCGATCCTCGCCACCCTGACCCGGGCGCTCGGACCGGACCGGCTGGACCTGGCGGAAGACTGCCTGGCCGACGCGCTGGAACTCGCTTTGCGCAGCTGGCCGGTCTCCGGCGTACCGGCCAACCCACGCGGCTGGCTCTTCCGGGTCGCCCGCAACCGGGCGCTCGACGTCGTGCGCCGCGAGAAGACTTTGCGCGCGAAGCTTCCCCTGCTGACCGGGGACGTGCCGGAGACGGACGACGGCGAACTGGCGTTGATGTTCCGGTGCTGCCACCCCGCGCTGCCCCGCGCCTCCCAAGCCGCGTTGACGCTGAAGATCGTGGGCGGACTGGGCGTCCGGGAAATCGCGACAGCGTTGCTGGCAACGGAATCCGCGGTCGCGCAACGACTCGTCCGCGCGAAGAAGTGGTTCCGCGAGTCCGGCGAAGCGGTCGAACTGCCGGAGCCGCTGGAGGCCCGCTTGGACGGCGTGCTCGACGTGCTCTACCTGCTGTTCAACGAGGGCTACCAGGCCACGACCGGCGAGCTGGTGGTGCGCCGCGAGCTGTGCGCCGAGGCGATCCGGCTGACCTGGCTGCTGACCGCCGACGCGCGGACCGACCTGCCGCGCGTCGGCGCGTTGCTCGCGCTGCAGCTGCTGCAGGCCAGCCGGCTGCCGGCGCGCGACGAGCTGCTGCCGATCGGCGAACAGGACCGGAGCCGGTGGGATGCCGAACTCGTGCGGGAAGGCGCGCAGGCCTTCGAGCGGTCCTGCGTCGGGCCCGAACTGTCGGCGTTCCACGTCGAAGCGGCCATCGCGCTGTGCCACACCACGACCGAACCCGACCACCGGCGAATCCTGGGGCTGTACGACGACCTGCTGCTCGTCCGGCCGACGGCGGTCGTGCGGCTCAACCGGGCGATCGCGCTCGCCGAGGTCGACGGGCCCCGGGCCGGCATCGCCGAGGTGGAAGCGCTGCGGACCGAACTCGCCGGGCACCTGCCGTGGTCCGCCGCGCTGGGGGCGTTGTACCTGCGGGCCGGGGACTCCGGCAAGGCGGCGCGGCACTACCGGCGAGCGCTGACCCTGCCGTGTTCGGAGCCGCAGCGGTCTTTCCTGGAGCAGCGCCTGGCCGCGTGCCGGTGATCCCTGGTTGGCTGGTCGCGTGACCGACTACGTCGACGGGTACTGCGAACGCGTCGGGCCCGGGCTCTGGGGTGAGCCGCTCAACAGTCTCAGCAATCTCGCCTTCCTCGTCGCCGCCGTGCTCGTGTGGCGGCTGGCCAACGGGGATCGGACCGGCCGGGTGCTCGCCGGGCTGTTCGGGCTCGTCTTCGTCGCGAGCACCGTCTTCCACCTGCTCGCGACGCGCTGGGCGGCGGTCGGGGACTCGGGCGCTCTACTGCTCTTCGCGGCCGTGTACGCCGTGCTGTTCACCCGCGACAGCTGGAGCCCGCGCTGGGCGTGGGCCGCCGCACCGGTGTTCCTCGCGCTGACCGTAGGCACGGCGTTGCTGGGCGGCGGGCTCTACCTCGGCGCTCTCATCGGCCTCGGCGTCTTCGCCGCGATACTCGCCTTCAAGCGCGACGCCCACTGGACGCACTTCGCCGTGGCAGGTGCCATCTTCGCGCTCTCATTGAGCTTGCGCGGGCTCGACCGGGACGTGTGTGACTACGTCCCGGCCGGCACGCACTTCCTCTGGCACCTGCTCACCGGCGTGGTGCTCTACCTCGTGTCACGGACGCTCATCCGCCGCGAGAGTCCTTAGTGGACACCGATCGGGCGCAGGTCCTTGTCGTTCTCGTCGGCGTGGTAGTCCTCGGCGTTGGTGTCGTCGGTGCCGTTGAAGACCTTCAGCTGCCGGGCGATCACCGTCACGATCACCGTGACCACCAGGTTGCCGATCAACGCCACGAAACCGACGTAGATCTGGACCGCCGAACCCGCGAACGGGTGCCAGCCGAACAGCGACAGGTTGCCCAGTGACAGCGCCGAACCGCCGAAGTGCTGCTTGCCGTTGGCCGGGTTGGGGATGCCGTACAGCATGATCAGGCCCCAGCCGATGCCGACGACCCAGCCCGCGATCAGGCCCCAGCGGTGGAACCAGCGCGTGTACAACGCGAGCGCCACGGCCGGCAGCGTCTGCAGGATCAGCACGCCGCCGATGAGCTGGAGGTCGATCGAGAACTGCGGGTCGATCAGGATGATCACGGCGACCGCGCCGAGCTTCACGACCAGCGAAGCGAGCTTCGCCTGCTTCGCTTCTTCCTGCGGTGTCGCGTTCTTGCGGATGTACTCCTTGTAGATGTTGCGCGTCCACAGGTTGGCCGCGGCGATCGACATGATCGCGGCCGGCACCAGGGCGCCGATCCCGATCGCGGCGAAGGCGATGCCGGCGAACCAGGACGAGAACTGGCTGTCGAACAGGACCGGGACGATCGTGTTGCCGTCCGCCTTGCCGGTGGCCGCGTTCGTCAGCGGCTTGACACCGGCGGTGATCGCCACGTAGCCGAGCAGGGCCAGCAGGCCGAGGACCAGCGAGTACGCCGGGAGCGCGACCATGTTCCGCTTGATGACGTTGCGGCCGCGCGAGGCCAGCACGCTGGTCAGCGAGTGCGGGTACAGGAACAGCGCGAGCGCCGAGCCCAGGGCCAGCGTCGCGTACTGCAGCTGGTTGTTGGCCGTCAGCAGGATCGACCCGGCCGGCTTGCCCGTGGCCGGGCTCGGCGTGCCGAGCTTCTTCGCCGCGGCGTCGAAGATGTGCGACCAGCCGCCCAGCTTCGAGGGCAGGTAGATGATCGCCACCAGGATCACGATGTAGATCAGGATGTCCTTGACGAACGCGATCAGCGCGGGCGCCCGCAGGCCGGACTGGTAGGTGTAGAAGGCCAGGATGACGAAGGCGACCAGCAGCGGCAGGTGCCCGACGATGCCGGAGCCGTTGATGCCCATCGTCCGCAGCACGGCTTCGAGGCCGACCAGCTGCAGCGCGATGTACGGCATGGTCGCGACGATGCCGGTGATCGCGACCAGCAGCGCGAGGATCGGCGAGCCGAAGCGGCCGCGCACGAAGTCGGCCGGGGTGACGTAGCCGCGCACCCGCGAAACCGACCACATCCGCAGCGCCGGGAGCAGGACGATCGGGTAGACGACGATCGTGTACGGCAGCGCGTAGAGGCCCAGCGCACCGGCGCTGAACACCAGCGCGGGCACCGCGACGAACGTGTACGCCGTGTAGAGGTCACCGCCGAGCAGGAACCAGGTGATCCACGAGCCGAACTTGCGGCCGCCGAGACCCCATTCGTCCAGGTGGTCCAGCGTGCTGCCGCGCTGCCAGCGCGACGCCATGAAGCCGAGCACGGTGACCAGGGCGAACAGGATCGTGAAGATGATCAGCTCGGGCCACTGCAGGTTGCTCATCGAGCGTCCCCCTCGTCCAGGTCTTCGACGCTCAGCTTGTCCGGGGCGTCAACGGTCCGCTTGTCCCGCGTCATCATGTAGACGATCCAGGTGCTGAGCACCCCGATCGCGACGAAGAGGAATTGGAACCAGTAGAAGAACGGCATCCCGAACAACCGTGGACCGTCCAGGTTGAACAGCGGTGTGACCAGGACCAGCAGCGGGACGATCAGGAGCAGGTTCCACGGGCTGTACTGGAACCCGCGCACCTTTCCGTCGTGCTTCACAGTCGACATCGGACCTCACCTAACACTCCCGTAACCGACTGCCTGACCTTAAGACCTCAGTGACAGCGAGTCACGCTTGTCCGATATCGATTTGATCGCCCCGGTCGCCGATGCCGACCAACGTCGGTTGCCCCACCCCCGCGGGCCCTATATCAATAGCCCGACTCCGCACGCGCAAACCCAAAAGGGGCAACCGTATGACACGACTCCGCTACGCGGTGGTGATCCCGGCGATCGCCGGCACCCTGCTGGCCGGGTTCACGCCTGCGTTCGCAGGTCAGGAGGTCGCGGCCGGTAAGCAGCCGCTGAACTCCACGAACATCCCGGCGCAGTACGCGAACCAGAAGCTGGACTGGCACAAGTGTGCTGTCCCCTCCGAGCTGCCGACGGCCCCGCCCGCGGGTGCCGAGGACATGGAGTGCGCGACCTACAAGACCCCGCGCAACTGGTACCAGGCCAACGCCCAGATCGACCTGACCATCGCGGTCAGCCGGCTGAAGGCGACCAAGGACGCGACCGCCAGCGTCGTCACCAACCCCGGCGGCCCGGGCGCGCCCGGCCGCAACTTCCCGGCCCGCCTGCGCAACCAGCCGAAGCTGCGCGAGCACCAGGAAATCGTCGGCTTCGACCCGCGCGGCACCGGCAAGAGCACCAACATCACCTGCGGCGGCGCCATCGGCACCGGGTCGGACCTGGACCCGCGTGACCGCGACCGCGGCAACCTGAACCTGATCCTGCAGGCGACGAAGTACGCGGCGCTGTCCTGCCAGCAGAAGTCCGGCGAGCTGGGCCCGCTGATCAACACCGACCAGACGGTCAAGGACATCGACCTGCTGCGCGTGCTGCTCGGCCGCGACAAGATCAACTGGGTCGGCTACTCCGCGGGCACCTGGATGGGCGCGCACTACGCGCAGGCCTACCCGGCCCGCACCGGCCGGTTCGTCCTCGACTCCTCGACGGAGTTCACCACGACCTGGCAGAAGTCGTTCGACTGGCAGCCGCTCGGCTTCGAGCGCCGCTTCCGGCAGGACTTCCTCCCGTGGGTGGCGAAGTACGACAAGCTCTACCACTTCGGCACCACCGGCGAAGCGGCCCGCCAGACCTACGAGCAGGTCCGCTACGCCCTGACCCAGGGCGCGGTCACCCTGCCCGACGGTTCGACCGTCTCGGCCAACGGCCTCGACTCGTTCATCGCGTCGCAGATCTACTCCAAGCGCGCCTTCCCCGGCCTGGCCGACTACCTGGTCAGCGTCCGCACGCTGACCCAGGGCACCGCTTCGGCGCAGGCCAAGGCGTCGGCGGCACAGAAGGTCAAGGCCGGCGACAAGAGCACGGTCACCTACGGCCCGCAGCCGCTGATGGTGCCGGCCGACGGCGACTCCTACGACGCCAGCTTCTGGACCATCCCGTGCAACGAGGGTCCGTGGACCGGCTCGCCCAACAGCGCCATCAAGGACTCGCAGAAGCTGATCGACCAGCAGCTGCCGCTCCTGGGTGCCGGCTGGTTCATCCAGCCGTGCCTGTTCTGGAAGAAGCCGCCGGCCCCGCTCCCGGTGCTGGACGGCAAGGGTGTCCCGCCGGTGCTGATCGTCGAGTCGGAGCACGACCCGGCGACGCCGATCGAGGGCGCGCGGCGCGCGCACAAGGCGTTCGCGGGTTCGCGGATGCTGACGATCACCGGTGAGGGTGACCACGGCATCTACGCCGGCGGCAACGCGGGTGTGGACAAGGTCGTGGAGGCCTACCTCGTCGACGGCGTGGTGCCGAACGACCAGAGCCTGCCCGGCATGCCACTTCCGGTGCCCGCGGGCGCCTGACACCACAAGGGCTAGTGGCGGCCCCGCCGAACGGACGTTCGGCGGGGCCTTTCCACACCTGTGCACAGAGTTGTCCACAGGCGGTGGACAACTCCGGTGGTATTCCATCCATGCCCCCGCCACCACCCTCAACGGAGGCGCTTCGCGCCGCGGTGGTATTAAAATGCCGCCTATGGTGCGGGTACCGCTTACGGATGAAGAGCGCGAACGGGGCGAACGCCTCGGCCAGGCACTGCGCGCGGCGCGGGCCGGCCGGAGCATGGTCGACGTCGCCGCGGAGGCGGGGATCTCGGTCGAAACGCTCCGGAAGATCGAGACCGGCCGCATCCCGACACCGGCCTTCTTCACGGTCGCCGCGATCGCCGATGCCGTCGGCCTGCCGCTGCAGGAGCTGCGCGCGGCCGTCACGCCCGCCGCGTCACCCACGCTTTCGCAGGCGAGCTGACCTGCGGAAATGCCCTGGCACCTCACCGAGGACATCGACGACTTCCTCGCCCGGACCGGCGGCTTCCTGCGCTCGCGGCCCGCGCTGCACACCTCGCAGCTGACCCGGCTCGAGAAGCTGCGGACGCAGGAGGAAAAGGGCACGCTCTTCGGCCGGCTGGAGCAGGACGGCGAGGTCCGCGCGATCTGCTACTGCCGCCCGGCGCAACGCCTGATCCTCACCGCGGTCGCAGCCGACGAGGCCGACGCCCTCGCCGCGGAACTGGCCGGCCGGCCGTTGTCCGGCGTGACCGCGGAGGACGACACCGCCGGCGCGTTCGCCGAGGCGTGGCAACGGCACACCGACGCGGTGCCGGTGCCCGGGGTGCGGGTCCGGCTCTACCGGCTCGGCACTCTCACCCCGCCGGAGCCGATGCCCGAAGGCCGCGCCCTGGCCGCGCGGGACCGTGCGGAGGTCATCCGCTGGTGCGGCGAGTTCGCCACCGCGGTCGGGCAGGCGCCCATCGCCGACGAGCGGTCCTGGGCCGCGTCGAACTTCGCCGGCAAGCAGTTCACGTTCTGGGAGACCGATTCGCCCGTCGCCATGGCGGGATGGACCCCGGTGCTGGCGGGCATGGTCCGGGTCGACCCCGTCTACACCCCGGCCCGGTTCCGCGGCCGGGGTTACGCCGGCGCCGTGACGGTCGCCGTGAGCCAGGCCGCGCTGGCCGCCGGCGCGACGGACGTCGTCCTCTACACCGATCCCGCCAACGTCACCAGCAACGCCCTGTACCGCCGCCTCGGCTACGCCCCGATCGCGGCTTTCCAGGGGTACGACTTCCGCTAGGCCGGCCGCAGCTGCTTGAGGATGTGCTCGCGGTCGTTGAGGAACACGCACCCGGGCACCGGCAGGTCGTAGCTGTTGAGCAGCTTCTCGAAGTCCGAAAACTCGTCGGCGGAAAAGCCGAAGCCGACCCGGTACGCGTGCGCGGCCAGCACGTCGGCCAGTTCCTCCCACTCACCGGCCCACAGCAGCGTCCGGTAATGGGTGTAATCCTCCGGGGAGAGCCGGTTGCCGATCGTGGTCAGGACGCTGTCGGCGAAGAAGCTGATCCGGTTGCCCTTGAGGTCGGCGACCGTCGGGTTCGCCGGGTCGCGCGCGGTGTCGGGGTTGCGGACCACGCCGGGCCCGGCCACCGGGTAGGCGGTGTGCACGTGCCCGTTGTCCTCGACCAGCACGATCAGGTGGACGTTGAACCGCTCGCCGGCACAGCGCCAGCGGCCGTTGCGCTGCTGCCGCCGGGCCTCGCTGGGGTCGTTCGCGACGTCCTTGACCACGGAGATGATCTGCTCGTCGGTCCAGCCGGCCGGGAACTCGCTGGTCGCCCTGCGCCCGACGCCCGGTGCGTGCCCGCCGCCCACTCGCTGCTCCCTTCGTCGCACCGAGGGTAGGTCAAACGGCGGCGGCGAGCAGCACGATGCCGACCACCTGGAGGTCGAGACCGCGGAAGAGCTGGCGGACGAGGTTGGCCGGCATCGGGCCCATCGGGGTGTCGACGAACCCGGGATTCGCGTAGTCAACGGCGGTCCGGGTGACCGTGCGCAGGATCGAAAGCACCGACAGCGGCACGGCGAGCCACGCCGTCGCGGCGAACGACGTCCCACCCGCGAGGGTGACCACGACGAGCGCTGTCACCCAGAGCAGACCCACCCCGGCGAGCACCAGGCCGTGGGCCAGCACGAGGTCGCGGTCCGCCGAGCCCACCCACCGCCGCCGGCCCGGATTGCGCCACAGCTCGCCGAGCCCGCCGCCGAACGGCGTCAGCGCGACGTACCCGCCGATGCCGATCAGGACCGCGCCCGGCACCGTCGGCACCGCGATGTGCGCGACGACAACCGCCAGGCCGACCAGCAGCGCCGCGCCCGCGTACCGCGCCCGACCGAGGGTGCCCGCCCAGGCCAGCCGCAGCGGCGTCGGGCGACGCAGCGAAAGCCCGCCGGTCGGCGCGGACGGCGGGAGCAGCATCATCGGGTCGAGGAAGGTGACGGCGACCGAGCGCAGCACCCGGCCGTCCCACCCGGCGAGCAGCGCCGCCCGGCCCGCGCGCGACACCGGTTCGCCGCCGAAGGCCAGCGGCAGCGCGGCGGCCAGCACCCCGGCCGCGACGAACTGGACGGTGGCCGCGCCGAGGCCCAGCGCGGCGATCACCAGGCCGAGAACCGCGAGCGCCAGCGGACCCAGCGCGTCGAGACGCAGCGACGTCCGCCGAGCCGAAGCGAAGGCCGCCACCCCGGTCGCGACGACGATCGCGATCGCCGCCCGCCACTGCTCCAGCCCGGCGCCGCCGACGGCGAGCAGCAGCGCGGCCAGGTAGCCGGTCACCACGACCACCCCGGTCCACGCGCCGAGCAGCCGCAGCGTGACGACGCGGGCGCGATCCACCGGGGCGAAGTCGAGCCAGGTCAGCTCGGCCGGCTCGACCCACGCGAAGCCGCGCCGCAGCAGGCCGCGCCAGCCCACCGCGCAGCAGAGCGTCAGCAGGCCGAGCACGGCCGGGAAGTCCACAGTGGACGATCCGTAGAGCGCGGGGCGCCAGCCGTCGACGTGGAAGAACGCGGTGAACAGGAAGCCGAAGCCGAACAGGAGGACGAAGGTCGCGGTGTCCCCGCTGAAGATCCCGCCGAACCGCTTGCGCCCCGGGATCCGCATCCGCCTCGGCGTCAAGGTCACCACAGTTCGAGCACGCTGTCCGCGGCTTCCAGCAGCGGCGGGTGGTGGGTGGCCACCACGACCGCCGCGCCGGCCGCCGTCGACCGGGCGATCACCTCGACCAGCCACTCCTTGCCCGCCGTGTCCAGCGCGCGTTCCGGCTCGTCCAGCAGCAGCACCCGGTGCGGCCGGGCGGTGACGCCGAGCAGCAGCAGGCGGCGGCGCTGCCCCGCGGAGAAGTGCCCGGATGTCACGCGCATGCGTTCGCCGAGGCCCGCGTCGCGCAGGAGTTCCTCGTGGTCGCCGAGGTCGGCGCCGAACGAGCCGGACAGCAGCTCGAGGTGCTGCAACGGCGTCAGCTCGGCGAAGAAGTCGGAGTCGTCGAACAGCACCGACACCTTGCGCCGGAACTCGACGTCCCGCTCGTCCGGCAGCTTGCCGTCGACCAGCACGCGGCCCCGCTGCGGCTTCTGCATGCCGTAGAAGCAGCGCATCAAGGTCGACTTGCCGACGCCGTTGGGCCCGACGATCGCGGCGCACTCCCCGGGGTCGACGGAGAAGTCGAGGTCGTCGAACAGCCACAGTTCACCGGCCCGGACGCCGAGCGCCTTCGCGTCGATCATCGGAGGGCTTCGAGTACCGGGGCGAACTGGTCCATGTTGTGCTCCAGGACGGTGTAGTAGGTCAGGCCGAACCGTTCGCGGTGCGCGTGGAGCTGCTCGGCCACCTCGGCCGGGGTGCCGGCCAGCACGGTCGGCAGCTCGGCGAGCTGGGCGGCCGTCAGCAAGCCCTGGAAGGTGTCTTCGAACTGGCTGAGCGCGGCCTTGCGGTCATCGGCGATGTGCACGAAGTGGACGAGCAGGTTGAACTCGGCGGTGCGGTCGCCCAGCTTCGACCGGACGAACCGGACGCGCTCCTCGATGTCCTCCGCCGTCGCCGGGACCAGCGCGGCGCCGTCCGGCGTCTTCGCCGTACCGGTGAAGCCGATGATGTCGGCGTGCTCGGCGGCGAGCGTCAGGATCCGGTCGCCGCGGCCGGCGAGCAGCAGCGGCGGTCCGCCGGGACGCACGGGCGCGGGCTTGTGCTCCGGGTCCGCGTAGAGCCGCTTGAGCTCGGCGATCGTCCGCTCGAGGTGGTCGACGCGCTCGCGGCCGGACGGGAACGGCATCCCGGCGGCCTCGAACTCCTCCTTGACGTACCCGGCGCCGAGCCCCAGCTCCAGCCGTCCGCCGGTGAACTGGTCGGTGCCGGTGACGTCCCGGGCCAGCAGCACCGGGTTGTAGAACGGCGTGTTGAGCACGAAGGTGTTCAGCTTGACGCGCGAAGTGACCTCGCCGGCGAGCACCAGCGCCGGGAACGGCGGCGCCATGCCCAGGTGGTCGGCCGCGGACAGGACGTCGTAGCCGAGATCCTCGACCCTGCGGCACTTCTCGACCCAGGCGGCGCGGGTGTCCGGCACGACCATGTTGACGCCGAAGCGGAAATCCCCAGTCATGCTGCCAAGGTACTCAGTGGAGTTTTTCGAGCACCGGGGCGAGCCTGGTCAGGTCGTCTTCGAGCACCGTGAAGTAGCTGGCGCCGAGGTTCTCGCGGGTGCGCAGCAGCTGCTCGGCCACCGCGTCCGCCGAGCCGACGAGGACCGTGGCCAGCTCGCCGAGCTCCTCGACGTCGAGGTGCGGCACGAGCCGGTGGGCCGTCTCCAGGGCCGTCCGCCGGTCATCGGTGATCCGGACGAAGTGGACCATCAGGTTCAGCTCGGCGTCCCGGCCGTCGAGCACCCGCTTCACGAAGCCGGCGCGCTCGGCCAGCGCGGTGGAATCGGCCAGGGCCAGCCGCCCCTCGGCCGCGCCGGGCGCGGTGCCGGTGAGGGCGATGGTGTCGGCGTGCTCGGCGGCGAAGGTCAGCATCCGGTCGCCGCGGCCGCCGAGCAGCAGCGGCGGCCGCGGGCGGCCGGTGAACGCGCGCTCGATCTCGGTGACCACGTCGGCGAGCCGGCGGAACCGGAGGCCGGGCGTGCCCCAGTCGATCCCGGCGGCTTCGAACTCCGCGCGGACGTACCCGGCACCGACCCCGATCTCCACCCGGCCGCCGGTGAACTCGTCGAGCGCGGCGAGGTCGCGGCTCAGGAGCACCGGGTTGTGGAAGCTCGCGTTGAGGACGTAGGTGTTCAGCCGGATCCGCTCGGTCGCCTCGGCGGCGAGCAGCAAGGCGGGCACCGGCGCGACCCGGCCGAGGTGATCGACCACGCCGACGACGTCGTAGCCGAGGTCCTCGGCCTGGCGGCACTTCGCCACCCACTCTTCCCGGGAGCCGGGCACGTACAACGCGACCCCGAAGCGAAACGGTCTCATGGCGCGAAACTACCCAGAAATGCAAAAGGGGACGCCTCCCGGATGCGGCCGGAAGGCGTCCCCTGCTCAAGAAGCTCAGCTCAGGCGCTGGGCCAGCGCGTCGAGCTCGTCACGCAGCGACGTCGGCACCCGGTCGCCGATCTTCTCGAACCACTCCTCGATCAGCGGCAGCTCCTCGCGCCACTCCTCGGGCTTGACGTCCAGGGCGGCCTGGATGTCCTCGAGCGGCTCGGTCAGGCCCTCCGTGTCGAGGTCCTCGGCGCGCGGCACGAAGCCGACCGGCGTCTCGACGGCGTTGCCCTTGCCCTCGACGCGCTCGACGACCCACTTGAGGATCCGCGAGTTCTCGCCGAAGCCCGGCCACAGGAAGCGGCCGTCGTCGCCGCGGCGGAACCAGTTGACGTAGAAGATCTTCGGCAGCTTGTTCGCGTCGGCGTTCTTGCCCAGCGTCAGCCAGTGCTTGAAGTAGTCACCGGCGTGGTAGCCGAGGAACGGCAGCATCGCCATCGGGTCGCGGCGGACGTTGCCGACCGCGCCGGCCGCCGCGGCGGTGGTTTCCGACGACATGGTGGCGCCCATGAACACGCCGTGCTGCCAGTCGCGGGCCTCGTTCACCAGCGGCACCGTCGTCTTGCGGCGGCCGCCGAACAGGATCGCCGAGATCGGCACGCCCTTCGGGTCGTCCCACTCCGGCGCGAGGATCGGGCACTGCGACATCGGCGTGCAGTAGCGCGAGTTCGGGTGGGCGGCCTTCTCGTCCGAGTCCGGCGTCCAGTCCTGGCCCTTCCACGACGTCGCGTGCTCGGGCTTGTTCTCCATGCCCTCCCACCAGATGTCGCCGTCGTCGGTCAGGGCGACGTTCGTGAAGACCGTGTTGCCCTTCTCGATCGTGCGCATGGCGTTGGGGTTGGTGTGCCAGTCGGTGCCCGGCGCGACGCCGAAGAAGCCGAACTCGGGGTTGACCGCGTACAGGCGGCCGTCCTCGCCGAAGCGCATCCAGGCGATGTCGTCGCCCAGGGTTTCGGCGCGCCAGCCCGGGATGGTCGGCTGCAGCATGGCGAGGTTGGTCTTGCCGCAGGCGCTCGGGAACGCGGCCGCGACGTAGTGGACCTTGTCCTCGGGCGAGATCAGCTTGAGGATCAGCATGTGCTCGGCGAGCCAGCCCTCGTCACGGGCCATCACCGAAGCGATGCGCAGCGAGTAGCACTTCTTGCCCAGCAGGGAGTTGCCGCCGTAACCCGAGCCGTAGCTCCAGATCGCGCGCTCCTCGGGGAAGTGCGAAATGTACTTCGTTTCGTTGCAGGGCCAGGAAACGTCCTTCTCGCCCGGTTCGAGCGGGTGGCCGACGGAGTGCAGCGCGGGCACGAATTCACGCTCGCTGCCGTCCGGCGCGACGAACTTCTCGAGCGCCGCCTTGCCGGCGCGGGTCATCACGCGCATCGAAGCGACGACGTAGGCGAAATCCGTGATTTCGATACCCAGCTTGGGATTGTCGTCACCGAGCGGACCCATGCAGAACGGGATGACGTACATCGTGCGGCCGCGCATCGAGCCGCGGAACAGCTCGGTCATGGTGGCCTTCATCTCGGCCGGGTCCATCCAGTTGTTGGTCGGACCGGCGTCCTCGGGACGCTCCGAGCAGATGAAGGTCCGGTCTTCGACGCGGGCGACGTCGTTCGGGTCGGAAGTGGCCCAGAAGGAGTTCGGCTTGGACTTGAGCTGCACGAACGTGCCGGCCTCGACCAGCTCCTGGTTGATCCGGGCGGCTTCTTCGTCAGACCCGTCGACCCACACCACGCGGTCCGGGGTGGTCAGTTCGGCGACCTCCCGGACGAAGGACAGCACGCCGGTGTGCGTCGTCGGCGCGGTGTCCAGTCCGGGGATGGCGACTGCGGTCATCTCTACTCCTGACTTCCGACGACAAATGCGCCCGCACCGGAACGACGTTGTCCCGGTGCGGGCGTCATTGCCGGCGACCGAATGGCTTCGCACACCGGCTGGCGAACCGGTGTCTGCGATTTGGGATTCCCCGAGAGTAGCCGCATGACCGGCAAGTAACCGAGAGCTGACGTGTAGGTTCTCTCACAAGAACGATAAGGGAATCGATTCAGATGTCACTTGATCGGTGTATTCGCTGAAAATCTTCCGGTGGCCCGGGACACAGCTGTGACCTGGTCGTTTTCATTGACGACATGAAGAAAGCCCGGGGCCGCGGCCCCGGGCTTTCAAACTATGACCTGGATCACTCAGTTCGGCGAAATCCACTGCCCCGTGCCGGAGTCGATGCGCGCGACGCCTTCCAGCGTCTGCGTGCCGGCTTCGCCCCAGGCGGCGTCGGCGGCCGGGTCGCTTTCGGCGTTCATCAGTCCACTGGAGACTTCGGTCCACTGGCCGGGGCCGGCGTGCTCGAACGTCGTGGTGGTGCCGTCGGACTCGGTCTGCACCGCGATGTCCGCTTCGCCGTCGCCATCCTTGTCCGTGAAGGCGATGGTGCCGCCGCTCTTCGTCTCGACGATGGCGGTGTCGTTGTGCCCGTCGTGGTCGGTGTCGATGGTCGCGACCCCGGCGTCCACCTCACCGTCCGGCAGGTCGGCATGGATGTGGCCGCCGGAGCTGTCGTCGCGGCCGGTGCCGGAGTCGTCGTGGCCACTGCCGGCACCGTCGTGCACCCACTGGCCGCTGGCCTCGTCGTAGACCGCCTGCTCGACGACCTTCCCGTTCTCGTCCAGCACGGCGTAGTGGTCGGCCTCGCCGTCGTGGTTCGTGTCGATGAAGGCCTGGGCCGAGCCGTCGTCGTGCTCGATGATCGCGGTGTCGTTCACCCCGTCTTCGTTCACGTCGTAGTTGACCTCGGCCTGGTACTCCTGGCCGTCGACGTGGACGTGCATCGCGTCCGGGCTGCTCGCGTCGGTGTCGCTGCCGCCGCTCTCGTCGACCCACATGGGACTTCCCCCTTCGAACCGGGTAACACGCTCCGACCTGCTGTCTGAGGGTATGACTCACCGTAGGCCCGTTCGGTTCCGCTCCACAACCGGACCGCCGTCAGGCCGTTTTGTCCCGGAGGGCCCGGATCCGCGTCAGAAAGGCTTCGGCGCGGTCGCGGCCGTCGCTGACCTCCTTGAGCCGCTTCGACACGACGGCGATCTTCTTGGCCCGCTCCTGCGCACCCATCTTGATCGTCTTGTCGACTTCCTTCAGCTCGGCCTCGATCGCGTCGATGCGCCGGCCCAGCGCCTCGTCGAGCGCCATCGAGAGCTGCTGCTCGGCCTCGATGAGCTGCTCGGCGACGAGCTGGTCGAGCGTCGAACGGGCGTCCGCGATGGCCTCGACCAGCCACTGCTTCATGTGCTGCTTGTCGGCCGCGTGCTTGCGCGTGCGGGCCATCCACCAGCCGGCCCCGAGGCCGATGATGATCGTCGCGGGCAGCACCACCGGGTTGAGGATCGCGACGCCGGCCAGCGGGAGCGCGGCGACCTTGCCGGCCCCGACGCCGCCGGAGATGCCCATGAAGACGAGCAGCTTGTCCTCGGCCGTCGGCGGCTTCTTGTCCGGCGGGCGCAGGACCACCGGCGGGCCGCCCGCCCGGGCGAACTGCGCGCGGATGACGTCGAGCTCTTCGGGCGAGAACAGCTCCGACAGCGAGACGTTCGTGACCTGGTTCAGGCGCTGCGAGAGCAGCATCGAAATCCGCTGCGACGTCGTCTGCAGCGCGAGGTCGACCTGCTGGGGCAGCGCGGCCAGCTCGTCGCGCTTGGCCGCGTCGATCAGCTGGCGGAAGTGGGTCTGCGCGTCCCGCATCTGCCGGGCGCTCTCGTGCCCGATCTCGACGCGGGTGCGCTGCACCTCGCCGCGCAGCTTCAGCTGCCAGCCGCGGGTCGACGTCCGCCGCTCGGCCTGCAGCCGGTCACGGCGCTCGCGCAGCTGCTCGGCCTCGGCCTCACCCGCGGACAGCGCCCGGCTCTCGGCCTGCAGCTTCGCCTTGAGCTCGCCGAGCGCACTGGACAGCGCACGCAGCGTGTTCGCCTCGCCGAGCATCGCCGAACGGCCGACGAGCAGCTCCTGCAACGCCGTCTGGATGGCGGCGACCCCGGACTTCTCGCGCAGCATCGCGGCCATCTGCTCGTTGGGCGCCTTCGCCGCGGTCTCGAACATCCGCGCCGACACCGCGTGGAACACCGCGTCGGCGAAGCGGGGGGCGTATTCGCGCAGCAGCTGCCGGTCGGCCTCCATGACCTCGCGCCAGCCGCGGAACATGTCCACCTTGGTCAGCGCGAACACGACGGTCTCCACGCGCTCGCCGACGTCACGCAGGAACTGCAGCTCGGTCGAGGTGAACGGCGCCGACGCGTCGACGACGAACAGCAGCGCGGTGGCGCCCGCGGCGGCTTCCTTGGCGAGCTCGCCGTGCATCGAGTCGAGCCCGCCGACGCCCGGCGTGTCGACCAGCGAAAGCCGTTCCAGCAGCGGCACCGGCCCGGTGACCTCGACGTACCGCGGCGGGATCTGGCCCGGCGGCAGCTCGTGCGCGGCGGAGACCCAGTTGATGAGCTGGCCGAGCCCGATCGGCACCGGGGCGAGCTGGCCGGGGTAGCAGGCGTGCGCGGCCCAGGCGTCCGCGTGGTCGAACACCAGGTAGGTCGCGGTGGCGACGTCGGCGTCCACGGGGGACAGTCCCGGCATCGCGAGCAGCGCGTTGACCAGCGAGCTCTTCCCGCGGTTCGTCTCGCCGACGACCACGACGGCCGGCTTCTTCGGCCGGGCCCGCCGGATGCCCTCGACCCACTTGGCGACGTCCGGATCGGCGTCGCGGACGACGGTCAGCAGCTGGTCTCGGGTCGCGGCGACCTGCGTGGGCAGGCTCGGCGCGGTCGGTGCGCTCACGGGTTCTTCTTCGCGTAGACGGTGACGATCGGGGCGCGCAGCAGGCGGTCGTGGTCGGCGAAACCGGCGACCTCGGTTTCCGCGACGATGCCGTCGAGCGCGGGGTCTTCGGTCGGGACCGCCCCGCCCGCTTCGTGGTGCGCCGGGTCGAACCGCTCACCGTCGGGCCGCAGGGCCTGGACGCCGATCGCGGCGAGCCCCTCTTCCAGCCGTTCGACGACGCCGCCGCTGCGGGCGCGGTCCAGGGCGTAGAGGCACATCTGGATCAGTGCCTGGCGATCGGCGAGGGCACGGTCGAGATCCGTGCCCTGCTGCTGCAAGGGGTGCACATCGGTGTCCGACGCGGCGGCACCGCGGTCGGTTCCGTCCTTGCGAAACCACGCCATGACGTTCAGTGAACCTTATTCAGCCGCCGGCCGGGGGCGGAACCGGGCGAAGGAACCGGATCAGGATCGTCCGGAGGATCGCCTGCTCGGCGGGCAGATCGAGGTCGTGCTCGAGACTGGCCCGCGAAATCATCGCGTCGATCAGCCCGGCGACCCAGCCGGCGGCCGCGCCCGGGGGGACGCCGGGGTCGATCAGCCCGGCGTCGGCGGCGCGGGTGACCAGCACGGCCAAGCCGTCCCGCAGCGCGCGGTCGTTGCGGCGGATCAGCTCGGCGAAGTCGTCGTCGCGGGCGGCCTGGGCGGCGGCTTCCAGCACGAGCCGGGCGACGGCGGGGTGCGCGAGCTGGCCGGCCAGCTCGGTGACGACGTCGAGCAGCGCCGCCAGCGGGTCGGCCGTCTTCGCCGCGGCTTCGAGGCGGCCGGCCGTCTCGGCGGCGTCGTCGGTGAAGATCGCCGTGAACACCGCGCGCTTGCTGGGGAAGTAGTGGAAGAGGCTGCCGGAGCTGATGCCCGCGGCCCGGCAGAGGTCCGCCGTCGTCGTCCGCTCAAAGCCCTTCTCGGCGAAGCAGCCGGCCGCGGCGTCGACGATCGCGCGGCGCTTGGCCGCGTGCTTGGCGGGGTCGACCGTCCTCATCGCTCGACCGGCGGCTCGTCCCGCCAGGGGTAGCCGTGCTGGGCGAAGGCCGGCGCCAGTTCGTGGTTGCGCAGGTCCGTCTTTTCGCGCGCGATCTCGCGGCCGTCGGTGGTGCGCAGGACGAGCTCCTTGCCGTCGAGGTAGACGGCTTCGAGGTCGGCCTCGATCCGCCGGGTCTTGTCGCCGCGGACCAGCGTGACCCGGGTCGGCGACACCGTGACGACGAGCCGCTCGTGCGCCCAGATCGCGGCGAACGCCAGGCCGAGCACGAGCCCGCCGGCGACCGCGGCCAGCGTCGCCCACGGCTGCGGCAGCTTCGTGAGCACCTTGAACACGCCCTGGAAGGGGAAGGCGGGCAGGTCGCTCACCCAGGCGGCGATGGCCCAGACGCCCACGCCGAGCGCGCCCCCGACGAGCGGGCAGCCGACCCAGGACCCGGTGCGCAGCCACGACGGCTCGTCGACGGTCGTCTCCATGCCACCATTATTAGACCGCGCGCTCGGTTTATGGTGTTCGGGGGCGGATCTCGCGTGATTGGGCGCACATCACGCGTGATTGGCGGGGCATCACGCGTGATTGGGGGGTCGACACGCGTGATTGGGGGGTCGACACGGGGTCAGACGAGGTCGTCGATGACCTGGCGGAGGACCGCTTCCAGGCCGGGGCCGTTTTCGGCCAGGCGGGAGGAGACCAGCAGCTGGTCTTCGGCCGTGCGCAGCCAGATCGAACCGGCGACCGAGATCTCGATGACGTTCAGGCGGAACGGGTAGGCGCGGCGGCCCTGCTTCACCTCGGCCTCGCGCACCAGCTGGCCGAGCCGCTCGCCGGCCACGATCTGGCGGCGGTAGAAGCCGGGTGCCCACGGGGTGGTGCCCGACGGCTCGTTCGTCCCGCGCAGGGCGGGGCCGCGGGCGTTGGCGAAGTGGCGGGCCGCGGCCGGGCCGTAGAACTCGAGCGCCTGCCGCATCGCCGACCCCTGCGCGAGCGCCGGCCGGCCGTAGCGGGAGCGCGGGCTGCGCGGATCCGGGTCTTCGCGGTTGCGCAGGAAGGCCAGCAGGTCGACCCACCAGTCGGCCCACTGCGCCTGGACGGCCGCGCGGTCGAGCCCGGCCGGGATGTGCACCGGGACCTGGGGCTCCACCGGCGGCAGCACCTGTCCTTCGGAAACGGACAGCGCCAGGGCGTCACGGATGTAGAGCGCGGCGTCGACCTCGGTCTCGCTGCTCCAGCCGGCCCGCCAGGATGTCGTGTTTTCTAGGCGCACGCCTCAACAGTACGCGGAAAGGCGGGCTCACCAGCGGAATTCGGCAAGGCGGAAACAAGCTCAGGCGTCCCGGACCTGTTGCCAGATCAAGAAGTACGCCCGGTGGACGACGTGGGCGACGCGGCTCTGCGCCGGCGTCGCACCGAAGGACGCGAAGGACCGCCACCAGCCGGCGCGCTCGAGCGCGTGCGCGGCGAGCTCCGGCCGCGGGGCCCCCGGCTTGCCGAGCTGGGCGCCGATGTCGGCGTTGCTGCCGACCCGCAGCACCTCTTCGGACAGGTCCTCCGGCATGTCGACCGCGCCGGAGGCGACCAGCGTCAGCGCTTCGAGCAGCCGCAGCTGGTGGGCCTCGGGCTTGGCGAGCAGCACCTCGATGGCGTCGTGGACGCGCTGGCGCTCGGCCGGATCGGCCGAGGCGTGCGCGAGCGCGGTCACCGAGGCCAGCGCCGCGGCCGCCTTGATGCCGTCGGCGCGGGCGGCGAACACCACCGCCAGCCGCTGCCGGACCGCCTCCAGGCCGGACGCGTCGAGCAGCGCCCGCCGCAACGCGCCCGCCGTGATCTCCGGCTCCTTGCGGACGGCCTCGACGCCGTGCGAGACGCCGAACAGGTCGAGCTTCTCCAGCAGCCGCAGCCGGGTGCCCGCCGGGACGTCGCACTCCCAGCTCGTGAAGATGTCGGCCGAGATCAGCATGGTCTGCAGGACGTCGTCGTCGAGCTCGGCGAGCTGCCGCAGCGCGTCGGCGTCGGCGGAGGTGAAGCCGCCGGACTCGGCGGACTCGGCGATCAGCCCGATCACCGGCAGCACGTCGGCGACCCGCGGCTTCAAGGTCGACGCCTGCTTCTCGGCGAGCAGCGTCGCGGCCTTCCAGACGTCGCCGCCGGACCCCTCGACGGACTCGGGCGCGATGGTGTCCGCCTTGTTGAGGACGGCGATCGCGTTGACCGGGCCCGCCTCGCGGCTCGCCGTGGCCGCGGTGAAGGCGGCGAGGGCCTGCTGGTCGTCCGCGCGAACGCCCTGGGTGACGACGTACAGGACGGCTTCCGCGCCCGCGACGGCGTTGCGCGAGGTGTCGTCGAGCTCGTCCGAGCCCTCGTCGTCCTTTTCTTTGCGGTGCTTCGCCGCGCCCAGCAGCTGCTCGGTGCGGGACACCGACGCGGCGTCGAGCGAGCCGAGGCCCGGGGTGTCGATCACCGTCATGCCCTGGAGGACGGCGTTGGTCAGGTACGCCTCGATGTGCGACACCTGCTCGATGTCGACGCCCAGCTCGGCGGGGATCATGCCGTCGGAGGCGAACGGGAGCACCTGCTTGCGGCCGTCGGTGAAGACGATCTCGACGCGGTCCACCGTGCCGTACTGGAAGCGGGTCACCAGCCGCGTGCACTCACCGATGTCGGTCGGCGCGACCCGGCGCCCGATCAGGGCGTTGACCAGCGTCGACTTGCCCGACTTGATCCGGCCGGCCACGGCCACCTGCAGGGGTGCCCCGAGCCGGCGCAGCACTTCGGCGAACCCCGCGGCGGTGCGCGCGGAGACCTGCGGCTGCAGGCGGTGGCACAGGTTGGCCACCGACATCGACAGCGGGCCGGCGAGCCGGCCCTGCTCCGGTGACGTCACGGCCCCCAGCCCTCCCCGTCGTAGGCGACCACCCCCGGTGAATCGTGCCATGTGCCTCATCCCCAGGTCGCACCGAAGGTGCTACCGGCGACCGACGCGCGAACTCCGCCGGGCGACCTAGTGTTGTGTGGTGCGACGGCTGAGCCTCTGGA
>NZ_JBFAZA010000049.1:0-61453 GCF_040681595.1 Amycolatopsis sp. NPDC051716 | reverse complement strand
AGGCCGCCTTGGGTGCGTTCAACGCAACCAAGGCCACATTGGGGCGCTCGGGGACCGGGCCGCTGTCACTGAACTTCGGACGCGCGACACTAGCCCGGCTAGCCCGGCTTCACAGCCGAGAAGATCACCAGCTGCTTCGGTTCCACCTGGACGTCGACCTGCGCGAACCCGGCCTTCCCGAGTCGCGCGGGGAACGTTGCCGGGTCGATGACGTTCATCGTGTCGCCGATGTGCAGCAGGCGGAACCTGAGGTTGAGCTGGCCGTCGCTGCCGCAGTACGTGCCGCCGGGGCGCAGGACCCGGGCGGCCTCGGCGAAGATCGCGTCCTGAAGCTCCTTCGTCGGGACGTGGTGCAGCATCGTGAAGCACACGACGGCCGAGAACCTGTTCGCCTCGAACGGCATCTGCGCGCCGCTACCCTCGACGACCTCCGCGCGGTCGCCGTACTTCGCCCGCAGCAGCTCGCTCGACGCGGGGTCGATCTCCAGGACGGTCAGCTTCGGGACCGCCTTGAGCAGCACGGTCGTGGTGGCGCCGAAGCCGGGGCCGATCTCGAGGACGTCGTCGCCGAGGTCGTGGCGGGCCAGCCACGGCGTCAGGCGTTCCTCGACCGTGTCCGCCCACTTCGCTGAGCTGCAAATCCTGCGGTGGATGAGGTTCATCGGCATGGCATCGACGTTAGGGACGCGCGCGGGTGACCGGTAGCCGATACGCTGCCAACCGATGTCGCGAACCGGTCAAGCCATGCTGCTCGGCGCGTTCGACCTGCCCGCCGGCACCTGGTTCCCGTGACACGAGCACCCGGCGCACCAGCTGGTCTGGTCGGCTCGCGGGGTGGTCGCGGTCAAGGCGGGCGACGCCGGCTGGGTGCTGCCGCCGACGCGGGCCCTCTGATGCCCGCCGGTGTCCGGCACCGCACCGGCGCGCTCGGGCGGGCGGCGCTGCGCGGCATCTACGCCGACCCGGCGCGGTCGCCGGTGTCGTGGCCGCGGCCCCGGCTGGTCGTCGTCCGGCCGCTGCTGCGGGAGCTGCTCGAGTACCTGACCGGCGACGGTGTCGCGCCCGCCGCCCGGCTGCGTGCCGAAGCCGTGGCCTTCGACCTGCTGGAGCCCCTGGACGTGGTGCCGATCGTGGTGCCGTCGCCGGCGGACCCGCGCGCGCTCGACGTGGCGGCGGCCGTGCTCGCGAACCCGGCCGACCCGCGGACCCTCGCCGAGTTCGGCCGCGACGTCGGGGCCGCGGAACGGACGCTGGCGCGGATCTTCGTCCGCGAGTGCCGGATGCCGTTCGGGACCTGGCGCACCCAGGCGCGGCTGCGGGCGGCGCTGCCGCTGCTGGCCCAGGCCGCCCCGCTGGAGACGGTGGCCCACCGCGTCGGGTACAGCTCGGCGAGCGCGTTCGTCGCGGCCTTCCGGCGAGCTGTCGGCGTCACGCCCGGGGCGTACTTCGCGGGCTGACTACCGCCAGGACGGCAGCCAGCGCTCGGCCTCCCACTGGCCGTTCGTGATCGCGATGCCGTTCAGGATCGGCCACAGCCAGGCGAAGTTCGCCACCACCAGCCCGACGTACAGCGACACCACCAGCAGGCCCGTGCCGCGTCTCTCGAAGCCGCGGCGGGCGCTGCCGAGGATCTGGCCCAGGCACAACGTCAGCCCCAGCACCAGGAACGCCGCCAGCGGCGTCGCGTAGAAGAAGTACATCTGGCGGTCGATGTTGGTGAACCAGAAGACGTACCCGCCGAGGTAGCCGACCAGCACGGCCGCGTAGCGCCAGTCCGCGCGGAAGATCGAGCGCCACGCCGCCCAGCCGAGCATCGGGATCGCCAGCCACCACATCGCCGGGGTGCCGATCAGCATCGTCGCGCTGATGCAGCGGGCCTCGCCGCAGCCGGTGACCTCGCCGTTGTAGCTGTAGAGCATCGGGCGCAGGCCCATCGGCCACGTCCAGGGCTTCGACTCCCACGGGTGCGGGTTGTCCTTGGGCGTGACCAGCGTTTCGTGGAAGTGCAGGACGTTCGCCGTGTAGTCGCCGAGCGAGCGCAGCGCCGGTGGCATCCACGACCAGAAGCCCGGCGCGATGTCCTTGATCTCGGTGTAGTGCCGGTCGGTGGCGGTCTCGCTGGCGAACCAGGCCCAGTACGCGGCGAAGTACATCAGGAACGGGATGAGCAGGATCGCCCACAGCGCGGGCAGCACGTCCCGGCGGATCGTGCCCAGCCAGGGCCGTTCGACGCCGGCCGCGCGCCGGGCCGCGACGTCGAAGCCGACGCAGAGCAGCCCGAACGCGACGATGTAGTACAGCGCCGACCACTTGACGCCGAAGGTGAGCCCGATCATCAGGCCGGTCGCGAACCGCCACCAGCGGAAGCCGAGCTTGGGGCCCCAGACGGACTCGTTGACCCAGCCCTCGCGCACCGCCGTCGCGAGCCGTTCGCGCACCTGGTCGCGGTCGGCGAGCAGGCAGGCGAACGCGGCGAGCACGAACAGCGCGATGAAGATGTCGAGCATGCCCATGCGCGACTGCAGGTGCAGGACGCCGTCGCTGATCACCAGGATGCCGGCGATGCCGCCGAGCAGCGTCGAGCGGGTCAGGCGGCGGGCGATGCGGATGACCAGCAGCACCATCAGCGTGCCGGCCAGCGCGGGCATGATGCGCCAGCCCCAGCCGTTGTAGCCGAACAGCCATTCGCCGATCGCGATCAGCTGCTTCGCCAGCGGCGGGTGGACGACCAGTTCGTAGCCGTAGTTGTCCTCGTAACCGCCGTTGCGCAGCACCTGCCACGCCTGCGGCACGTAGTGCTTCTCGTCGAAGACGGGGCTGCCCTTGTCGGTCGGCACGCCGAGGTTCTGCAGCCGGACGATGCCGCCGATCACGGTCAGCACGAGGGTGACGACCCAGCCGCGCAATCGGTCCGTTGGCATGCCTCGGCCGAGCAGGGTCAGCTCGCGGTCGGTCGGCGGCCGGAGCGCCTCGACCGGGTCCGGCCGGACGCTTTCGTCGTCGGGACGGGTCAGCACGGCGGTCACGGGGGCGATCCTACGGGCGGGACGGGGCGTCCGTCGTCCGGATCCGCTGATCAGCCTAGGCTGGCCGGGTGACTTCGGGCCGCCTCATCCTCGCCGCCACCCCGCTCGGCGACGTCCGTGACGCTTCCCAGCGCCTGATCTCGGCTCTGGCGGAAGCCGACGTCATCGCGGCCGAGGACACCCGGCGCCTGCGATCGCTGGCTTCCGCGCTGGAGGTGACTCCGCGCGGCCGGGTGGTGAGCTTCTACGAGGACGTGGAGACGGCACGCCTGCCCAAGCTGCTCGAAGCGCTGCACGCGGGCGAGACGGTGGTCCTGGTGACGGACGCCGGCATGCCCAGCGTGTCCGATCCGGGCTTCCGGCTGGTGGCCGCGTGCGTGGCGGAAGACCTGCCGGTGACGTGCCTGCCGGGCCCGTCCGCGGTGACGACGGCGCTCGCGTTGTCCGGTTTGCCCTGTGACCGATTTTGCTTCGAGGGGTTCGCGCCGCGCAAGCCGGGCGAGCGGGCCAAGTGGCTGACGTCGTTGCGCGCCGAGCCCCGGACGGCGGTGTTCTTCGAGTCCCCGCATCGGCTGGCATCCCTTTTGTCCGATGCGGCCGCGGTGCTGGGCCCGGACCGTCCCGCCGCGGTGTGCCGGGAGCTGACGAAGACGTACGAAGAGGTGAAGCGGGGCACGCTCGCGGAGCTGGCTTCGTGGGCCGCGGACGGGGTGCGCGGCGAGATCACGGTGGTGCTCTCGGGGGCCGAGCCGCGGGCGGTGTCGGTGGCGGACCTGGTGGACGAGGTCGCGGCGCGGGTGGCTGCCGGCGAGCGCCTGAAGTCCGCGGCGGCGGAGGTCGCCGAAGCGACCGGAGTGTCCAAAAAGGAGCTGTACGACGCCGTGCTGGCGGCGCGGAAGTCGCAATGACTTCGCCTGGAGAACGCCGTTCTACTCTGCGTCGCACTGTCCGGGAAGTATGTCCTTTTTGTGGGGATAGGCGGCTCCGCCTGGATTAAGCCTTCTGGCCGCTGGCGCGCGAGGCGTTCATCGGAGATCGTTTCGGGGCGCGGTCCGGGGGTGGTCCGGCCGCACAACGAGGGGGTTCTTCGCGTGTCTTCGTCCTGCCCGAGATCCAGATCCGGCGCCGTTCTGCTCGTGCTGGCCGTGGCTTTCGGGATTCTCCCCGCCACGGCCTTTTCGCGTCCCGCGCCCGCCGCGGCCGACACCGTCGCGCAGGTGCCCGACACCGCGCCGGACGAGGCGACCGCCGCCCGCTACGCCGGACTGGCGCACAAGCGCGTCCAGGCGATGGACCAGACCACCGAGGCCGCCGAAACCTTCGCCAACCCGGACGGCACGTTCACCGCCACCCGTCACCTGCGGCCCGTGCGCGTCAAGCAGGGCGGCGGCTGGGCGGCGCCCGACTCGACGCTCGCACCGAAGGACGGCGTGCTCGCCCCGAAGGCCGCGACCACCGGGATCACCCTGTCGGCGGGCCGGCAGCGCGCGGTGAAGTCCGCCGGCGCGCAGCCCCTGCTGCGGCTGACGCGTGACGGCACGACGGCCGGGTTCGACTGGGCCGGCGCCCTGCCCGAGCCGGTCGTCACCGGCTCCACCGCCACCTACTCCGACGTCTTGCCCGGCGTCGACCTGCGGGTCGAGGTCGACGTCGACACCGTGCACGAGGTCGTCGTGGTCAAGACCCCCGAGGCCGCCGCGAAGGTCGAGACGCTCGGCTTCGGGCTGCCGGTGCAGAACGGCACCGTGGTCAAGGACGCCGACGGCAGCCTCCACGTACGGGACGCGAAGGGCGAAGAGAAGTTCAGCGCCCCGCCCGCGACCATGTGGGACTCGTCCGGCATCGACCCGGACGGCCGCGACTTCACCCGCGGGCCGGCGCCCGGCGGCCACCGGGCCGCGGTCGGCGTGGACCTCGCCGGGACGAAGCTCACCCTCACCCCGGACCGGAAGCTGCTGGCCGCGCCCGACACCGTCTACCCGGTCTACGTCGACCCGACCTGGCACGACATCTACTGCCAGAACTGCGGCCGCAACCACTACCTCGTCCAATACGCCTGCGGTTCGAACAAGTCGCCCGGCGACGCGGTCTGGGACAGCGACGACAACCTTCGCGCCGGGTACGTGAACGACTCGAAGTCGACCTGCAACGGGTCGCACCTCATCACCGCCCGCTCGTTCGTCGAGATGAACCTGGGCGGCCTCGCCGGGAAGAAGATCTACGGCGCCCAGCTGAATCTGGGCCTGACCAACCCGGGCAGCTGCGACCGGAACAACGACGTCGTCTGGTCCGGTGGCATCTCCGCGGGGATGGCGTTCAACAGCGGGCCGTCGTGGTGGAGCCCCATCAGGACCGTCGTGGGCTGCCCGGCGAACGCCGGCTTCGACATCACCGACGTCATCGCGAACGCGGTCGGCGGGAACTCGCCGACCTGGACCTTCGGCCTCGTCTCGCCGAACGAGGGCGATCAGGCGACCTGGAAGCGCTATTCGACGCAGGTCGGGTTCTCCGTCATCTACAACTCCCCGCCGAACCAGCCGGCCAACCTCGCCGTTTTCAACGGCACCCAGCCCTACCCCTGCGTCCAGGGTGCCTCGCGCCCGGTGCTCGGCCCGACCAGCACCGGCTACGTGACCCGGGCCAACGTCTCCGACCCCGACGGCAACGCGCTCGACGCCCGGTTCCGCATCTACAAGGGACTCGTCAGCAAGGGGTCCGGCAACTACACCTGGGACGGCCGGGAGTTCGGCTCGGACAACATCCTGAGCGACGGCAACCAGGCGAACCGGAACGCGGTCACGACCCTGCCCAAGGACGAGATGAACGCCGACGGGTTCTACTCGTGGGACGTCCACTCGTTCGACGGCAAGGACACGTCGTGGGCGGTGCCGTGCGAGGCCGAGGTCGAGCTGACCCCGCCCGCGGTTCCCGGGGTGGCGTCGCAGACCTACCCGTCGGGCGCCTACGGCGGCGGCCCCGGCCGCGCCGGTGACTTCACCTTCACCCCGGCCGGCACCGCGGCCCCGGTCGACCACTACGTCTGGCGGCTGGACAACACGGCCTCGCCGAGCTGCAACGGCACCGAAGCCGGCACGGTGACGCCGAAGGCCCTCAACGGGCCCGGCACCACGGCGATCGCCCCGGGCAGCTCGGGACCGCACGTGCTCAGCGCGTGGTCGTGCAACCGGGCGAAGACCCCGTCGAACCGGGTCGACTACGCGTTCACGGTGAAGGACGCGGCGGCGCCGGCGGCGTCCTGGCAGTTCGAGGGCGACGGCCGTTCGCAGGTCACCGGCCTGCGGTACGCGGGTGCGGGCACGGGCAACTTCGCGGCGGGCAAGCTCGGCCAGGCCGCGGTGCTCAGCGGCCAGTCCGGTGACTACTTCGCGACCCCGGCCCGGATCGTCGACACCGCGAAGTCCTTCTCGGTGTCGGCGTGGGTGAACGCGGCCGACCTGAGCGGCAGGCGCGCGTTCCTCTCCCAGGACGGCGACCAGACCAGCGGGTTCGCCCTGCAGTACCTGGAAACCGGCAAGTGGGCGTTCAGCCTGAGCGGCGCGGACGTGGCGAGCCCGGCGGTCACCTCGGCGGTGTCGGCGGCGGCTCCGGCGGCCGGGACGTGGACCCACCTGACCGGCGTCTACGACGCCACCGCGCACACCGCCGCGCTCTACGTCGGCGGTGCCCTCCAGCAGACGGTGTCCGCGACGGCGGCGAACGTGACCGGCCCGCTCGTGCTGGGCGGCGCGAAGTCGGGTGGTGCCCGCGCCTACCTGGCCAAGGGATCGATCGACGAGGCGGTCGTGGTCGGCCGGGCCCTGTCCGCGAGCGAGGTCACCACCCTGTACGGCGCCAACGGCGTCCCCGCCGGACTGAACGCCGCGCGAGAGTACACATTGGACGGTGACACGAAGGACGCCACCGGCACCGAGAACACCCTCGTGCTGCACAACCTCGCCTACGGCCCGGGGTATTCGGACTCGGCGGGCCAGTCGGCGACCGAGGACGGCATCGGCCACGGGAGCGGCCAGGCCCTGGTCGACCAGGGCCCCGGTTACGCCGCGACGTCAGCGCCGGCCGTCGACAGCTCGCAGAGCTTCTCGGTCTCGGCCTGGGTGAAGCTGAAGGACGCCAACCACTACACGATCCTCGCCCAGCAGGGTGTCCACGGCAACGCCGTCCAGATGAGCAGCTCGCCCGACAACATCGGGATCGGCATGAGCACCACCGACAGCGGCGATCCGAACGCGGCCGGGTGGCGCTGGGCCGCGGTGCCGATCACGCCTCACGTGGGACTGTGGACCCACGTGACCGGGGTCTACGACTCGGTGGCCGCGAAGGAACGGCTCTACCTCAACGGCGTGCTGGCCACCGAGGTGGCGATTCCCGCCGGCACCGTGTGGCGGGGCACCGGGCCGTTCACCGTGGGCAAGGTGGCGGACCAGGACCTGGGGGTCTTCAACGGCTCGATCGACCAGGTCCAGGTCTGGGACCGGGCGCTGCCCGCCACGGAGATCGCCGGGCTCGCCAACACCGCGGTGCTGCGGGCGAACTACCAGCTCGACGGCACGACGACCGACGCGGTGAGCGGCGTGACGGGCACGCCGTCGGGCAACGTCCAGCTGACCACCGACGAGAACGGGGCGAACGTCGCCCGCTACCCGTTCGCGTGGGGCTCGCAGATCGAAGGGCCGCGGCCGCAGAACTTCCGCAGTGACCGCAGCTTCACCGTCGAGGCGTGGGTCAAGAAGACCTGGACGGACGCCGACGCGGCGAAGGAGAAGCAGCGGGATCCGTCCGATCCCGCCGGCGTCGACAAGCCCGGCCGCACCGCGCTCGGGGCGAACGGCGCGTACTACTCGCCCTACCTGCTGGGCCACCGCGGCGTCCAGGACACGAGCGGCGCCTGGCACCCACGCTGGAGCTGGGCGATGTGGATGAAGGAGTCCACCCCGTCGACGCCGGTGTCCGTGCTGGTGACGCCGGACGGGGACGCCCAGCCGAACGTCTGGACGCACCTGGCCGGGACGTACGACGCGGTGCTCCACCGGGCTTGCCTGTACGCGACCACGGACGCCTACCGGTACACGACGAAGTGCGTCGGCAACGTCGTGGGCTGGAACGGTGCGAGCGACGTCGAGGACCTGTTCCTCGGCCGTGGCCGCTTCGAGGGCATGGACACCGACTACTGGTACGGCGACCTCCGCGGCATCCGGGTCTACAGCGGTGTGCTCGACGAGCAGCACATCAACGCGGACACCGTTCTCGACCACCCGTAATCCCGCCGGCTTCTCCCCGCGTTCGCAGAATTGGGCAGGTTTGTCATGCGCAGAAGTGCCAGTCGGGCCCGGCGGGTCCGCTTCTCCCGGGTCACCGCGGTGGTGCTCGCCGCCGTCATGCTCGGCTCCGGCGGCACGGCGGTCGCCGCGCCGATGGGACGGCCCGGAGGCTGGTCGGTCCCGCCGGCACCGAAGGAGAAGAGCATCCCGGTGCACCCGGTCGTGACCGGGAAACTGCCCGAGCTCAAGGTCGGCACGGCGCCGGCCGTGGCGCCGGTCTGGCCGGCCGCCGGGGAGTTCGACGTCGACCTGGCGCCGGCCGCGCAGCAGCAGCGCGTCGCGGACTCCCCGCTGCGGCTCGGCCGGGCCGCGGTGGCCGCCAAGCCCGGCAAGGCGCACGTCAAGGTCGCCGACCACAAGGCCGCCGAGGCGCTCGGGCTCGAGGGCGTCGTCCTGTCGGTCACCGGCGCCACCGACGGCCCCGTCCGGGTCGGGCTGGACTACAGCGGGTTCGCAGGCGCTTTCGGCGGCGGCTGGAGCGACCGGCTCCGGCTGTTCGCGCTGCCGGCGTGCGCACTGTCCACACCGGACAAACCGCAGTGCCGCACGCGCACGCCCATCGCCGGTTCGGCCAACGACGCCAAGGCGAAGCAGGTGAGCGCCGAGGTCGCGCCGAGCGGGCAGACGCAGGTGCTCGCGGCCACGGCCGCCGCGGCCGGTTCGGCCGGCTCGACGACGGCGATGCCGCTCTCGGCGGCCGGTGACTGGTCCGGCGGCGGATCGGGCGGCGACTTCTCCTACAGCTACCCGTTCACCGCGCCCAAGGCCCCGAACGGCGCCGCGCCCAACCTCGCGCTGAGCTACTCCTCGGGCAGCATCGACGGCCTGACCTCGGCGACGAACAACCAGGCTTCCTGGATCGGCGACGGGTGGGACTTCACGCCGGGCGGCTTCATCGAGCGCCACTACAAGGGCTGCAGCGAGGACCTGGGCGGCAACAACGGCCAGACGAAGACCGGGGACCAGTGCTGGGGCCCCGACAACGCGTCGCTCGTGCTCGGCGGCCGGTCGACGCAGCTGATCAAGATCAACGACACGCTGTGGCGGCCCAAGAGCGACGACGGGTCGAAGGTCGAGCTCCTGACCGGCGCGGCGAACGGCGTCTCCCGCGGTCAGCACTGGCGCGTCACCACCGGTGACGGCACCCAGTACTACTTCGGCCTCAACCACCTGCCCGGCTGGGCGAGCGGCAAGCCGGAGACGCAGTCCGCGTGGACGGTCCCGGTGTTCGGCAACAACGACGGCGAGGACTGCTACAAGCCGAACGACTTCGCGCACTCGTGGTGCCAGCAGGCGTGGCGCTGGAACCTCGACTACTCCGTCGACCCGCACGGCAACGTCAGCACCTTCTACTACCAGCCGGAGAAGAACTCCTACGGGCTGAACCTCAACGTCACCTCGGCCGGCACGCCGTACGTGGCGGGCGGCTACCCGCTGCGCGTCGAGTACGGCCTGCGGCTGGTGAACGGCAGCGTCTACGGCAGCGGCCCGACGAACCAGGTTCTGTTCGACACGGCCGAGCGGTGCATCCCGGACGCCTCCTTCGACTGCGCCCCGGCGAAGCTGACCGCCGCGAACGCGGCGCACTGGCCCGACGTCCCGTTCGACCAGATCTGCGCCGACGGCGCGACCTGCGATTACGGCGCGCCGGCCTTCTTCACCCGCAAGCGCCTGACGGCGGTCCGCACCCAGTACTTCACCGGCACCGCCCCGCACGACATCGACCAGTGGGACCTCGTCCAGTCCTACCCCGGGTCGGGGGACAACGCCCCGCCCGCGCCGTGGCTGAACTCGGTCACCCACACCGGCAAGGCGGGGGCCACGCCGATCACCCTGCCGCCGACCCAGTTCGACCGCTACATCTTCCCCAACCGCGTCGACACGCTCGGCGACAAGTACGCGGCGATCACCCGCAGCCGGCTCAAGGAGATCCGCACCGAGACCGGCAGCCGGATCTCCGTGATCTACTCGGCGCAGGACTGCGTCCCCGGCACGAAGATGCCGGCGTCGCCGCAGACGGACAAGTACCGCTGCTACGCCTCCTACTGGAGCCCGCCCGAGGCGAAGGACCCGGTGCTGGACTGGTTCCACAAGTACGTCGTCACCGACGTCACCGAGGACGACGGGCCCGGGGACGCGATCCCGGTCGAGACCCACTACAGCTACCCGGCGGACAGCGCGGCCTGGCACTACGACGACAGCCAGTTCACCCCGGACGACCGCCGCACCTGGAACCAGTGGCGCGGCTACAACGTGGTGACCACGTCCATCGGCGCCCCGGGCGCGACGCAGACCGTGACCGAGTCCCTCTACCTGCGGGGCATGGACGGCGAGGTGGTCACCGACTCCGACGGCGGCACGATCACCGACCAGGACCCGCTGCAGGGCTTCCTGCGCGAGTCGCGGACGAAGCTGGCCGACGGCCGGACCGTCGACTCGGCTTCGGTCAACGACCCGTGGCTGCGCGGCCCGACGGCGACCAGCTCCGACGGGCGCCTCAAGGCGTACCTGATCGACACCGCTTCGGTGCGCGGCCGGACGCTGCTCTCGGACGGCAAGACCTACCGGCGCACGCAGGTGAAGAAGGCGTTCAACGACAACGGGATGACCACCCAGGTCGAGGACCTCGGCGACACCTCGGTGCCCGGCGACGACACCTGCACCAACACGACCTACCTCGCGAACGACGCCGGCATGTTCGACCGGTCGAGCGAGGTCGTGATGTTCGGCGGTACCTGCGCCGGGACCCAGACGGCGGCGAACAGCATCACCGACGTCAAGGTGGCCTACGACCACCAGGCCGTCGGGACGCCGCCGACCAAGGGCGACATCACCGAGCAGGACACCCTCGACACCTGGGACGCCGCCGGTAAGCACTACGTCGCCACGGCGAAGAACGGCTACGACGACCTGGGCCGCGAAACCGAGGCGTGGGACGTCTTCGGCAACCTGACCAAGACCGAGTTCACCGGCGGCCCGGTCACCCAGATCAAGACGACCAACCCGCTCGGCTGGACGTCGACGACCACCCTGGAACCCGCGCGCGGCAACCCGACGACGTCCGCCGACGTCAACAGCGTCCGGACGGACGTCGACTACGACGCGCTCGGCCGGAAGACGGCGGTCTGGAACCCGGGCCGGACGAAGGGCAGCCAGACGGCGAGCGCGACGTTCGAATACGGGCTGAGCCAGACCGGCCCGATCTTCGTGCGCACGAAGACGTTGCAGGACACGAACTCCTACACCGATTCGTACACGATCTACGACAAGCTCGGCCGGCTCCGGCAGACGCAGGTGCCGGCGCAGGGCGGCGGCCGGATCATCGCCGACACCCTGTACGACTCCCGCGGCCTGCAGTTCAAGACGAACGCCCCGTTCTACAACGACGCTTCGGGGCCGAACGAGACCCTCGTCGGTGCCGCCGACGACGTGGTGATGGCGCAGACGGTCACCGAGTACGACCGCCGGGCGCGGCCGACCGCGTCGATCCTGATGTCCAAGGCCGTCGAGCAGTGGCGGACTTCCACCCGGTACGAGGGTGAGCGGACCACGACGATCCCGCCCGCGGGCGGCTCACCGTCCACAGTGGTCACCGACGCGCAGGGGCAGACCGTCCAGCGGCTGCAGTACACCAACGGCTACACCCCGGGCGGCGCGAACCCGGCCGACGTCACGACGTACGCCTACAACGCCGCCGGCGCGATGACGTCGCTGCAGGACTCGTCGGGCAACGTCTGGACGACGAAGTACGACCTGCGCGGCCGCAAGGTCGAGCAGAACGACCCGGACGCCGGGCGCTCGACGTTCACCTACGACCAGGCCGGGCAGCTCAAGACGACCACGGACGCCCGGAACCAGACGCTGGTCTACACCTACGACACGCTCGGCCGGAAGGTCCGCGAGAACAAGGATTCCGACACCGGTCCGCAGCTGGCGAGCTGGACCTACGACACAGTGCTGCACGGGCTCGGCCTGCCGGCTTCGTCGACGCGCTGGGACGGCTCCGACGGCTACACGAACCGCGTCGTCGCCTACGACGGGTTCAGCAGGCCGACCAAGACGGCCGTCGACATCCCCGCCAAGGAGGACGCACTCAAGGGCACTTACGAGTTCTCGACGGCATACACGGCGACGGGCGCCATCGCGAAGACCGTGAGCCCGGCGGCGGGGAACCTGCACCAGGAAAACATCATCCACGACTACACCGACCTGGGCCTGCCGTCGACGACGTACGCGCTCGACGCGTCGACCGGGGCGCGCACGGACCTGGTGTCGTCGACCGGGTACACGTCCCTCAACGAGATGTCGACGCTGCAGCTGGACGGCCTGACGTCGGTGGCGAACGTCGGCGTGACCCAGACCTACGACCAGGTCACCCGGCGCCCGCAGACCACGACGGTCACCCGGGAGACGCAGGTCGCGCCCGAGCTGTCGAAGCGGACCTACACCTACGACCCGGCGGGCAACGTCCGGAAGATCGCCGACACCCCGGCCGGCTCGACGGCCGACATCCAGTGCTTCGACTACGACTACCTGCAGCGGATGTCGGACGCGTGGACCCCGTCGTCGGGCGACTGCGCGACGGCGAAGTCGGCGTCCGCGCTGAGCGGGGCGGCGCCGTACTGGAACACCTACACCTTCGACAAGACCGGCAACCGCAAGACCCAGGTCGAGCACAAGGCGGCCGGCGACGTGACGACGACGTACACGTACCCGGCTTCGGGCGCCTCGGCCGTCCGGCCGCACGCGTTGCAGAAGACGGACACGGCGGGCCCGAACGGCACGGCCACGGCGGGGTACACCTACGACAAGGCCGGCTCGGTGGAGACGCGCAACGTCGGCGGCGACACGCAGACGTTCACCTACGACGCCGAAGGCCGCACGGCGACGGAGGCGGACAAGGGCGGCCAGAGCTCGTACGTCTACGACGCGGACGGCAACCGCCTGATCGCCCACGACCCGACGGGCGCGACCCTGTCGATCGGCGACCTGGAGGTCTTCCAGACGGCGGGCACGCACGCGGCGACGGCGATCCGCTTCTACGCGCACGGCGGCACGCAGGTGGCCGAGCGGGTGGGGACGTCGGGGCTGCGGTGGATGCTGGGCGACCTGCACGGCACGAACGGCCTGTCGATCACGCAGGGGACGCTGCAGCCGAACCAGCGCTACACGGACCCGTTCGGCAACGTGCGCGCGCAGACGTCGACGTGGCCGGACAAGCACGGTTTCGTGGGCGGTTACCAGGACACGACGGGCCTGACGCACCTGGGCGCGCGTGAGTACGACCCGGTGACGGGCCGGTTCACGAAGACGGACCCGGTGCTGACGCCGGACCTGCCGCAGACGTTGAACGCGTACGCGTACGCGAACAACTCGCCGGCGACGGAGTCGGACCCGTCGGGGCTGTCGGCGTGCCACAGCATGGGTTCGGACGGGCTGCTCTGCAACCCGGGTACCCCGCAGGCCGAGGGGTGTTCGTGGAACCCGAGCTGCAACGTGGTGGGCCACCACACGCAGCAGGAGATCGACAAGCGCAGCGGAAAGACCGCCCGCGACCAGTACCTGGCCGCCCACAACGTCAACACGGCGGCCTACCGCGACGCACAGGCGGTGGCGAAGAAGTCCAAGTGGGACGTGTTCGTCGAAGCGGCGGGCGAGCTGATCAAGGGCTTGATCGGCTGGGACGACATCAAGGACTGCGTGACGCAGGGCGCCTTCGGTGCGTGCGTCCGGACGGTCATCAACTTCATCCCCTGGGGCAAGATCCTCAAGGCCGGCGAGATCATCGCGGACTTCTGGAAGGGCGCAAAGGCCCTGATCACGTTCGGCAAGGAGGTGGAGAAGGCCGAGAAGGTCATCGTCGACACGGAGAAGGTCCTGGTCGACGCGGACAAGGCCGCGAATGCGGCGGCTGATGCCGAGCACGCGGTTTCGGAAGTGGCCCACGGGGCCGAGGGGGCCAAGGGCGCCGAAAGCGCAGGTGCCGCTGAGGCCAAGGCGGCGTCGGACGCCTGCAGTTTCCCGGCGAACGTGCTCGTCCTGCTCGCTGACGGCACGACCAAGCCGATCGCCGAGGTGCGTACGGGAGACGTGGTGGTCGCCACCGATCCGGAGACGGGCAGGACCGAGCCGCACGAAGTGGTCGGAACCGACGTCCACGGCAACGAGGTCGAGCGGACGGAGATCACCGTCAGGTCCGGGGCCGGAGAGGGAACGATCTCCGCCACGGACTGGCATCCCTTCTGGGTGAACGACGAGAACAACTGGGTGGAGATCGGGGACCTCGCGGTCGGAGACCACCTGCGATCGGCCGACGGCAGTGATGCGGTCGTCGAATCCGTCCGGCATTTCGAGGACGACTCGCCGGTCTACGACCTCACGGTCGATGAGGTGCACGACTTCTACGTCACTGCCGGCGGCGCGTCCACCCTGGTGCACAACTGCCCGGCAGCTGGTGGCGGCCAGAGCCGGAACGCGCCGATCCTGGGCAAGAAGCAATCCGACCAGTTGGCGCGGGCGCTGGGCTACAGTCCGACCAAGGTCAACTCCGCAGGCAAGACCAAGATCTGGATCAACAAGAAGGCGCCTGCTGCCGAGCGTTACATCACCCAGGACCGGACTGCGCACGCCGGCGCGCTCTACAAGGCCGGCCCGACTGCCGAATCGCTGCAGACGACCGCAAGCACCCTCCGGAGCGGATCGTATGATCTCGGCTATTCAAGAGGTGTGGGTCCGTTCCTGACATGGGTGGCCAAGTGACGTCTGTGGTGCTAGTCGCCAAGTACGACGAGGCGGCGCGCAAAGGTGAGGTCGAGGACTGGACGTCGAACGACGACATCGGGGCCGGATTCGCCGGCGAGGTACTCTCGGCCGCCGAGTACTACCGGGTCGAGGATCGCTATGTCGACTTCGTCCGGTCACTCGCGATGTCTTGCGGCGTCACCGAGTTCGTCATCAGGGCCGCGATGGTGACGAAGGCACTGCCCCCCTGGGTCCCCTCGCTGCGAAGCGGGGTGGTAGTCGATCTGCGGACGGCCATGGAGCTCGTCCGGCGCATGCTTCGGATCGGC
This sequence comes from Amycolatopsis sp. NPDC051716, assembly GCF_040681595.1. Classification (NCBI taxonomy): domain Bacteria; kingdom Bacillati; phylum Actinomycetota; class Actinomycetes; order Pseudonocardiales; family Pseudonocardiaceae; genus Amycolatopsis; species Amycolatopsis sp. NPDC051716. The sequence goes on along the minus strand of NZ_JBFAZA010000049.1, from coordinate 46,018 downwards.
GACTTTTCGTGCGTGCTCTGTCATGACGAACTGTCGGTCAGTGTGGAAACGGATTTCTACCTCGCGGTGCAAGCCGACCACGCGAAGCTCGCAGGGTCTGCCCAGCGTTTCGACCTGCACCTGTATCCAGCTGATGGCTGGTCGTGGTTCGAGCTGGAGGACGACGCGGCCGTGCTCGGCAAGCTCGACCACCACCGTTTCCTGGACCACGTACGGCTTTCCCGTGGTGCGGACGAGCCGATCGTTCTCCTGGAACGCTGGGCCAATGGGCCCGGTGGGCAGCGCTGGCATCTCGTTCGTGGTCGCGACTCGCTCGACTGGGTGATGGAGCTACCTCCGGGGGTGGCTCTGGCGGCCCTGCCCGACGTGCGGATCAGGTGGGTCCCCCGGCGGGGCGTCGTCTCGGAAATCGGTGCCGAACTGGGCGATGACGAGCCTGTCGTGGTCGTCGCGCGGCCGCAGGCCGAGGTCGGTTCCGTGCTCGAGGCTGTCGTCCTTTCGGGTGGTGCCTACCAGGCAGAGGATGCCGATCTGCCGCCCGGCGGTGAGCTCGGGTGGTTCGCCTATCCGGACATCAGCGGAGCGGCCGGCCACTCACTCGCCGGAGTGACCTCGGAGCGGAACGGTGAGGTCGACGCACTGTGGGACACAGACCTCACGCTGATCCGCTGACCCGGCTCAGCTCAGCAACGCGGTCACCGCGGCATGCGCCTTCTCCGCATCAGGCGCATCCCCGGTGATCACGTCCGTGTACACAAAGGACTCGCCGATCCGCACCAGCAGGTAAGCCAGGTCCGGCACCGGCAACGGCGGCTCCAGCCGGCCCGCCTCGACCTCCGAGGTCAGCAGTTCGGCGAGCCGGGAGGTCGTCCGCTGCTGGCACACGCTCGCCCGCGTCGTCAGCAGCCGCAGGGCCCGCTCCGGCTCCCGCCGCAAGAAGTCCCGGAACGGCGGTGAGTCGTTCGCGAACCGGACATACCCGCTCACGAAGTCCGCTACTCCCGCGGCTCCACGCCCCGCGCAAGACGGCAACAGCCGAGCGATCGAAGCCGACGACAGCGACCACAGGATCTCCCCGAGCAGCAGGTCACGGGACCCCACTCGCCGGTGCAGCGTCGCCCGGCTGATCGACAGCGCCTCCGCCAGTTCGCCCATGTCGACCCGCCGGCCGGCCAGGAACCAGTCGCGTGCCAGTTCGAACGCGTGAGACATATGTCAGAATGTCTCACATCGAGCAGCGGACGGCGAGAGGGACAGCGACATGCGCGCAGTGCAGGTGACCGAGTTCGGCGGGCCCGAGGTGCTCACCCCCGTCGAGCTGCCCGACCCGGTGGCCGGCCCCGGCGAGGTGCTCATCGACGTCGAGCGCATCGGCGTCAACTACGCCGACACCCACCAGGCCGAGAACTCCTACCTCGCGCCGTCCCAGCTGCCGCTCGTCCCTGGCGGCGAGGTCGTGGGGACCCACGACGGCAAGCGCGTCGTCGCCCTGCTCAACGGCGGTGGCGGGTACGCCGAGAAGGCCGTCGCGCCCAAGGCCACGACCATTCCCGTCCCCGACGGCATCGACGACCTCACCGCGCTGTCCATGCTGGTCCAGGGCACCACCGCCTGGATCCTGCTCCGCAAGAACTCCCACCTCGAACCGGGCGAATCGGTTGTCGTGCACGCCGCGGCCGGCGGCGTGGGGACCGTCGCCGTTCAGCTCGCCAAGGCCTGGGGTGCCGGGCGCGTCATCGCCACCGCCAGCAGCGAGGAGAAGCGCGCGCTCGCCCTCGAGCTCGGCGCGGACGTCGCCATCGACTCGCGTGCCGAGGACATGACCGCCGCGCTCATCGAGGCGAACGACGGCCGCCGCGTCGACATCGTGCTCGACATGGTCGGCGGGACGACGACCGATCAGAGCATCGCCGCGCTCGCGCCGTTCGGGCGCCTCGCCTTCTACGGCATGGCCGGGCGCGAGAACCCGAAGCCGGTCGAACTGCGCAACGTCCTCGGCCACAGCACCACCATCAGCGGCATGTGGCTGCCGCACGTCTTCCGGCTGCCCGGCAACGTCTTCGGGACCGCCTTGACCGACCTGTTCGGGCTCGTCCGGGAAGGCAAGCTCAAGGCGATCCCGGGCGGCGAGTACGCGCTCTCGGACGCCCGGGGCGCGCACGAGGCCCTGCGCTCCCGCCAGACCGTCGGCAAGCTACTGCTCGACCCCGGCAAGTAGGCGTTCCAGGGGTGCCGCCTTGTGGAGGCACTCCTGCCACTCCGCCTCCGGGTCCGAATCCGCCGTGATCCCGCCGCCGACCCCCAGCGAAATGGCACCGGACGCGATCTCGAACGTCCGGATCGCGACGTTCAGCTCCAGCCCGGCCACCGGTGACACCAGCCCGATCGCGCCCGTGTAGACACCGCGTCCGCACGGCTCCAGTGCCGCGATCAGGTCCAGTGCGCGGATCTTCGGCGCGCCCGTCACCGAGCCGGGCGGGAACGTCGCGGAAAGCAGCGCCGAATCCGACACCGAGGGCCGGAGCACCCCGGTCACCGTCGAGTCCAGGTGCCAGACCCCCGGCGCCGGGCGGACCTGCAGCAGCGACGGCACCGTCACCGACCCCACCTCGCACACCCGGCCGAGGTCGTTGCGCACCAGGTCGGTGATCATCACGTTCTCCGCGACGTCCTTGGCGGACTGTCGCAGCAGGACGGCGTTCCCGTCGTCCTCCGGTCCGCGGCGGGGGAGCGTGCCCTTGATCGGCGTCGAGCGCACCGCGCGCCCGTGGCGCTCGAGGAACAGCTCCGGCGAGAACGAAACCACCGATCCCCACGACCCCGCCAAGTAGGCCGCGCGCCGGGGTGCCAAGGAACGCACCCCGGCGGCGAACAACGCCGCGGAAGACCCCGAGAACCGGCCCGTGAACCGCGCGCAGATGTTGGCCTGGAACAGCTCGCCGGCCTCGATCGCGTGCACGCACGCCTTCACCGCGTCCCGGTGCTCCGACGGCAGCGGCCGCCGCAGCGGCTCCGCCGTCCAGGAAAGCGCGGGCACGTCGGCGGCCAGCAGCGACTCCATTGTGGACACCGAGGGGCCGCCGCCGTCCAGGGATTCCAGGTAGCAGGTGCCCGAATCGGACCAGCGCAGCACGTGGTCCGCCCAGCCCCAGGCCGACGCCGGCAGCGCGCCGGTGCGGCCCGAAGGATCCGCCAGGTCGTAGGCCAGGTACCCGAACCACCCGCCGCCGAGCACGCCCGGCGGGGCGTCGACCTCCGGCGCGAAGGGCGGCAGCGCGGACGGGGAGACCGAAAGTGACGGCGCGATCACGGCCCGGGAAGAAAACCAATCCCCGGACAGCATCGCGGGTGGCGGCCACCCCCGGGAAGCGGCGTGGTGGGCGAGTACCGAGAAAGCGCGCGACGGCGTCAGGTTCGTCCGGAGCGGCCTGCTCGTCACGCGCATGGCGACATACCACCACACGTCAGAGCAGCAAGTCGCCCAATGTGAACGGGTACACGACGGCGTTCTGCTCCACCGGCGCGGCGATGCCGGGCACGTCCGGGGCGTACGCGTGCTGGTGCACGCCGAGCCGCGAGTGGAACCAGCCCGCCCGCCCCGGGATGCCGTTGTGCCGGACCAGCCACAGCACGACCTCGCTGTCGGCCCAGCGGTCCGGGTGCAGCCGGTGCTGCCAGCAGTCGAAGTCGGCGTAGACCAGCACCCGCTCGATGCGCGCCGCGTGCCGGACGTGCTTGATCCACGCCTTGACGAACCGGTCGTCGACGCTCGGGGCCGCCACCTCCAGCGCCGGCGCGAGCGAGCCCGGGGCGAACGCGCCGAGCCGGCTGGCCGTCCGCACGAAGAAGTCCGCCTGGTCGTGGACCGCGCCGGGCCGGGCGTAGTGCCGTCCGCCCGCGTGCAGCCCGGCTTCCTGGGCGCCGGCCAGGTTGCGCTCCGCGGCCGGGTTGCTCCAGTTGACGTTCTCGCTGATCGTCACCGACACGAACCGGGTCTGCGCGGCGCGCACGGCCTGCCAGTCGGCCACCTGCTCGCGGTGCGACAGCGAAATGCCGAGTTCACTCTCGGGCTCTGTCACGGTTCCGCCCCCGGCGCGTCGGTGGAGAGCACACCATACGTCGCCGGAGGCGGACCCGCAGTGAACACCCCGCGGTTGATCAGGCCTTTTGATCGGGCCCGTCGATCAGGCCCGTCGATCAGGCATTGTCGCGCTGGAAGGTCCGCGTCCCCCACCACAGGGACAACCCCGCCATCACCAGCACCACGACACTGCCGGTGAACAGGGCGTCCATCGAGAAGTCGCCGGCGAAGCTGTGCCGCTCGACGTCGACGACGTGCCGGAACGGGTTGATCCGCGAAACCGTGTACAGCCAGTCCGGTGCCTGCCCGGCGGTGATCGGCAGCAGGATCCCGGAGAGCAGCAGCAGCGGGATCAGGACCGCGTTGAGCAGGGCCGGGAACGTCTCCTCGCTCTTCAGCGTCAACGCCAGCGCGTAGGAGCACGACGCCAGCGACACCGCCAGCAGGAACACGATCACCAGGCTCAGCAGCACGCCGCCGACGGGGGCGTCGAGCGGGAACACCAGCGCGGCCAGCACGATGATCAGCACGGCCTGGACCACCGCCTGCAGCGCGCCGGCCAGCACCTTGCCCAGCAGCAGCGCGACCCGGCTGACCGGCGTCACGCGGAACCGCTCGACGACGCCGGCGCGGTATTCGGCCAGCAGCCCGAAGCCGACGAACGAGCTGCCGAACAGCGCCAGCTGGGCGATCAGCGCCGGGGTCAGCAGCATCCAGCCGTCCACTTCGGACAGGCCCTGGGCCTGCACGGCCCGGACCATCAGCGGCCCGAACAGGAACAGGTAGAGCAGCGGCTGCATGATCCCGATCAGCACCCAGGTCGGGTTGCGCAGCGCCGCCGTCATTTCGCGGCGGAAGATCAGCCAGGTGTCACGCAGCACGAGTGCCCTCCTCCGCTTCCCGCAGCGAACGCCCGGTCAGGGTCAGGAAAACGTCGTCGAGCGTCGGCCGGTGGACCTGGACCGACAGCATCGGGAGGCCCTTGGCGTCCAGGGCGCGCAGCAGCTCCGGCAGCGCGACGTCGCCGCGCGGCACCCGGAACCGGACCTTCCCGCCGTCGACGGACAGCTCCCGGGCGCCGGCGAGTCGTCCCGCGATCTCCGCGGCGTCCGTGGCCTGGCCGGGATCGAGGCCCACCTCGACGCGGTCGCCGTTGACCCGCGCCTTCAGCGCGTCCGGCGTCCCCTCGGCGACGATCCGGCCGTCGTCGATCACGATCAGCCGGTCCGACAGCGCGTCCGCCTCGTCGAGGTAGTGGGTGGTGAGGAAGACCGTGACGCCCTGGTCGGCGCGCAGCCGGCGGATGTGCTCCCACAGGTTGGCGCGGCTCTGCGGGTCGAGGCCGGTCGACGGCTCGTCGAGGAACACCAGGCCCGGCGAGTGGATCAGCCCGAGCGCGATGTCGAGCCGTCGCCGCTGGCCGCCCGACAGCGTCCTGGTCGGCCGCTGGTCCAGCCCGGTCAGGTCGAGCTGCTCGGCGAGGGCGGCGCCGCGCGCGATCGCGTCGGCCTTGCTCATCCGGTAGAGCCGGCCCTGCAGCTCCAGCTCGTCAGCGACCTTGCTCTCCGGCGCGCTGCCGCCGCCCTGGGCGACGTACCCGATGCGCTCGCGCACGCCCAGCGGGTCGGACAGCAGGTCGCGGCCGCCGACGGTCGCGGTGCCCGCGGTCGGCTCGAGCAGCGTGGTCAGCATGCGCAGCGTGGTCGTCTTCCCGGCGCCGTTCGGCCCGAAGAAGCCGACCAGCTCACCCGCTTCGACGTCGAGGTCGACGCCCTTGACCGCGTGGACTTCGCCCCCGGTGCGGCCTTTGCGGCGGAACCGCCGCTCGAGACCGCGTGCGGTGATCATGAGAACCCCTCTCGATGGGTAGTCAAGCTTGACTAGTCGAAGCGCACACTGTGCCCCAGCGGGATTCGCTAGTCAAACTTGATTACCGGCCGGGCGGTGCGCCGAAGACTTCGCCGGACTCGCCGGCCATCACGTAGTCGCCGGCTTCGAGCCGCTCGATCAGGCGCTGCAACCAGCTCAGGCTCGCGTCGGTGATCCCGCCCCACAGCCGGTACAGCTCGCCCACGTGCTCCGGCGTGCCCAGCCCCATGTTGACCTTCAGCTCCTCGAGCATCAGCCCCGCCTGCCGCTGCTCGGCCTCCAGGTGCACCAGCCGGTGCCGGAGCAGGTTGATCACGCGCGCCCGGGGCAGGGTGGTCATCAGCGAGATCGCGGCCGAGAGGTCGGGGTGGTTGAGCTGGGGATCGGACAGCGCCTTCGAGAGCAGGACCTGGTACTCCTGCTCGCCCTCGCCGGTGAGCCGGTAGGCGGTCCGGTCCGGCCCGCCCTCGCCCGGTTCGACGTCGACCTGCTCCAGCAGGTCTTCGGCGGTCATCTTCTTCAGCGCGTGGTAGATCGACCCGGGCTGGACGTTGGCCCACTTGTCCGCCGACCAGGTCAGCAGCTCGCGCCGCACCTGGTAGCCGTGCGCGCGGCCGTACATCCGCACCACCCCGAGCACGAGCAACCGTGTCGCCGACAACCGGGCCTCCCTCTCGACAATGCGCGTGACGCCCTCCGTAGGCTAATAAGGTATGAGCACCCCTGTGTTGACCGCGGTGGCCTGGCCCTACGCCAACGGCCCCCGCCACATCGGCCACGTGTCCGGATTCGGCGTCCCGTCCGACGTCTTCTCCCGCTACCAGCGAATGGCCGGCAACCGGGTGCTCATGGTCTCCGGCACCGACGAACACGGCACCCCGATCACGGTCCAGGCCGACAAGGAGAACTCCACCCCGCAGCTGACGGCGGACAAGTACACCCGCCAGATCGGCACCGACCTGCAGGGCCTCGGCCTCTCCTACGACCTGTTCACCCGGACCACGACCGGCAACCACGCCGAGGTGACGCAGCAGATCTTCCTGGCGCTGCACCGCAACGGCTACGTCGCGCCGAAGACCACGCGCGGGGCGATCAGCCCGTCCACCGGCCGCACGCTGCCCGACCGCTACGTCGAGGGCACCTGCCCGATCTGCGGGTACGACGGCGCGCGCGGCGACCAGTGCGACAACTGCGGCAACCAGCTCGACGCCGCCGAGCTGATCAACCCGAAGTCGCGGATCAACGGCGAGACGCCGAAGTTCGTCGAGACCGAGCACTACTTCCTCGACCTGCCGGCGTTCACCAAGACCCTCGGCGACTGGCTGGGCACCAAGACCGACTGGCGCCCGAACGTCCTCAACTTCACCAAGAACCTGATCGACGACATGCGGCCCCGGCCGATCACCCGCGACCTCGACTGGGGCGTCAAGATTCCCCTCGACGGCTGGCGCGACCAGCCGCTGAAGCGGTTCTACGTCTGGTTCGACGCGGTGATCGGCTACTTCTCGGCCAGCGTCGAGTGGGCTCGGCGCTCCGGCAACCCGGACGCGTGGCAGGAGTGGTGGAACAACCCCGACGCCCGGTCGTACTACTTCATGGGCAAGGACAACATCACCTTCCACGCCCAGATCTGGCCGGCGCTGCTGTTCGGCCACAACGGCGAGGGCGACAAGGGCGGCGAGCCCGGCAAGTACGGCAGGCTGCACCTGCCGGACGAGATCGTCTCCAGCGAGTTCCTCACCATGAGCGGCTCGAAGTTCTCGACCTCGCGCGGGCGCGTGATCTACGTCGAGGACTTCCTGCGCGACTTCGGCCCGGACACGCTGCGGTACTTCATCTCGGTCGCCGGCCCGGAGACCCAGGACACCGACTTCACCTGGGACGAGTTCGTCCGCCGGACCAACTTCGAGCTGGCCAACGAGTGGGGCAACCTGGTCAACCGGTCCATCTCGATGGCGCACAAGAACGTCGGCGCCATCCCGCGCCCGGAGGCCCCGACGGCAGCCGACGAGGACCTGAAGGCGTTGTCCCGCAAGGCGTTCGACACCGCGGGCGCGCACCTGGCCCGGTCGCGGTTCAAGCTGGCGGCGGCCGAGGCGATGAAGGTCGTCACCGCGGCGAACAAGTACATCTCCGACCAGGAGCCGTGGAAGCTCAAGGACGACCCCACGCGGCGCGACACGGTGCTGCACACCGCGCTGCAGGTCGTCTCCGACGCCAACACGCTGCTGACGCCGTTCCTGCCGCACTCGGCGCAGAAGGTGCACGAGGCCCTCGGCGGCACCGGCGTCTGGGCGGCCCAGCCGGAGCTCAAGGAGGTCGACGACCTCGACATCGACGGCCGGGTCAACCCGATCCTCACCGGCGACTACGCGAGCGAGCAGGCGAAGTGGGAGTCGAAGCCGATCGAGGTCGGCAAGCCGCTCGCCAAGCCGTCGCCGCTGTTCGCCAAGCTCGACCCCGAGCTGGGCGAGACCGGCCCGGAGTGGGCACCGATCGTCAAGGAGTAAGAGGTACGCATGGGTGAAGAGAAGCGCGAGCTGCCGCCGGTCCCGGACCGGCTCCCGGTGTCGGTGGTGGACGCGCACACCCATCTCGACGCGTGCGGCGCGGTCACCGCGGCCGATGTCACGGCCATGGTCGACCGCGCCGAGCGCGCCGGCGTCGCCCGCGTCGTCACGGTCGCGGACGACCTCGCCTCGGCCCGCTGGGCCGTCGAGGCGGCGGGCTGGGACAGGCGCGTCTTCGCCGCGGTCGCGATCCACCCGACCCGGACCAAGGAGTTCGGCGAGGCCGAGCGGGCCGAGGTCGAGCGGCTGGCGGCCGGGGACCGCGTGGTCGCCGTCGGCGAGACCGGCCTCGACTACTACTGGGACTACTCGCCGCACGACGCCCAGCAGGAGGCGTTCCGCTGGCACATCGACCTCGCGAAGCGGCTGGGCAAGCCGCTGATGATCCACGACCGCGAGGCCCACGACGACGTGCTGCGCATCTTGGCCGAAGAGGGTGCGCCGAATGCCGTAATTTTCCATTGCTTTTCCGGGGACGCCGAAATGGCGCGCAAGTGCGTCGGCGCGGGTTATGTCCTTTCCTTCGCGGGCACCGTCACGTTCAAGAACGCCAAAGGTCTCCACGAGGCGGCCCGGCTCTGCCCGCCGGGGCAGTACCTCGTCGAGACCGACGCGCCGTTTCTGACCCCCCACCCGTTCCGTGGGCGGCCGAACGAGCCGTTCGGCGCCGCCTACACCGTCCGTCACCTCGCGGCGCTCAGGGGCGAAGCTGTCCACGTGGTTGCCGAATCGGTCCGGACCACCGCCGAGCGCGTCTACCGACTCCCCAGTGTCACAACGGGTTGAACGCATTGCGACAACAGGGTTCCCTGTTCGGCCACCTGATGGAGTGACCCAGATCACGACACTCCGGGGGGTGTTTGCGGAACCCGCCGCAACCCGTTACTGTCCCGTGATCGTGCCGGTCGGACCTGCGTTCAGCAGTTGCCGATCGTCACGCCCAGTCGTAGAGACGGCGCCCCCGACCGTCGTCTCGTGAAAGGGAACGATCCCCGGTGACAGGTAGCAGACAGGCTGGAGCGCGCTCCGCCGTCCTCGAACGCAGTCATTTCGAGGACACGGCATACGGCCAGCTCGACTTCTCCGACGACCCGAACATCACGCAGCAGGACATCCTCGCCGCACTCGGCCCCGATGCCGACGCGATGATGGCCGAGATCGACGTCGACGTCGACGAGCTGATCCGGCTCATCAACGCCGAGACGACGTACCTGCCGCCGATCGTCATCCCGGACGAGATCGAGGCGGACCGGACCGCGTCCCCGCAGGCCAAGCGGGCCGCGCTCGACGAGGGTCTCCGCGAGACCACCAAGATCTGGAAGCGCCGGTTCCTCAAGGGCGCCGTCCTCAGCGTGATGATCAGCGTCGCCGGTGGCGGCGCGGCCGCGCTGGCGATGAACAAGAGCATCACCGTCGACGTCGACGGCCACCAGCAGACCGTGCACTCCTTCGGCGGCACCGTCGGCGAGGTGCTCGAGGACGCGGGCCTGTCCGTCGGCGCGCACGACTCGCTTTCCCCCTCCCCGCAGGCGGAGGTCGGCGACGGCGGCGTCATCAAGCTCGAGCGCGGGCGCCAGCTGAAGATGATCGTCGACGGCGCGGAGCACACCTCCTGGGTCCGCGCGACCCACCTCGGCGACGCGCTGTCCCAGCTCGGCATGACCGGCATGGACAAGCCCGGCACGTGGATGTCGATGCCGAAGGACGGCGAGCTGCCCCTGCAGGGCGCGACCGTCGAGATCAAGACCCTGAAGACCATCACCCTGTTCGACGGGGCCAACGCGCCGAAGCAGGTGAAGACGACCGCGGTCACGACGAAGGAGTTCCTGGGCGAGTACAAGCTCACCCTGGGCCCGGAGGACCAGGCCGAGGGCGGCCTGGACGTCAAGCTGACCGACGGCGCCGAGGTGCACCTCAGCCGCACCGGCGTCTCGACGGTGACCCAGAAGGAGTCCATCGACCCGCCCGAGCAGAAGGTCGACGACCCCGACCTCGCCAAGGGCAAGACTTCGGTCGAGGACCCCGGCACGCCGGGCGAGAAGATGGTGACCTACAAGGTCACGCAGAAGAACGGCAAAGAGGTCTCTCGCGAGAGCGTCTCCGAGAAGGTCATCACCCAGCCGAAGCCGAAGATCATCCACGTCGGCACCAAGCAGGCCCCGACCCCGGAGATCGGCGACGGTTCCGCGTGGGACCGCATCGCGCAGTGCGAGTCGGGTGGCAACTGGGCCATCAACACCGGCAACGGCTACTACGGCGGCCTCCAGTTCGACAAGCGCACGTGGGACGCCTACGGCGGCGACGAGTACGCCGCGCTGCCGAACCAGGCCTCGCGTGAGCAGCAGATCGCGGTCGCGGAGAAGGTCAAGGCCGGCCGCGGCGGCAGCTACAGCGCCTGGCCCGTCTGCGGCAAGAAGGCCTGACGCTCCACTTCCCGGAACGGCCCTCGTCCACCTCGGACGGGGGCCGTTCCGCGTGTCGTCCCGCCAATCACGCGTGTCGTCCCCTCAATCACGGGTGATGACCCTCCAATCACGCGAGCCGACCCTCCGGGTACATCAACCGACCGTCCGGGTACGTGCTCCGGCCCTCTGGGTAGGCTCGTCCGGTGGTTGAACTGCTGGGACCTGCCGAGATCCGCGGGCTGGCGGCCGAACTCGACGTGCGGCCGACGAAGAAGCTCGGGCAGAACTTCGTGCACGATCCCAACACCGTCCGCCGGATCGTCGAGCTGGCGGCCATCGCCCCCGGCGACGTCGTCCTCGAGGTCGGGCCCGGGCTCGGGTCGCTGACCCTCGGGCTGCTCGCCACCGGCGCCCACGTCGTCGCCGTCGAGATCGATCCCAAGCTCGCCGAGCGGCTGCCCAAGACTGTCGCCGAGCGGGGGCCCGACGCGGCCGGACGGCTCACCGTCATCGGTGCTGACGCCATGCGCATCACCCGCGAGCAGCTGCCCGCGCCGACCGCCCTGGTCGCCAACCTGCCCTACAACGTCGCCGTGCCGGTTGTGCTGCACCTGCTGGCCGAGGTGCCCTCGCTCCGGAAGGGCCTCGTCATGGTGCAGACCGAGGTCGCCGACCGGATGGCCGCCGGCCCCGGCAGCCGGATCTACGGCGTGCCCAGCGTCAAGCTCGCCTGGTACGGGACCGCGCGCAAGGTCGCCGCCGTGCCGCGCTCGGTGTTCTGGCCCGTGCCGAACGTCGATTCCGCGCTCGTCGCCTTCGAGCGCGGCGACACGACGGCGTCCGAAGACCGGGACCTGCTCTTCGGCCTGGTGGACGCCGCCTTCTCACAACGCAGGAAGACGCTGCGGGCCGCGCTCGCGGGCTGGGCGGGTTCGGCCGAACGCGCCGGCGAGCTGCTGACGGCCGCCGGGATCGACCCCCGGACCCGCGGCGAGCAGCTGGGCGTGCACGACTTCGCCCGGATCGCCGCCGCGCGTTAGCCGTTCCACAGTGGAAGCGGCGTGAAAATACGCCCTCGCCGCCCTTGATCCCGCGATTCGGACACCTCCACTCGTGTGATCTGGGCCAACAGGCTTGCGTTCGCTCCTCGGGATCGGTTTTACTCAGTACGTCCATCCCGAGCGACTGAGAGACCTGGCTCGCCGAAGTCGCAGCAACCACCCTCCACAGGGCAGGTGCTACCGCCAGGACCGATGGAGGCCGTTTTCGATGAAGAGGGTAGCTCGCCCCCTGCTCCTGACCAGGCGTCGCGTAGTCGACGAAGGCCGCCGCTCCGTGACCGCATGTCGACGCTCCAACTGAGCTTGTCGTAGCCGGTCCACCTCTTCTTCACGCACCGTCCTAACAGGACGGAACTTGCCTGCGGCCGGGTGCCGCCATGCGTGCACCCCGTTTTCTGGAGCCTTCGTGATCACCGTCGAAAATCTGTCCAAAACCTTTGCCACCAACGGAAACTCCGTCGTCGCGCTCCGGGACGTGAGCGTCGACGTCCAGGCCGGCTCGCTCTTCGGCGTGGTCGGTCCCGCCGGGTCCGGCAAGTCCGTCCTCGCCCGCTGCATCGCGCTGCAGGAGCGCCCCGACCGCGGCGTCGTCCGCCTCGACGGCCTCAACACCGGCACCCTCGACGGCCGCCGCCTCCGCGAGATCCGCCGTCAGCTCGGTGTCGTTTCGACGAAACCGGAGCTGATCGCCGAGCGCACCATCGCCGGCAACATCGCCTCCCCGCTCGAGCAGCTCGGCGTCGACGGCCCGCAGCGCCGCAGCCGGGTCGGCTCGCTGCTCGACCTCGTCGGCCTGACCCCGCGCGCCGCGCAGCGCCCGGGCGAACTGTCCGCCGGTCAGCTCCGCCGCGTCGCGGTCGCGAAGGCCCTGGCGGCGGCGCCCGCCGTGCTGCTCGCCGACGACCCGACCGCCGGTGTCGACCCGGAGGAGGCCGGTGCGGTGCTCGCCGTTCTCGACCGGGCGCGTTCCGAGCTGGGCGTCACCGTCGTCGTCACGACGCCGGACGCGGGCGTGGTCCGCCGGGTCTGCGACGACGTCGCGGTGCTGGAGGACGGCACGGTCGTCGAGCGCGGCACGGTCCTCGACCTGATCTCGGACCCGGCCAGCCGCACCGCGCAGGCGCTGCTGCCGGCCATCGAGACCGTCCGCGCGCAGGCGGCGCGCTACGACCGCTCGGCCGACGTCGTGCTGGTCGGGTTCGCCTCGGTCGGCGCGCTGCTGCCGGAGGCCGCGGGCCGCTTCGACGTCGAGTTCGCCACCATCGGCGGCGGCCTGACCCGCATCGGCGACACCCCGGTCGGCCGCTTCCGCCTCGGCGTCCGCGGCGAACGGGCCGACGCGGCACTGGCGTGGGTCGCCGAGCGCGGCGGCCACGTGACCTACACCGCTCGCGGCCCGCAGGGTGTCGCGGCGGCTTGATCCGGCCACGAGAACGCCCCGATGCGCACGTCGCATCGGGGCGTTTTCGCGGGCACGTAGGCTGGTCGGGTGCTCGCCGTAGTTCCGCCCCCAGTCACCGTCCGGGTCCCGGCCAAGGTGAACCTGCACCTGTCGGTCGACGACCTGCGCGAAGACGGTTACCACGAGCTGGTGACCGTGTTCCAGGCGCTGTCGCTGACCGACGAGGTGACCGTCGCGGTCACCGAAGAGCCCGGCATCGAGGTCTACGGCGAGGGGGAAGGCTCGGTCCCGACCGGTCCCGAGAACCTGGCCTGGCGGGCCGTCGAAGCGCTGGCCGGGCACGTCGGCCGCACCGGGGAACCGAAGATCCGGGTGGTGCTGCGCAAGGGCATCCCGGTCGCCGGCGGGATGGCGGGCGGCAGCGCCGACGCGGCGGCGACGCTCGTCGGGCTGGCGAGCCTCTGGAACCTCGACGTCACCCGCGACGAGCTGGCCGAAATCGCCGCCGGGCTGGGCAGCGACGTCCCGTTCGCGCTCTACGGCGGTACCGCGCTGGGTACCGGCCGCGGTGAGCAGCTGGTCCCGGTGCTGTCGCGGCACACGTTCCACTGGGTGCTGGCCTTCGACGCCGAAGGGCTGTCGACGCCGAAGGTGTTCGGCGAACTGGACCGCCTGCGCGCGGCGGGCAACCCGCCCCGGATCGGCTCGCACACGCCGGTCGTGGAGGCGCTGGCCTCCGGCGACCCGCGCCAGCTGGCTCTCCTGCTGGGCAACGACCTGCAGGCGGCGGCGGTCTCGCTGCGGCCCGGCCTGCGCCGCACGCTCCGGGCGGGGGTCAACGCGGGCGCGCTGGCGGGCACGGTGTCCGGCTCCGGTCCGACGTGCGCGTTCCTCTGCGAAGACGCGCAGTCGGCGGTGGAGGTCGCGGCCGAGCTGTCGGGCGCGGGGGTGTGCCGGACGGTCCGCGTGGCCCACGGCCCGGTCCCCGGCGCCCGCGTGGTCGGCGGCGACGACGCGCCACGCCCGGCGCCGCCGCGGGTGCACGCGTGAAGCACGCCGAGTTCGCGTTCCCCGGCCCGCTGCGCGACAAGCTGGTCGCGGGGATTCCTGCCGGGGAAAAGCTTTCGGCCTCCGCGTGGCCGGCCCGGCGCAGCGGCGAAGCCGGCATCGGAATACGGCTCGGTCGGTGTCGCGTTGTGAGCAGAGCCGCCGAGTCGCAGTGTCGTTCGGGAAGCGGAGTGGGCTCGGCCCGCGCACGCCGGCTTGCCGAACCGTTGCCCGCGTTGAAATATCGCCATTTCGCCGAGACCGCCGAGTCCCGGTTCGTCATCGTGCCGGCACCTCCCAACGAAAGGATCGGCTGAACGGATGGCCAACCTGGTCAATCTCGAGTCGGTGAGCAAGTCCTACGGGGTTAAGCCACTGCTGGACGGCGTCTCCCTCGGCGTCGCGGCCGGGCAGCGCATCGGCGTCGTCGGCCTCAACGGCGGCGGCAAGACCACCCTGCTGGATGTCCTTTCCGGACTCGCCGAGCCCGATTCCGGGCGGGTGAGCCATGTCGGCGGCCTGCGGATGGCCGTCGTCACCCAGCGGACGGAGCTGCCGGACGGCAGCAGCGTCGGCGAGGTCGTGCTCGAACGCTACGGTGCCGAGCACGAATGGGCGGCCGACGCGCGCGTTCGGTCCATTGTGGACGGCTTGGGCATCACCGCGATCGGGCTCGACACGCCGACCGCGAACCTCTCCGGTGGCGAGCGGCGCCGGGTTTCGCTGGCGGCCGCGCTGACCGGTGAGCTCGACCTCGTCGTGCTCGACGAACCGACCAACCACTTGGACGTCGAAGGTGTCCAGTGGCTCGCCGACCACCTGCTCACGCGGCGGATCGCGGTCGTGGTCGTCACGCACGACCGGTGGTTCCTCGACACCGTCGCCACCCTGACGTGGGAGGTCGCGAACGGCCGCGTCGAGCAGTACGAAGGCGGCTACGCCGACTGGATCTTCGCGCGCGCCGAGCGCGCCCGGCTGGCCGCGACGGCCGAGGAGAAGCGGCAGAACCTGGCCCGCAAGGAGCTGGCGTGGCTGCGCCGCGGCCCGCAGGCCCGCTCGTCGAAGCCGCGTTACCGCATCGAGGCGGCCGAAGCGCTGATCGCCGACGTCCCGCCGCCGCGTGACTCCGTCGAGCTGCAGGCGTTCGCGAAGCGGCGGCTCGGGAAGACCGTGCTGGAGCTGGAAGACACGACGTACCAGGTCGGCGAGCGGACGCTGCTCGACCACGTCACCTGGCGGATCGGCCCGGGCGACCGGATCGGCCTGGTCGGCGTCAACGGCTCGGGCAAGACGTCGCTGCTGAAGCTGCTCGGCGGGGACGTCGAGGGCTCGACCGGCCGCCGCGTCGAAGGCAAGACGGTCGCGCTCGCGCACCTGCGCCAGGAGCTCGACGACCTGCCCGGCGACCTGCGCGTGCTGCAGGCGATCGAGCAGGTGGCCGGGCGCGTGGTGTTCGGCAAGCAGGAGATGACGGCGTCGCAGCTGGGCGAGAAGCTCGGCTTCCCGGCGGCCCGCCAGTGGACCCCGGTCGCGGACCTCTCCGGTGGCGAGCGGCGCCGGCTCCAGCTGTGCCGGCTGCTGATGGCCGAGCCGAACGTCCTGCTGCTCGACGAGCCGACGAACGACCTGGACATCGACACACTGCAGCAGCTGGAGGACCTCCTCGACGGCTGGCCGGGCACGATGGTCGTGGTCTCCCACGACCGCTACCTGGTGGAGCGGGTGTGCGACACGATCGTCGCGTTGTTCGGCGACGGCCGGATCACCCACCTCCCGGGCGGCATCGACGAGTACCTGAACCGCCGCGCCCTGGACAAGGAACCGGCGGCCGCGGCGGTTCCGACGGCGGCCAAGGCCGAGGCGAAGAAGTCGGCGGCGGACCTGCGCGCGGCGCAGAAGGAGCTCGGCCGGCTGGAGCGCAAGCTCGACCAGCTGCACGCCAAGGAGGAGAAGCTCCACGCGTCGCTGCTGGAGGCGGCGACGGACCCGGCGAAGCTGATGGAGCTGAACGCGACGCTGAAGGGCGTCCAGGGCGAGATCGAGGACGTCGAGGGGCGCTGGCTGGAGACGTCCGAGCTCTTGGAGTGACCCAGGTTTCCGCTTTGCGCGGCGGGCGTTGACACCGAGACAGTAATGTTCCAGCCATGAGCAGGTTCGTGGACACGCTCGTCGCCACCGCGACGAAGCGGGGGCAGCAGCGCGGCATGGTCACCGGGGAGCCGAAGGAGCCGGTCCGGCGGACCTGGGCCGAGGTGCACGCCGAAGCGCGGCGGATCGCCGGTGGGCTGGTGGCCGGTGGGTTCGAGCGCGGGGGTGCCGTGGCCGTGCTGGCCGCGGCGCCGGTGCTGATCGCGCCCACCGTGCAGGCCGTCTGGCTGGCCGGTGGCAGCGTCACCATGCTGCACCAGCCGACCCCGCGCACCGATCTCGCCGAATGGGCCGAGGACACCGTGCGGGTGCTCGGCATGATCGGCTCCGACCTCGTGCTGCTGGGCGAACCGTTCGACCAGCTGGCGCCCGTCCTGGAGCAGAAGGGCATCGGGTTCAAGCTCGTCACCGAGCTGGCCGCCGCCGAGCCGCTGCCGGACGTCGTCGTCACCGACGAGGGCGACACCGCGCTGCTGCAGCTCACCAGCGGCTCGACCGCCGACCCGAAGGCCGTGCGGATCACCTACGGGAACCTGTACTCCAACGTCAAGGCCATGGTCGAGCGCGCGGAGTTCGACTTCGACGTCGACGTGATGGTGTCCTGGCTGCCGACGTTCCACGACATGGGGATGGTCGGCTTCCTGACCGTGCCGATGACCTTCGGCGTCGAGCTGGTCAAGATCACGCCGGTCGAGTTCCTCTCCGGGCCGCTGATCTGGCCGGAGCTCATCACGAAGTACCAGGGCACCACGACGGCGGCCCCGAACTTCGCGTACGCCATCGTCGGGCGCCGGATGGCCCGCGTCGACGAGGACGACGCCTACGACCTCTCGACGTTGCGCATCGCGCTGAACGGCGCCGAGCCCATCGACGAGACCGCCGTTCAGACCTTCGTGGACGCCGGAGCCCGGTTCAAGATGCCGGCGGAGTGCGTCTTCCCGGCCTACGGCATGGCCGAAGCGACGCTCGCGGTGTCGTTCGCGCCGCTGTTCACCGGCCTCACCCTCGACGTCGTCGAGGCCGACGCGCTGGAGGCGGACAACCGCGCGGTGCCCGTCCCCGAAGGCGACCCGCGGCGCGGCACCGACGGCGTCCGATCGTTCGCGCTGCTCGGCCGGCCCCTCGACGGGCTGGAAGCGGAGATCGTCGACGACGCGGGTTCGCGGCTGGGCGAGCGTCAGGTCGGCGAGATCCGGCTGCGCGGCGAGGCCGTGACACCCGGCTACCTGACCATGGACGGCCCGCTCGCGACGCAGGACGACGACGGGTGGCTGAACACCGGCGACCTCGGCTACCTGGTGGACGGCCAGATCGTCATCTGCGGCCGCCGCAAGGACGTCATCATCATGGGCGGCCGCAACCTGTACCCGACGGACATCGAGCGCGCGGCGACCTCGGTCGAGGGCGTGCGCGCGGGCAACGCGGTGGCCGTCCGGCTGGACGCGGGCAGCCGCCGCGAGCGGTTCGCGGTGGTCGTCGAGTCGAAGCTGGCGGGGGATGCCGAAGCCGAGAAGGACCTGATGAAGCAGGTTTCGGCCCGGGTCCGCGACGCGGTGGACATGCGGCCGTACGCGGTGGTGGTGCTCCCGGCGGGCAGCCTCCCGAAGACGCCGTCGGGCAAGGTCAAGCGCGCGGCGACGGCGCAGCAGTACGCGGACCGGATCAAGAAGAACGCCGACGCCTGACCCGAACGCCCCAATGTGGCCTTGGTTGCGTTGAACGCACCCAATGTGGCCTTGGTTGCGTTGAACGCACCCAATGTGGCCTTCGGTGCGTTCAACGCACCGAAGGCCACATTGGGGCGGTTGAGGGTCAGCGTTGCTGGACGCGCACCGCGCGGAGTGTCGGCGGGGTGGCGCGTTCAGCGGTGGCTTCCGGTGCCGTGCGGGCGCCCGGGAGGTCCGGAGCTTGGCCGGTGCGGGCGGCGAGCTGGTCTTCCACCGCGTCGAGGAACTCGTCGACCTCGCGCTCGTCGTAGCCGCGCTTGCCGATCAGCGGCTTCGCGAACATCACGTGGTGCACTTCGGCGGCGGTCAAGTCGTCCTCGTCGGCGAGCGTCTTGGCGATCCGCCGGACGAACGCGTCCACGTCGTGCTTCGCGTAACCACGGCGGCCGATCGGGGCGTTACCGAAGGTGACCTCGGCGAGGTCTTCGGCGGTGAACGACATGGAACTCTCCGATTCCGGGGTTGGGCGGGTGAGAACTCCCGTACACCGTCCTAACCCGTGAACAGGCTGCCCGAAAGGGGCTGCCCCCAACCTCACCCCGACGGGCGGCCTCGCGCCCGCCTTCGGGTGAGCCGGCGCTACGCAGCGCTGTGTGGCCGGGTTCACACCGTGACACCCAGGGGTCCGGGGCCGAACCCCGAGAAAGAACCGCGTCAGCGGCCGAACCACTTCCGGGGCCCCTGCGGCCGCTGCTGCTCCTCGACTTCCGCCGGCCGCGGGTTGCGCAGCTCCACCAGCGCCGCCTCGGCCTCGTCGAGGAACAGGTCGACCTGGGCCTGGTCGTAGCTGCGCATGCCGACCGGCATGATCGTGAACTCGACGTAGTGGATGTCGTCCGGCGTCAGGATGTTCCGCCCGGCCAGTGCCTCGGCGATGAGGTCGAGGAAGGCGTCCACCTCGTCCTCGTTGTAGCCGCGACGGCCGAACCGGGGTTTGCCGAAGGCGATCGACCGGGCTTCGTCCGGAGTCATGGCTTCACCTCGCCACCCATGTCAGCCCGCGTGGAAGGAGTTCTGCGCGGCCGCGAGGCCGGTGCCGATCAGCGCTTCGGTCGCGTCCGCGCACCGGTCCACCTCCAACGGGAGTTCTTTGCGCTCGACCGTCGAAAAGTCCTTCAGCACGAAGTCCGCCGGGTCCTGGCGGCCGGGCGGGCGGCCGATGCCGAACCGCACCCGGTAGTAGTCGCGGGTGCCCAGCGACTTCGAGATCGAGCGGAGTCCGTTGTGGCCGTTGTCGCCGCCGCCGAGCTTCAGCTTCAGCGCGCCGAAGTCGACGTCGAGCTCGTCGTGCACCACGACGATGCCGGACGGCTCGACCTTGTAGAACCGCGCCGCACCGGCCACCGGACCGCCGGAGAGGTTCATGTACGAGCGCGGCTTCACCAGCACCACGCGGCGGCCGGCCAGCCGGCCCTCGAGCACTTCGCCGCCGGTCTTGTGGGTCTTGAACTTGCCGCCGACGCGGGCGGCCAGCTCGTCCAGCACCATGAACCCGACGTTGTGCCGGTTTCCGGCGTACTGGGGCCCGGGATTGCCGAGGCCGGCGAGCAGGATCAGCTCGCCGGCCCCAGGCAGGTCTTCGGTCATACCGCGATGCTATTCGGCCGCTTCGGCCGACTCTTCGCCTGCCGCCTCGTCCTCGTCGCCGGCCTCTTCACGCTGCGGCTCGTTGACGGCCACGACCAGCGATTCCGGGTCGGTGATCAGGGTGGCGCCCTGGGGCAGCTCGACCTGGCCGGCCAGCACCTGGGAACCGATCTCGAGGCCCTCGATCGAGACCTCGAACTGCTCCGGGATGTGCAGCGCCTCGACCTCGACCTGCAGGGTGTCGACGTCCTGGTTGACCAGGCCGCCCGGGCCGGGGTTGCCGGTCACGACGACGGGGACGTCGACGACGATCTTCTCGCCGCGCTTCACGACCAGCAGGTCGACGTGCTCGATGTAGTTCTTCAGCGGGTGGACCACGATGGTCTTGGTCAGGGCCAGCTCGACCGAGCCCTCCAGGTCCAGCGTGATGACGGCGTTCGAGCCGTTCTCGCGGACGACGCGGGCGAATTCGATCGCCGGCAGCGCGAAGTGCCGCGGGTCCGACCCGTGGCCGTAGAGGACGGCGGGGATCTTGCCGGCGCGACGCGTGCGGCGCGCGGCGCCCTTGCCGAACTCGGTGCGCGGCTCGACGGACAGACGTACCTCGGACACGGTGTGGCACTCCTTCAAATCAAGACAGCATGCTGCGGCGGGGGAAGCCGATGTGTTCGGTTCAAGGAAGTTTCGGCGGCGAGTTTCCGGGCGTGCACGACGACGGGGGCTACTCGAGCCGCCGCGTCGATCACGCCGGGCACCCCAGAAGGGCCCCGCCTCGCCGAGACAACCTCAAGAGTGTAAACCAACCTCATCACGGTGGGTTGCGGCGGGTGCCCGGCCCAGGCTAGAACCCTCCTGGAACCCCGGTACGTGACGACACAAATCCGGTGGCGGGACGACGCCGGCCGAGGTGTGCTCGGTAGCGGGAGAAGCAGGGGGCGGTAAATGCGGGCTCGAGGGAGCAGGGTGGCGGCGGTGCTGCTGCTGGGTGGGTTGCTGGCGGGCTGTCAGGTGGCGGTCGCCGGCACCGCCGGTGTCTCCGCGGCCGACCAGGCGACGGCGGACCGGCGCGCCGAGCAGCGCGACGCGGTCGACGCGGCCCTCACAGCGCTGGGCCAAGCGCCGGCGCTCGCGCTGAAGTCCACGGTCCAGGGTGCCGAACAGCAGTTCCGGATCACCCGCGGCGGTTACGCCGTCGGCGGGCTGCCGCTGGACGGCCGCTTCATCCAGGTGACGGCCGCCGCGGCCCAGTTCTACCTGCAGGCCGACGCCGACTACTGGAAGGCGCACGCCATCGACGAGAGCACGCAGTTCGGCACGAGCTGGGTGCGCTCGCTCGGCTCCGAACTGCCCTTCGACCCGGCGGCCCGGTTCACCCCGCCGGCGCTCGCCTCGGGGCTGCGCAAGGCGCTGACCGGGCTCGACCGGCAGGGTGAGCCGGTCAAGGCGAAGCTGCCGGACGGCACCGAGGTCTACCAGCTCGGCGCCGCGCCCAGCGTCCTGCGCGTCACGACGGCCAAGCCGAACCGCCTGGTCAGCTTCGCCCCGACGCTGCTCGACCCGCAGAACGGCCCGAAGTACGGCGCCGAGTTCCAGGTCGCCGCGCTCACCGGGGACGCGGTGAAGGCGTTCCACACCGACCTCGACGCCGCCGTCGGCGGGCTGGGGCAGCCGTTCGAGGGGCTGGTGCAGGCCAGCGCCGTCGTCACCGACGACCACCTCGACTGCAAGGACTTCGTCGGCTCCTGCACGACCACGGTCGACGTCTCCAACAGCGTCGTCGGCACGCCGGCGTCGGGGGAGAAGAGCGTCGTCCACATCACCCTCTCGGTCGAGGTCAGCGCCGATTCGCTCGGCGCGCAGACGTGCACGACGGCCGGGGACGCGGAGCCGTACAAGACGATCCAGCTGTCCTGCGCGGTGAAGTTCAAGCTGCCCAACCGCACGGCCAGCTACCAGGTGCTGTCGAAGCCGAGCGCGTCGGCGGAGGTGCGCGCGGGCCTGGACGTCGACGCCGTCAAGCAGCGGGTGGCCGCGGAGTTCGCCGGTCTCGGCGGCTGACCTGGACACCTACCCCCGGGTGTGTTGCTTCCGTTGAAGTAGGTGATCTTCCGTTCCTAGCATCGGCCGTGAACGGCCGACAACGAACGAGGAGATCCCATGGCCAAGCTGGTGGTTTTCGGAGCGACGGGGTACGCCGGGGGCAAGATCGGCGCCGAGGCGCTGCGCCGCGGACACGAGGTCGTCGGGGTCGCGCGCAACGCGGGTGCGGTCCCCGAAGGCGTCGAAGCCCGGCAGGGTTCGCTGCACGACGAGGAGCTCGTCGCGCAGGTCGCGAAGGACGCGGACGTCATCGTGGTGGCCACCCCGGCCCGCGAGATCGACGGCAAGAAGCTGATCGACGCCGTCCCGGCCCTGGCCCGGATCGCGGGCGAGAACGGCGTCCGGCTGTCGTTCGTGGGCGGCGCGGCGAGCCTGCACGTGGCCGAGGGCGGCCCGCGGCTGTTCGACACCCCGGAGTTCCCGGCCGAGTACAAGGACGAGGCCGGCAGCCACGCCGAGGTCCTCGGCCTGCTGCGCGAGCAGCCCGAGCGCCTCGACTGGTTCTACGTCAGCCCGGCCGCCGAGTTCGGCGCCTGGACCGCCGGCGAGCGCAAGGGCGAGTTCCGGATCGGCGGCGACGTCCTGCTGACCGACGAGAACGGCAAGTCGCACATCGGCGGCGACGACTTCGCGATCGCCTACGTCGACGAGATCGAGCAGCCCAAGCACCGCCGCGCGCGTTTCACCGTGGCTTACTGAAGCTCGCGGATCACCGGGGCGAAGGTCTCGAGGTCCGGTTCGAAGACCGTGATGTACGAGAAGCCGTAGCGTTCGCGCCGGGCTTCCAGCTGCCCGGCGATCTCCTCGACCGTGCCCAGCAAGAGCTGGGGCGTGTCGAGGAGCTCGCGGGCGTCGGGGACGGCGCTGCGCTCGGTCAGCTCGTGCCACGCCTCGGCGGCTCGGTCGCGGTCGTCGGTGACCTCGACGTGCTGGACCAGCATGTTGTACTCGACCTCGCGGCCGGTCTTGGACCGGAAGAACGCGACCCGCTCGTCCATCGCCTCGGCGTTGTCGAGCCTGAAGGTGCCCGGCGGCTTGCCCGGCTGCTGCCGGAGCCCGGCGAACCCGACGACGTCCGCGTGCTCGGCGGCCAGCTCCAGGACGCCGTCGCTGTTGCCCGCGATGAGCAGCCGCGGGTGGTCGATGCCCTCGTCCTCGAAGTGTTTCCGCAGGTAGCCGAGGCTTTCTTCGAGGTAGCCGATCCGGGCCGCGGCGTTTTGCCAGGGAATACCGGCGGCGTCGAACTCGCGCTTCATGTGCCCGGCGCCGAGGCCGAGGTCGAGGCGGCCGTCGAGCAGCGCGGCCGTCGAGGATGCTTCGCGTGCGAAGAGCGCGAGGTTGTAGAAGGGCACGTTGGACACGAGCGTGCCCAGCCGCGGCCGTTCGGTGACGGCGGCCGCCATGGCCAGCACCGGGAACGGCGCGAACCGGCCGGTGCCGAGGTGGTCGGGCACGGTGATGGCGTCGTAGCCGAGCTCTTCGGCCCGCCGGCACTTGGCGATCCAGGCGTCGCGGCTGCCGATCTCGCGGAAGCTGACGCCGAACTTGAAGTTCCCCATGCCGGCGACGCTAGTGCCGGGAACCCCCGCCGGGCGCGGAGTTTCGCGCCCGGCGGAAGGGTCGTCAGGCGTTGCCGTCGAACAGCGACGTCACCGAGCCGTCTTCGAAGACCTGCTGGATGGCCTCCGCCAGCATCGGGGCGATCGACAGCACCGTCAGTCCGGGGAACCGCTTCTCCTCCGGGATCGGCAGCGAGTTCGTCACGATGACCTCGCGCGCCTTGCACGACGAGAGCCGCTGCGTGGCCGGGTCGGACAGGATGCCGTGCGTCGTCGCGATGACCACGTCGGCCGCACCCTCTTCGATCAGGGCTTCGGTGGCCTTCACGATCGTGCCGCCGGTGTCGATCATGTCGTCGATCAGGACGCAGAGCTTGCCCTCGACCTTGCCGACCACGCGGTTGGCCACCGCCTGGTTGGGCTTGTCCGGGTCGCGCGTCTTGTGGATGAACGCGATCGGGCGGTCCCCGAGCGTCTGCGCCCACTTCTCGGCCAGCCGCACGCGGCCCGAGTCCGGCGAGACGACCGTGATGTCCGCGTCGCCGTAGGTGGCCTTGATGTGCTCGGCCAGCACGGTCTGCGCCATCAGGTGGTCGACCGGGCCGTCGAAGAAGCCCTGGATCTGCGCGGTGTGCAGGTCGACCGTCATGATCCGGTCGGCGCCCGCGGTCTTGAACAGGTCCGCGATCAGCCGCGCCGAGATCGGCTCGCGGCCCTTGTGCTTCTTGTCCTGGCGCGCGTACGGGTAGAACGGCATCACCACGGTGATCCGCTTCGCGCTCGCCCGCTTGAGCGCGTCCACCATGATCAGCTGCTCCATCACGAATTCGTTGATGGGCGTGGTGTGCGCCTGGATGACGAACGCGTCGGTACCGCGGACGGACTCCTCGAACCGGACGAACAGCTCGCCGTTGGCGAACGTGTGCGCCGTCTGCGGGGTGATCGTCACGTTGAGGTGCTCGGCGACCTCTTCGGCGAGCTCGCGGTGGGCCCGTCCGGAGAAGAGCATCAAGTTCTTCTTCGGTGTGCCTTGCTTCGGACTCATGCTGGCGACTCCCCGTCGGTTCCTGCTGCTGAATCGGCGTCGAGGGCGGCCTGGGCCGCCTCCGCCGCGGGCGTACCCGGCCGGCGCCGGATCGCCCAGCCTTCGATGTTGCGCTGCGGCGGCGCCGACACCGCGAGTGTGCCCGGCGGGACGTCTTCGCGGATCACGGCACCCGCACCACTGTAAGCGCCGTCACCGATGTGCACCGGGGCGACGAAGGTGTTGTCCGCGCCCAACCGGACATACGACCCGATAACGGTCCGGTGCTTGTGCACGCCGTCGTAGTTCACGAACACACTGGAACAGCCGATGTTGCTGTGCTCACCGATCGTGGCGTCACCCACGTAGGTCAGGTGGGGCACCTTCGTCCCGGCCCCGATGTCGGCGGCCTTCGTCTCGACGAACGCGCCCAGCTTCGCCTTGACGCCCAGCTTCGTGCCCGGCCGCAGGTAGGTGAACGGGCCGACGTTGACGCCGTCGCCGAGCTCCGAGTCCGACCCGTGCACGCGGACCACCGAGGCGCCCGCGCCGATGGTGACGTTCGTCAGCGTGCTGTCCGGGCCGATCGTGCTGCCCTCGCCCACCGACGTCGTGCCCTTCAGCTGCACGCCCGGCTCGATGACGACGTCACGGGAAAGGGTGACGCCGGCGTCGATCCAGGTCGTGGCCGGGTCGGTGATCGTGACGCCCTCGCGCTGCCAGCGCTGCACGATCCGGCGGTTCAGCTCGGCGCCGAGCACCGACAGCTGCACGCGGTCGTTGACGCCTTCGGTGAGCCACGGGTCGTCGACGACCAGCGCGCCGACTCCGACCCCGTCGCCGTTCGCGATGCCCAGCACGTCGGTGAGGTAGAGCTCGCCCTGCGCGTTGTCGGTCGAGAGGCGCGAAAGGCCGTCGCGCAGCACCGCCGCGTCGAAGGCGTAGACGCCCGAGTTGATCTCGGTGATCTCGGCCTGCTCCGGGGTGGCGTCCTTGTGCTCGACGATCCCGGTGACCTTGCCCGCGCTGTCGCGCACGATCCGGCCGTACCCGGCCGGGTCGGCGACCACCGAGGTGAGCACGGTGACCGCGTTCTTCGCCTCGGTGTGCTCGTCGAGCAGCGCGCCCAGGGTCGCGGTGTCGAGCAGCGGGACGTCGCCGTAGCTGACGAGCACGGTGCCGGTGAGGTCGGCGGGCAGGGTCGCGAGCGCGCAGGACACGGCGTGGCCGGTGCCCTTCTGCTCGGCCTGCACCGCGGTGCCGACGGAGCGCCCGAGCGCGTCCCCGACCGCGGCCAGCCGTTCGCCGACCGCTTCACGGCCGTGCCCGACGACCACCACGAGGTGTTCGGGGTTCAGGCCGGCGGCGGCCCGGACGGCGTGCTCGACCAGGGGCCGCCCGGCGATCGGGTGCAGCACCTTCGGCGTCGAGGAACGCATGCGGGTGCCTTCACCCGCAGCCAGGATCAACGTGCTCAGCGGGCCGGTCAACGGCGCTCCCAACGGGTTACCACAAGATGGCGTCTGTCGGGCACCGATCCTAACTGTGCTGGATATCAGCAATCCGACCGGCAGTCACGGCGGAAAGGGTGCCGGTGAGCGGGCCTGCTCGCCGACCGTTTCCGCCTGCTTTCGGCCGGATTGCTAACTGTGCTCTTCCGCGTCCCACGCGGGGTCGGTGGGCGGCGCCTCGTTCGCCCACGCGGTGGCCGGGTCCGCGGCCATCGAGTTGGCCGACGCCACCTGGTTGCCGCCGCCGCGTTTGGCCTGGTACATGGCCGCGTCCGCGCGGGCGAGGACCTGCTCGCCGCGCTCCTGCGGCCGCAGCGAGACCAGCCCGATCGACAGCGTCACGCCGTGCGAAAGGTGGTGCGGCAGGTTGGAGACCGACTTCACCGCGCGGCCGAGCGCCATCTTCGCCGCGGACGCGGGCGTGCCCGGGAGCAGGACGATGAACTCGTCGCCGCCGTAGCGCGCCACCAGGTCGTCGCCGCGCAAGGCGTCGCGGAGGGTGCTCGCCACGACACGCAGCACGTTGTCGCCTTCGGCGTGCGACTGCTTGTCGTTGACGCCCTTGAAGCCGTCGAGGTCGACCAGCGCGACCGCCAGCGGTTGCGCGTCGGCCGACGACGCGAGCTGACGCAGCTTCTCGTCCAGCGCACGCCGGTTCGGCAGGCCGGTGAGCGGGTCCTGCAATGCTTGCTGGGTGATCGCGCCGTGCTCGGCGGAGAGCCGTTCGTGCTCGCGGCGGGCGTTCAGCGTGGCGATCTGCGACTCGCGCAGGCTCCACATCTCCGACTCCAGGCGGCGCGCGTAGTCGATCAGCGACTCGCTGGCGCCGGAGGCGTAGTCCGGGCTCGTGTCGAGCCGGGCCAGCTCGCGGGCGATGTTCAGCCGCATCGACGGCTGCGAAGTGTCGTCCGAGATCGACTGGCGGGTCTCGCGCAGGACCGTGAGGGCCTCGGTGCGCCGGCCTTCCTTGTCCAGGCAGCGCGCCAGCGCGATCGCGACGATCTCCCGGTCGTGCCCGAACGCGCGCTCGGTGTAGAGGTGCTCCAGCCGTTCGATGTGCTCGGCGCCCGGCTGGTTCAGCGCCGGCGCCGCGGCGAGGACACCGACCTGGTCGATCGCCGCGACGTTCGCCTTGCGCGGGAACAGCGACTCGGCGAACGGGCCTTCCGCGGCCGCCCCCATCGACGCCGCGGTGCGGAACTTCTCGGCGCTCTCGTCGTACTCGTCGATGCGCTCCAGCCGCAGGCCCCAGCCGAGCAGCATCTTGATCCGGTTGATCAGCTGCAGGGCGATGTCGTGCGGGCTCGCGCTCTCGCGGATCGCGGTGGCGGCCCGGCCGATGACCTCCTCGGCGGCTTCGTAGACGCCGAGCTGGTTGAGCACCAGCCAGCAGTCGATCAGCGTCGAGGAGAGCAGCCGGTTCCAGTTGCGCAGCCCGACCTGCCGGTCCGGGATGGTGGAGTCGTCGAGGATGGCCAGCGCCCGGGCGATCTCGGTGAGCGCGGCGTCCTCCTGCGCGGCGATCACGAGCCGGCGCCCGCGCAGGGCGTGCGCGTCCGCCCGCAGCAGGGCGATGCCGTGGCGGCGGGTGTGCGCGAGCATCTCGTCGAGCCGGGGCTCGGCCTCCGCGGCCAGGCCCTTCGTGGCCAGCCGGGCCAGCGCCGACGAGCGCAGCAGCTGGGCCACGAGCAGGGGCTCGCCGCGCCGCTGGGTCTCGTCGAGCAGCTCGTCCATCATCGCGACGATCTCGAGCTGCTGGGTGTACTCGTGCCGCTGGACCGCGGCGTTCAGCTCCCGCGCGCGCCCGACGATCCAGGCGTCGGACATCTCGGCCAGCGCGGGCCGCCTGGCCGTCACCGGGTCGGTCGCCTCGTCGGTCAGCGCCAACCTCCCGGTGTCGTGGGTTTCCGGCTTCTTTCTGCTGCTCCGCCGCCAGGATTCGAACCTGAACTGTCAGAACCAAAATCTGAAGTGCTGCCGATTACACTACGGCGGATCGATCCTGGTCAGGATAGCGACGATCGGGTGTCGTCCGCGCGGGGGATGCGTTACGCGCCCGTCTGCCGGGTACTCCGGTTCCGAAGCACAGGTGTGAGTTCGGGCTCTCCCCAGCGGGCCGAACCTCCTGTACCGTAACTTACGGCATCGTAGGTAAGGGCGCCCTTGGTATGAAGGCGTGCCTGTGTAGGAAGAAGTGAAGCGTATGACGGCCACGCTCGACCGTTCCCAGCCCGCCGGAGAACCTTCGGCCCCCAAGGGCCCCAAACCAGTCACCGAAGGCACGCGCGGCATGGGCGTGCAGCTGTCGGTCTACTTCGGCGTGATCGCGCCGCTGGTGGCCCTCCTGGTCGCCGTGCCGTTCGCGTGGGGCTGGGGACTGAGCTGGGTCGACGTCGGCATCTTCGTGGTGTTCTACGCGATCAGCGGGCTCGGCATCACGGTGTCGTACCACCGCTACTTCACGCACGGCTCGTTCAAGGCCAAGCAGTGGCTGCGCGTGTTCATGGCCATCGCGGGCAGCATCGCCCTGCAGGGCCCGGTGATCACCTGGGTCGCCGACCACCGCCGCCACCACGCGTTCTCCGACCGCGACGGCGACCCGCACTCGCCGTGGGCGTTCGGCACCTCGCCGTGGGCCATCGCCAAGGGCTTCTGGCACGCGCACATGGGCTGGCTGTTCGAGCGCGACCAGACCAACGCCGAGCGCTTCGCGCCGGACCTGGTGAAGGACCCGGCGATCAAGAAGGTCGACGACCTGTTCTGGCTGTGGGCGCTGGTCAGCCTGCTGCTGCCGGCCATCCTCGGCGGCCTGATCTCGTGGTCGTTCTGGGGCGCCGTGACGGCGTTCTTCTGGGCCGGCCTGGTCCGCATCTGCGTGCTGCACCACGTGACGTGGTCGATCAACTCGATCTGCCACATGATCGGCGACCGCCCGTTCAACGCCCGCGACAACTCGGCCAACTTCTGGCCGCTGGCGATCTTCTCGTTCGGCGAGTCCTGGCACAACCTGCACCACGCCGACCCGACGTCCGCGCGCCACGGTGTGAAGCGCGGCCAGATCGACATCTCCGCGCGGCTGATCTGGATCTTCGAGAAGTTCGGCTGGGTGCACGACGTCCGCTGGCCGACGCCGCAGCGCTTGGCCCGTATCGCCACCGAAAAAGCCTAGTCAACTAGGCTGCCCCGATGGCGGGGAGACGACGTTCGAAGCGTGAGCAGGTCACCGGGGCGCGTCCGGCCGCCCCGGTGACCCGGGTCCGGATGACCGGCACCGAGCGGCGTCAGCAGCTGCTGAACGTGGCCCGGGCCCTGTTCGCCGAGAAGGGTTTCGACGGCACGTCGATCGAAGAGATCGCCCACCGCGCCAACGTCTCGAAGCCCGTGGTGTACGAGCACTTCGGCGGCAAAGAGGGCATCTACGCGGTGGTCGTCGACCGCGAGACGCAGCTGCTGCTCGACCGGATGGTTTCGACCCTCCACGGCGGTCACCCGCGGGTGATGCTGGAGCAGGCGGCGACGGCGCTGCTGTCCTACGTCGAAGACTCCCACGACGGGTTCCGCATCCTGGTTCGCGATTCGCCGGTGGCGAGCTCCACGGGGACGTTTTCGACGGTGCTGAACGACATCGCGAGCCAGGTCGAGCACATCCTGGCCCAGCAGTTCGGCTCCCTCGGCTACGACGAGAAGCTGGCCGCGCTGTACGCGCAGGCCCTGGTGGGCATGGTGGCGCTGACCGGCCAGTGGTGGCTGGACGCGCGCAAGCCGAAGCGCGACGAGGTGGTCGCGCACCTGGTCAACCTGGCGTGGAACGGGTTGTCGCACCTGGAGCACAAGCCGAAGCTCCGGCTGGCTTAAACGGTTCGACGGGCCTGCGACAGTGGTGGGCATGGGCGAGTCTCCGACGGCCGCGGACGTGCGGCTCATGCAGGGCCTGGCGCAGCGGATCACCGCCACCCGGCCGGACCTGGTCAACAGCGACGCGTCGTCGGCGAGCTGGCCTGGAACTGGGGCCGGAACCGCGGCGGCGGCGAGCGCCGGCTGTGGTTCTCGGGCGCGGAGCTCGTCGCATGGGGCTGGGCCGAGCTGCCGCGCCGCGTCCGGCGGAACGACGGTTCGGTCAAGGACATCACCGGCGCGTACCTGGCCTACCAGGTGCACCCGGCCCAGTTCGTGCTGGTCGACGACGTGATCGCCTGGTACGAGGCCACGGCTCCCGGCGTCGAGCGCACCGTGCTGCCGTCGGCGGCCGACTCGCACGCCTTGCGGCGCTGGGCGGCGCACGGCCACGAACCCGACGCGCCTGACGCTTGGTCGCAGCTCAACGAGCGCGACCTCACCGACGTCGAAGAGCCGTCGCTGCCGGCCGGGTTCGCGTTCCGCACCGCCTCGGAGGTCCCGCCGGAAGCCGTGGTGCAGGCGCACGTCGACGCCTGGACACCGACGTCGTACACGGCTTCGTCGTACGAAGGCTTGCGGCAGGCCCCGGGCTACCGCGGCGAGCTGCACGTCCTGGTCGAGGCCCCGGACGGGACGATGGCGTGCTCGGCGATCATGTGGCTCGACGAAGCGAACGAGACGGTCGAGTTCGAGCCGGTCGGCACCCACCCGGGCTACCGCCGCCAGGGCCTGGCCCGCGCGATGCTGCTGCACGGAATGCGCCTGGCCCTCGCGGCGGGCGCCCGGCACGCGACGGTCGCCTGCATGGGCGAGCCGGCACCGGCGCGGGAGTTGTACTACAGCGTGGGGTTCCGGGCGTTTTCGCGGGACGCGCCGCTCATCGCAGCTGCCCGGCCTCGCGAAGGTGGTCGAAGATGAGCCGGTCCACCGCGGAAACCCGGCCACGGTCGGCGTAGCCGAGCCACGCGACCTCTTCGATCTCACTGCTCGCCTTCAGGGTGCCGCGGTATTCGGCGGTGTAGCAGGTCATCCGCACCAGCGTCCCCGCGGCGTGGCCATCGGCTTGCGCTTCGAACGTCCCCGCCGCGGCGACCGACTCCGGCGTGATCGCCACGTCGAGTTCCTCGCGGATTTCGCGGACCAGCGTGTCACGGTCGGTTTCGCCGGGCTCGCGCTTGCCGCCGGGGAGGTAGTAGACCTCCTTGCCGCGCGAGCGGGTGCTGAGGATCCGGCCGTCCAGCAGGTGGATCCAGGCGATCTTGTCGATCATCGCGGGGCCTCTTCCCTCGTCACGGCAGCTCGCCGTCGTGGTGCAAGCGGTCGAAGATCAGCTGGGCCACCAGGGAAACCCGCGGCCGGTCCGCGTACGTGAGCCAGGCGATCTCCTCGATCTCCGCGCAGGCCGGTGGCGTTCCCTCGTACTTCGCCGTGTTTGTCCTTGCCGCGCGAACGTGCCGCCCGGATCCGGCCGTCCAGCAGGTGGATCCAGGCGATCTTGTCGATCACGCCAGCGCCGCCAGCGCTTCGTCGGTCGTGACCACCGTGCCCAGGCGTGGGAAGATCTTCGTGATGGCGTTTTCGTGCGAGATATCGGAAAGCGCCGTCATCGCGTCGGACACCGCCACCGTGTCGTAGCCGTGGTCCGAGGCCGCGCGCAGGGTCGACTCGACGCCGAATTCGGTGGCGATGCCGCCGAAGACGACCGTGCGGATGCCCGCGCCGCGCAGGAACTCGTCGAGGTCCGTGCCCGCGAAGCCGCCGATCGTGTACTTCGTGACGATCTTGTCGTCGCCCGCCTCGAAGGCCAGCTCGTTGCCCGGCGGGTTGTCCGGGCGCGACACCTTCACGATCACCACCGGCGCTCCGGCCGCGCGGAACGCGTCCCGCAATCGCAGGGCGTTGGCGAGGACTTCTTCGCCGGTATAAGGGGTGGTCGGCAGCGCCACGATCCGCTCCTGCAGGTCGATCAGCACGAGCGCGGAGGTGGCCGGGTCGATCTTGCTCATCCCCCGATCCTAGGTACTAGGGTCGGGTTCATGGCGAACAACAGGGAAATCGTGGTGACGGGCGGCGGCACGGGCATCGGCTACGCCGTGGCGTCGGCCTTCGCCCAGGCCGGCGAGCGCGTCACGATCACCGGGCGCCGGGAGAAGGTGCTCACCGAGGCCGCGACGCTCGCCGGCGTGCGGCCCGTCGTGTTCGATGCCGCCGACCCCGCGGCCGTCGAAGCCGCGCTGGACGAGTTGCCCGGTCGCGTCGATGTCCTCGTCAACAACGCCGGCGGCAACACCGATTTGCTCGACGGCGACGGCGAAGAGGGGCTGGCCGGCTTCGCGGCCGCGTTCGAGCGGAACCTGCGGTCCAATGTGGTCAGTGCCGCGCTGGTGACGCACGCCCTGCGCGACCGGCTCGCCGACGGCGCGCGGATCATCACCATCGGGTCGATCGCCGCGCACACCGGCGCCGGGTCCTACGGCGCCGCGAAGGCCGCGGTCGAGGGCTGGAACGTGAGCGTGGCCCGGGAGTTCGGGCCGCGCGGGATCACCGCGAACGTCGTCGCGCCGGGGCTGATCGGGGAGACCGAGTTCTTCCACGGGAAGCTGAGCGACCGGCGGCGTGACCGGCTGATCGGCAACACGATGAACCAGCGCGCGGGCACGCCGGACGACGTCGTCGCCGTGGTGACGTTCTTGGCGAGTCCCGCCGCCGGGCACGTCACCGGGCAGGTGGTGCACGTCAACGGCGGCGCCTACCTCGGTAAATAGGGCGGGCGCATCGGCCATCCGGCCGATGTGCGGGCTCGCCGGGGTTCGGTTGTCCACCGGATGGCCAAAACAGCCCGGCTCATCGGGCGATACCCGCGGTCCACCTCCGCAATAGCTTCGGATTCCTCACGAATCCGGCGGAGGTGTCCTGGTGCTCGAGCGACTGAACAACATCAAGGTGCTCGTGGCGATCGCGGTGGTCATCGTGGTCGGAGGCCTGCTCATCGCGTTCGCCGTCAACAGCGGCTCCGGGAGCGACAGCTGGCGCGCCGGGTGCGGCTCGCCGCCGGCCGATCCCGCGGACAACCAGGCGAGCCGCGTCGCCGAAGCCCGGAAAGCGCTGCTGAGCACCGGGAACGACCCGCGCCTCGGGATCGAGATCGTCGACCTCGGCGCCTGTACCGTCGAAACGAGGTGGAAAGCCGACCAGCCGCAGCCCACCGCGTCCGTGGTGAAGCTGCTCATCGCGCTCGACCTGATCGAGCGTTCCGGAGTGCCTTCGGGCAGCGAAGAGACGGCCGTCCGCGCCATGCTCGCCGCCAGCGACGATCACGTCGCCAACCGTCTCTGGCAGCAGAACGGCGGCCCGGACATCGTCCGGCGGCAGGTCGCGAAGCTGGGGCTCACGCACACCACGCCTCCGGCCGACGCCGGCCAGTGGGGCTCCACCGGGATGTCACCCACCGACGTCGTCACGGTCTACCGGTACCTCACCGCGGGGCTGTCCGAGGAAGGCCGCGAGTTCCTCACCGGAGCGATGGAAAGCGCGCCGCGCAACGCCGCCGACGGGTTCGACCAGCACTTCGGGATCCCGCGTGCGTTCACGGGCGCGACGTGGGCGGTGAAGCAGGGCTGGGGCAGCTCCGAGGCCCGGCGGGTGCTCAACACCACCGGGCTGGTCCGGACCGCGTCCCGGACCTACGCCGTCGCGGTGATGGCTTCCTGGAAGGAAACCATCGACTGGCCCACCGCGACCACGGCGCTGACCGCCGCCCTCGGCGCGCTGAAGGGTTCGCTCAGGGCGGCCAAGGCCTGAACCCGATCGGGAGTGGATGCCGGTCCCCGGGTCGCCAGGTCGGCGATGGCGCCCGGGGACCGGCGCGGTGCTGCCGCGGGAACGCTTTCTTCGGACCACGTCCAACACGCGTCGGGGGTGGCGAAACTTCTGGTACCCACCATGTTCCGCGCTCCGTCACCCCGGCGGAAGTGTCCACGGCACCCGGCGGCCGTGGCTTTTGCATGTCCCGGTCGCATGGTCGGGTTCCCTGTTCCGGTTGCCGGATCAGGCGGGCGTGACCTTCAGGAGCTTGTCGTCCGTCCCGTCCGACGTGGTCACGTACAGCGCACCGTCCGGGCTGCTGCGAACCGCGCGCAGGCGGCCGAACTTGTCGTCGAACTCCGGGGGCAGCGTGACGTCGAGGACCTTGCCCGCCGGGTCCAGGTGGTACAGCAGCAGTTTCTGGCCCTTGAGCGCCACCACGACCAGCGCGCCGTCGTTCGTGCCCCACTGCGCGCCGGTCAGGAAAGCGTCGCCGCTGATCGCCTCGGTGATGCTGCCCGAGGTCCACAGTGGACTCACCGCGTCCGGGAACCGCTTGAGGTCGGTCATCGGCACGCTCTCGTCGTAGCTCGTCCCGGTGCCGCCCTTCGACGGGTCCCAGCCGTAGTTCGCGCCCGGCTTCAGCAGGTTGACCTCGTCGTCGAACGTCGGCCCGTGCTCGGCGGTGATCACCTGACCGCTGCCCGGCCGGATGGCCACGCCCTGGACGTTGCGGTGGCCGTAGGTGTAGATCAGCCGTTCGTGGGGGTCGCTCGAAGTGATGAAGGGGTTGTCCGGCAACGCGTTCCCGGTCTTCGCGTCCAGCCGCAGCACCTTGCCGCCGAGGGAGTGGCGGTCCTGCGCGATCGACGCGCGCGCGGTGTCACCGGTGCCCACGAGCAGCGCGCCGTCCGGGGCGAACGTCGGCCGGCAGCCGGAGTGCCGTCCGCTCGGGTTCACCGGCAGCCCGGTGAGCAGGTTCTTCACCTTCGACGCGCTCGCCCCGTCGGCGGCCAGCTTCCACGTGACCAGCCGGATGTCGACGGCCTTGCCGCCTTCCTGGTGGTCCTGGCAGGTGATGAACTCCCGGCTGGTCGCGAAGTCCGGGCTGATGACCAGGCCGAGCAGCCCGCCTTCGCCCTGGACGAGGACGTCGGAGAAGTCGGCGCGCACCTCGGCCGCCTGCCCGTTCCGGACCAGCGCGAGCTTGCCGGGCCGCTGCGGCACGAGGATGCCGCCGTCGGGCAGGAAGCCGACGTCCCAGCCGTGCTGCAGCCCGCCGGTCACGGTCTCGACCTTGAACTTCCCGCTCGCGGCGGCCGGCGTGGCCGCGGGCGGGACGTTCTGCACCGGCTCGCTCGCCGCCCCCGAGCAGCCCAGGACCAGCAGGGACACCACACCGATGAGACCCAGCGAACGCCGCATACGCCTCATCCTGCCATCAAGTGGTGAAATCGCCGTTCGCCGCCGAGCGTGTCAAGAAGTCCAGGTCCGCGTCGCCGGGGAGGTAGTGCCCGGTGCCGGGGAGCAGGTCCACCACGGCACCGGCCGCTTCGAGACGCCGTTTCGTCGTCACGGAGTCGACCATGGCGTCGTCCGCCCCGGCGACGGCGTACACCGGCATGGTCAGCCGTCCCAGCACCTCGTCGCCGAAAACGGGGAACGGGCCGGTGCGGTACCGGTAGTTCGCGGCCACCAGCAGCTGCTGCGCCACGACCGGCGACGACTCGGGCTCGCCCACCGCGCCGGCGACGGCCTTCCGCCGTCCCTTCTCGCCGAGCAGCCCCAGCAGCACGGCCTTGACGACGAACCCCTTCTTCATCGGGCCGAGGCCGACAGGGCACCGCAGCGCCAGCGCGGCGACCCGCCCGGGCCGCCGGATCGCGAAGTCGAGCGCGACCCAGCCGCCGAACGACGACGCCAGGAAGCCGGCGCGCCCGACACCGAAGTGGTCCAGCACCGCGTCCAGCCACCGCGCATACCGGTCACCGTCGAGCGGCGGCCGTGCCTCGGCGCTCAGCCCGGGCTCGCCGATGATGTCGACGGCGTACACCCGGAACCGCCCGGCCAGCGCCGGGATCCGGGCGGTCCACTCCGAGGAGTTGCTGCCGGAGCCGTGCAGCAGCACCAGCGCCGGGGCTTCGGCCGGGCCGGAGACCAGCACGAACGTCTCGCCTTCGGACGTCGGGACGCGCACTTCGTCATGGGGGACGGGCCAGCTCTGCAGGGTGTCGAGGTACCGCTCACGGAGGAGGGCAGCGCCTGCCTCGGACTTGTATATCGTCATGCAAAGTACTCTAAACCTCCGCATCAAAGGGTTAAATAGGGAGTGATCAGGAACCCGGGCGCACCAACCCGGACTCGTAGGCGAAGACCACCGCGTGCACCCGGTCGCGCAGCCGCAGCTTGCCGAAGACCCGGCCTACGTGCGTCTTCACGGTCGTCTCGCCGATGTACAGCTTCGCGGCGATCTCCGAGTTCGAGAGCCCGCGCGCGATGAGGCCCAGCACGTCCTTCTCCCGTTCGGTCAGCACCCCGAGCCTCGCGACGTCCACGGGGTCGCGCTCGTCGGCGAGGTACCGGTCGAGCAGCCGCCGCGTGACCGACGGCGAGACCATCGAGTCGCCCCGCAGCACGCCCCGGATCGCGACGAGCATCTCTTCCGAAGGCGCGTCTTTGACCAGGAACCCGCTGGCCCCACCCCGCAACGCGGCGTACGCGTACTCGTCGAGGTCGAAGGTGGTGATGATCAGGACGCGCACGTCCGGCAGTTCGGCGCAGATCCGCGCGGTCGCGGCGACGCCGTCGAGCACCGGCATCCGCACGTCCATCAGCACCAGGTCGGGCCGCAGGTCCCGGGCGAGGGTGACGGCTTCATCGCCGTTGGCGGCCTCGCCGACGACGGTGAGGTCGTCCTGGCTTTCGACGATCATGCGCAGGCCGACGCGGACGAGTTGCTGGTCGTCGCAGAGGAGGATGCGGGTGGTCATGGGGTCACCGCCGGGTTCGCGGATCGGTGGCGGTCGCCGGGGTGGGGTGGGTGCGTGGCGCCGGCGCTGCGATCGGGGGCGGGTGGTTCCGGACCGCGCTGGGCCGTGGGCAGCCGCGCGGCCGTCGGTGCCTGGTCGGGCCGCTGTTCTCGGGGCAGTGCGGCACGGACGAGTTGTTGGTCGGCGGAGGGCAGGAGTCGAGTGGTCATGGGGTTGCCGCCGAGGTCGCGGGTGCGCGGTGCTCGCCGCCGGGGAGTGGCCGGCATGCATCGGCGCGGCGATCTTGGAGCCCGGGTGCCGCGGCCGGTGTGGGTGCGTGGCGGAGGTGTCGTGGCCGAGCGCAGGCGGTGGCAGACCGACCTGACCCGTGGGCCGCGCGTTTGGCAGACGCGCTTCCACCCGCGCCCGGGCCAGCCCGCGGGTCCCGGGTCAGAGTCGCTGCTCCACCCGTCAGCGACTGGCCGGCCGCCGCTCCCAGGCCGCCGTCGCCCGCCGCGGTGCGGCCGCACAGGCCACTAGCAATCACCCTCGGGCCGACCCGCACGAGCGGCATCAGGAGCCCGGTGGTCATGGGCCCACCAGCAGGCTCGCCGACACGCGGTAGCCGCCGTCCGGGAGGGGGCCCGTGTTCAGCTCGCCGTGGTACATCTCGACTCTCTGGCGCATGCCCGCCAGGCCGCGGCCGGATGAGGGGAGCGCCGGGGCCGGTGGTGCGTGGCCGCCCGTGTTGGTCACCTCGATGCGGACCTCCGGGGGCTCGAAGGCGACGCCGACGCGGCCGGTCGCGTCGGCCGGGGCGTGCTTGATCATGTTGGTCAGTGCCTCCTGGACGATCCGGTACGCCTGCAGCGCCGCGCTCGCGGGCAGGGTGCCCGGGTCGCCGGTGACGTCGAGCGTGACGTCCCGGCCGGACTGGTCGACCAGCTCGCGCAGCTCGGCGAGCGTCGGCTGGGGACTGCGCGCCGCCTGGCCGGCGTGCAGGACTTCGAGGAGCCGCCGCAGCTCGCCCAGCGCGTCCCGGCCCGTGTGGACGATCGTGTCGAGCGTGCGGTCGACGGCTTCGGGGTCGCGGTGCCGGGCGAGCTTCGCGCCCTCGGCGTTCAGCACGATCACGCTCATGCTGTGCGCCAGGACATCGTGCAGCTCGCGCGCGATCCGGGTGCGCTCCTCCGCGACCGCCGCGCGCGTCTGGGCTTCGTCGCGCTTCTTCTCTTCGGCCGTGAGCTCCTCCTGCTTGCGGAAGAACTCGCCGAGCGCCCAGGCCGCGATGTGCAGCGGCAGGATGCCGACCAACGACAAGGTCGGGTAGTCGGTTTCCGGCGCGTAGAGGGTGACCCACTGGACGTCGAGCACGATGATCGCGAAGGCGATCGCCGCGGCGAACCACCGCCGGCCCAGCTTCACCAGGTTGAACAGCACCACCGCCATGGCCAGCTCGGTGCGGCCGCGGTCGTAGGCCCAGACGTCGTCGAAGTACACCACCGCCGCCCCCACGATGATCAGCACCGCCACCGTGCGCGGGAACCGGCGGCGCAACAGCAGCGGGAGCAGGAACAGCATCGGGACGGCCCGGGCGGCGTACGAGCCGGAGCCGACCCAGTTGGGGGCGAGGAAGATGAACACGGCGTACAGCGGCAGGTCCACCGTCCACCGGTGCCTGCGCATCCACACGACGATTCGTTCCACGCCACCGAACTTAGTGCCGGGGATGGGCTCGGGGCGTCATCCCTTCGGCCCGACCGTGTCCTCCCTTGGGAGGATCAGCCCGGCCGGCGCAGCGGATTCGGGGCCACCCCGGCCGTTCCTAGCGTCGGGATCATGTCGATCACCAGGGAATTCCTCCGCCATCCCGTCCTGACGGGCGCGATCGCGCCGAGTTCGCCGCGGCTGGCCGAAGAGATGACGGCGGGCCTCGGCCTGGAACGCGCGACGTGCGTCGCCGAGCTCGGGCCGGGCACCGGCGTGTTCACCGAAGCGGTCCTCGCACTGCTTCGCCCCGAAGCACGCCTCACGGCCATAGAGATCAACCCGCGTTTCGCGGCCGTCCTGACCGAACGCTTCCCCCAAGCCGACGTCGTCACCGGCTCGGCGGAACACCTGGCGCTGGAGGGCGTCGACGTCGTCGTCTCCGGTCTGCCGTGGACGGCCATGACCGCGTCCCGGCAGCAGCGCATCCTCGACGCGGTCACCGCCGCACTCGCCCCGAACGGGCGGTTCACGACGTTCGCGTACGCCCACACGGCCTGGACCCCACCCGCGCGCCGCTTCGCCGCGTCGCTGCGAAGCCGGTTCGCGGTCGTGGAGCGCACGCAGGTCGTCTGGGGCAACCTGCCGCCCGCGTTCGTCTACCGCGCGGCGCTGCCGGTGGCGGTCGGGAGGGAATGGCGTGGACAGCCTGCTGCGGCCCCTGCTTGACGCGCCCCCGGCGGTCGTCTACCTCGTCTGCGCCCTGGTCATCACGGCGGAAACCGCGCTGCTGCCGGGAATCGTGCTGCCGACGTTGTCGACACTGCTGCTGATGGGGTTCCTCGCCGAGCGGGGCACGCTCCACCTCGGACTCGCTTGGGCGGTCGCCGTCGCCGCGGCCGTCCTCGGCGACCAGCTCGCCTACCTCGAGGGGCGCCGCTGGGGACCGCGCCTGGCCCGCCGCGTCGGCCGGGATCGCTGGGGGCGCGCGGAAACGGCGCTCGCGCGCTACGGCGTCCCGGCGGTGATCGCGGGCCGCTGCCTGGCCGGCGTGCGGACGCTGGTGCCGCGCGTCGCGGGCTCGGCGGCGATGCCGTACCGCCGGTTCGCGGCGGGCAGCGTGGCGGCGGCGGTGCTGTGGGCGAGCGCGGAACTGCTGGTGGGTCACACGACGGGGCTGGTGGTGTGAAGCCGTTCGGCGGTCTCGGCGTCCGCGGGCAGGAACGTCTCCAGCTTCAGTTCCGACACCGTCACGTCCGCCGCCGTCGCGAACGTGGTGATCGCGGTGATCAGCCGCAGCTCGCCGGCCGAGGTGGCCAGCCGGACCGGCACCGCGAACCCCAGGTGCTCCGGGCCGGGCGCGGACGGCGGCGGCAGGTACCCCTCCAGCTCGGCGAGCTGGGCGGCCAGCCGGTCGTCCGGGGTGCGGGCCAGGTCGCTGCGCAGGCGTTCGAGGATGTGCCGCGCCCAGTCGTCGAGGTTGCGCACGCGCGGCGCCATCCCCTCCGGGTGCAGCGCCAGCCGCAGCGTGTCGACCGGTTCGCGCAGCAGCTCCGGCGCGACACCCTCGGTGAGCAGCCGGAACCCGTCGTTCGCCGCGACCAGCACGCCGTAGCGGTCGACGACGATCGCGGGGTAGGGCCGGTGGCCGTCGAGCAGCCGCCGCAGCCCGTCGAGCACCGGCCGGATCGCCGGGTCGTCGAGCCGCGTTTCGGGGTACGACGGGGCGAAACCGGCGGCGAAGAGGAGGCCGTTGCGCTCGCGCAGGGGCAGTTCCAGCGACTCGGCGACGCGCAGCACCATGCCGCGGCCGGGGAGCGAACGCCCGCTCTCCATGAAGCTCACGTGCCGCTGCGTCGTCCCGGCCCGCAACGCCAGGTCGAGCTGGCTGAGGTGCCGCCGCGTGCGCCAGTCCTTCAGCGCGGTTCCGAAGTTCACGGTCCCATCCTGCTCGCCCGCGCCATTCCCCGCGGGGAATTGAGGGCATTCCCCGGCCCGGCCAGGCTCGCCGCATGACGAACTACGGCCTGGTCATCCCGACCTACCAGCCCATCCTCGACGCCGGGCGGACCGCGCCCGAGCTGGTCGCCACCGCCGTCTCCGCGGAGGAGCTCGGCCTCGACTCGGTCTGGGTGGGCGACACCCTCGCGCGGGCGCCGCTGGACGCGCTCGCCGTCCTGGCCGCTTTCGCCGCCCGGACTTCGCGCGTGACCCTGGGGACGTCCGCCCTGCTCCCGGCCCTGCGGAACCCGCTGCTGACCGCGAATCAGCTGCTTTCGATCGACCTGCTGAGCTCCGGCCGTCTCACCGTGGCCGTGGGGGCGGGGTTCGCCGGGCGCAGCGAACCGGAGTTCGCGTTCGCCGGTGTGCCGTGGGAGCGCCGCCGGGCCCGGCTGGACGACATCGTAGCGCTCTGGCGGGCGATCTGGCGTGGTGAGTCCTCCTTCCACGGTTCGGTGCTGCACCACGACTCGCTGCCGGTGTTCCCGGCCCCGGCTCGGCCGGGCGGGCCGCCGGTGTGGCTGGCGGCGTACACCCCGGGGGCGCTGGAGCGCGTCGGCCGGCTGTACGACGGCTGGCTGCCCTACCCGCCGGATCCTGCGGACTACGGCACCGGGCTGGCCCGGATCCGCGCGGTCGCCTCCCGCCCGGTGACTCCGGCGCTGTTCGCGACGGTCCTCGTGGAGGACGACGCCGACCGCGGGCAGGCGTTGCTGGAGGAGTACTGCGAGCGCAACTACGGGCGCCCGGCGGCGTTCGTGCAGGGGATCCAGATGCAGGTGTGCGGCAGTGCCACGGAAGTGGCGGCGCAGCTGCGGAAGTACGAAGGGGTGGAGCACTTCCTGCTGCGGATCGCGAGCACGGACCCGAAGGTGTTCGACGAGCAGTTGCCGCGGGTGGCGGAGGTGGTGAACCTGCTGCGCTCTTGAGTGACAGGGTTCCGCTGCGCCGACTCACCCACATGGGCAAGGTGAACTGGACGGAGCTCACCTG
This sequence comes from Amycolatopsis sp. NPDC051716, assembly GCF_040681595.1. NCBI lineage: Bacteria > Bacillati > Actinomycetota > Actinomycetes > Pseudonocardiales > Pseudonocardiaceae > Amycolatopsis > Amycolatopsis sp. NPDC051716. The sequence goes on along the minus strand of NZ_JBFAZA010000049.1, from coordinate 4,556 downwards.
GCGGGGAACTGGCTCGGCGCTGTCGGCTACATGATGATGTTCGACCAAGCCGGCAGCGCCTACCGGTTGGCTGGCGGCCCGCCGGAGCAAGGTCCGTCGTTCGTGGGCGCTGAAGTCTTTCGCGGCCGGGGCCGGTGAGCTCGGTGGGACGGACAGCTCGGCCATTGCCGTATGTCCAACGCGACCTGGGTCACTCGCGATTCGGCCGAGGAAGTGTTCACCCGGCTGGTGGATCTCCACGAGCCATGACCGTCCGTCCCGGCCTGCGCGTGGTCGAGCCGTGAACCTGCTGCGCGACCAGCCGTGATCGGAAACCTGTCGGGGGTGGCACGTAGGCTGGGACCGTGACCGACGCTCCACTGTCCGGACTCCTCACCGCCATCCTTCCCGACCCGGCCCTGCGCGGTGTGGTCGAGCGCGCCGGTGCGCCGCTGCTCGAGCTGCAAGGCCCGATCGCCGCCCGGCAGCTCGTTGCCGCCGCGCTCGCCGCCGATGATGGTGGCGGCAAGCCCGTGCTCGCCGTCACCGCCACCGGGCGTGAGGCCGATGAACTGACCGCTTCGCTCAAAGCGCTCATCGGCGAGGGCCGGGTCGCCGACTTCCCGAGCTGGGAGACCCTTCCGCACGAGCGGCTCTCCCCGCGCGCGGACACCGTCGGCCGCCGGCTCGAGGTGCTGCACCGGCTGAAGACGGGCGATGACGACCTGCGGGTCGTCGTCGCCACCGTGCGCAGCCTGATCCAGCCCATGGCGCCCGGGCTCGGGTCGCTCGCCCCGGTCGACCTCGTCGTCGGCGAGGAACAGAGTTTCGAGGGCCTGCTCGAACGGCTGGTCGAGCTGGCCTACACCCGCGTCGACATGGTCGAGAAGCGCGGCGAGTTCGCCGTCCGCGGCGGCATCCTCGACCTGTTCGGGCCCACCGCGCAGCACCCCGTCCGGGTGGAGTTCTGGGGCGACGAGGTCAGCGAGATCCGGGCGTTCGCCGTCTCCGACCAGCGGTCGCTGCCCGGCGAGATCGCGCGGGTCACCGCGCCGCCGTGCCGCGAACTGCTGCTCACGCGGCCGGTCAGGGAGAAGGCCGCGGAGCTGGCGAAGACCTACGAGGCCGACGCGCACCTGGCCGAGATGCTCACCAAGCTCGCCGACGGCATCCCGGTCGAGGGCATGGAGGCGCTCATCCCGGTCCTCTGCGAAGGCGAGCTCGAGCTGCTCACCGACGCGATGCCGGTCGGCACGCACGTGCTGCTCACCGACCCGGAGAAGATCCGCGCCCGGGCCGCCGACCTCGTCCGCACCGGCCAGGAGTTCCTCGAAGCGTCGTGGACGACGGCCGCGGCGGGGGGCCAGGCTCCGATCGACCTCGGCGCGTCGGCCTACCGCGGGCTCGACGAGATCGCGTCCCACGCGCAGGACACCAAGCGCGCCTGGTGGACCATCACCCAGCTGACCAGCGAAGACCCCGACGTCTACCGCGTCTCGGTCGAGGCCGCGCCCGCGTACCGCGGCGAGCTCGAGCGCGCGACGGCGGACCTGCGCGCGCACACGGCGGCGGGCGGCACGGCGGTGCTCGTCGTCGCCGGGCACGGCACCGCGGCTCGCGCGGTCGAGCAGTTCTCGGCCGCCGACGTCCCGGCCTCCCTGGCGGGCGACGGCCTGAAGGGCTCGCCGGCGCCGGGCGTCGTCACGGTCACCTGCGGCGGCCTGACCGACGGCTTCATCTCGCCGGAGCGCGCGCTGGTCGTGCTCACCGAGGCGGACCTGACCGGCCGCGGCTCGGGCGCCGGAACGTCCACAAAGGACCTCACGACCAAGATGCCGTCCCGGCGGCGCAACGCCGTCGACCCGCTCGCGCTCAAGTCCGGTGACTACGTCGTGCACGAGCAGCACGGCATCGGCCGGTTCGTCGAGATGGTCCAGCGGACGGTCGCGGGCGCCACCCGGGAGTACCTGCTGCTGGAGTACGGCTCGTCGAAGCGCGGGCACCCCGGCGACCGGCTGTTCGTGCCGACCGACCAGCTCGACGAGGTGTCCAAGTACGTCGGCGGCGAGCTGCCGACGCTGAACAAGCTCGGCGGCTCCGACTGGAAGAACACCAAGGCCAGGGCCAAGAGGGCGGTCAAGGAGATCGCCGCCGAGCTCGTCCAGCTGTACGCGGCGCGCCAGGCCGCGCCCGGGCACGCGTTCGGGCCGGACACGCCGTGGCAGGGCGAGCTGGAAGACGCCTTCCCGTTCACCGAGACCAACGATCAGCTCGCCGCGATCGACGAGGTCAAGGCCGACATGGAACGCGGCGTCCCGATGGACCGCGTCATCTGCGGCGACGTCGGCTACGGCAAGACGGAGATCGCCGTCCGCGCCGCGTTCAAGGCGGTGCAGGACGGCAAGCAGGTCGCCGTGTTGGTGCCGACGACGCTGCTCGCCCAGCAGCACCTGAACACCTTCCACGAGCGGATGCGCTCGTTCCCGGTGACGATCAAGGGCCTGTCCCGGTTCACGAACAAGACCGAGTCGGACATCATCCTGGAACAGCTCGCGAGCGGCGAGGTCGACATCGTCATCGGCACGCACCGCCTGCTGCAGACGGGGATCCGCTACAAGGACCTCGGGCTCGTGATCGTCGACGAAGAGCAGCGGTTCGGCGTCGAGCACAAGGAACACATCAAGGCGCTGCGCACGCACGTCGACGTGCTCACCATGTCGGCGACCCCGATCCCGCGCACGCTGGAGATGTCGCTGGCCGGCATCCGCGAGATGTCGACCATCCTGACCCCGCCGGAAGATCGCCACCCGATCCTGACCTACGTCGGCTCGTACGACGACAAGCAGGTCGGCGCGGCCATCCGGCGCGAGCTGCTGCGCGACGGCCAGGTCTTCTACGTCCACAACCGGGTGTCTTCGATCGAGAAGGCGGCGCGGCGGATCCGGGAGCTGGTGCCGGAGGCACGGGTCGTCACCGCGCACGGGCAGATGAACGAGGACAAGCTCGAAAAGATCATCCAGGGCTTCTGGGAGAACGAGTACGACGTCCTGGTGTGCACCACGATCGTCGAGACGGGCCTCGACATCTCGAACGCCAACACGCTGCTGGTCGAGCGCGGCGACCTGCTGGGGCTGGCGCAGCTGCACCAGCTGCGCGGTCGGGTCGGGCGAGGGCGTGAGCGCGGGTACGCGTATTTCCTGTACCCGCCGGAGGCCCCGCTGACGGAGACCGCGCACGACCGCCTGGCGACGATCGCCCAGAACACCGAGCTGGGCGCGGGCATGGCGGTCGCGATGAAGGACCTCGAGATCCGCGGCGCGGGCAACATCCTCGGCGCGGAGCAGTCGGGGCACATCGCCGGTGTCGGTTTCGACCTGTACGTGCGGTTGGTCGGCGAAGCGGTCGACGCGTTCAGGCGGCACGCGGGCGCGGAGCCGGCGGAGGAAGAGGAGATGGCCGACGTCCGCGTCGACCTCCCGATCGACGCCCACATCCCGCACGACTACGTGCCCGGGGAAAGGTTGCGCCTGGAGGCGTACCGCAAGATCGCGGCGGCACCGGACACCGAGGGCCTCGACGCGGTCCGCGAAGAACTCATCGACCGGTACGGCCAGCCGCCGGCCCCGGTCAACCGGCTGCTGTCGGTGGCGAAGTTCCGGCACACGTGCCGCGAGGCGGGCGTGACGGAGGTGGCGGTCCAGGGCAACACGATCCGGTTCGCGCCGCTGCCGTTGCTGGACTCGCAGATGGTGCGGTTGAAGCGGCTGTACCCGAAGGCGGTGTTCAAGGCGGTGACGAACACGGTTTCGGTGCCGAAGCCGACGGAGGGGCCGGCCGGTGGGCGGATCGGTGCGCCGACGTTGCGGGACGAAGCACTGCTGGAGTGGTGCACGAAGCTGCTGGTCCAGCTGACGAAGAAGCCCGCGGCTGTGTAGGGGCACGGTGTCAAGGGGCCCGGTGTCAAGGGGCACGGTGTAAAGGGGAGCGGACACCCGGCGCCATTTCGGGGGACTTTCCGTTGTGGCGCCTGGGTTTCCGGTTGCGGTGGTTTTAGGTTCGCTCCATGGCGGAATATCGCGAGCCGAACATCCGGGCCCGGCAGCTGGGCGAACGGCTCCTCGAACGCATGGCGGAGAAGGGCTGGGGAGTCCGGGAAATGTCCCGGCGCCTGGAGATGAGCGCGCAGTGGGTCTCGGCGGTGACCCGCGGCCGCGCCCGGCCGAGCCCGGTGCACCTGGCCCGATTTTTGACGACGCTCGGGTTTCGGGGTGAGGAATACCGCGCGCTGATGGCCATGGGTGACGAAATGCGCAAGCCGGGACTGCTCGAACGTTCCGAGGTTCTCCGGACCTTGATCAGTCACGAAGAACACGCCACCGCCATCTCGGTCTTCCAGGCGAGTGTGGTCCCCGGTCTGCTTCAAACGGGTGACTACGCGCGCAATCTTGCGGTCGAAATGGGCAATCGGCTGGAACCCGACAAGGTGACTGTTCAGGTCGTTTCTGGGCTGTGAACGGGACTGTGGGATGATCTTGTTGTGGGGGAAGGTGTTCGTCCGTCGTATGATGAGCTGGCCG
>NZ_JBFAZA010000048.1:0-68043 GCF_040681595.1 Amycolatopsis sp. NPDC051716 | reverse complement strand
CTGCTCCGGATACTTCGACCTGCGAGACACCAGGACATCCTCCCTCCAGACCACTGTCTGGAATCAAGGTGTCCGGCTCCACGGGGCAACTCCACATGCGTGAGCCAAGGGGCATCACAGGTGATGACCGCCTAATCACGGGTGATGCCTGTCCGATCACGGGTGATGGCCGCCCGATCACGGGTGATGCCTGTCCGATCACGGGTGATGGCCGCCCGATCACGGGTGATGCCTGTCCGATCACGGGTGATGCCCGCCCGATCACGGGTGATGCCTGTCCGATCACGGGTGATGGCCGCCCGATCACGGGTGATGCCTGTCCGATCACGGGTGATGCCCGCCCGATCACGGGTGATGCCTGTCCAATCACGGGTGATGCCCGCTCAATCACGGGTGATGCCTGTCCAATCACGGGTGATGCCCGCTCAATCACGGGTGATGCCTGCTCGGTCACGGGTGATGCCGCTCCGGACGCGGTGATGGCCCGTTCGGGCCGGGTGCCGGTGAATGCGGGCGGGAGGCGGTTCTGACCTGCCGGTAAGCCGCCGAGCCGGTGCGTCTAGGCTGGTGGGAAGGTCTTTCGGGAGGTCGGGTGTCGTCGGAGCCGGTCATCGGTGTGCTCGCCATGCAGGGTGCCGTGCGCGAGCACGTCGCGATGTTGGCCGAAGCGGGCGCGCGGGCCGTGCCGGTCCGGCGGGCCGGTGAGCTGTCCGAAGTGGACGGTTTGGTGCTGCCCGGTGGCGAGTCCACCACCATGTCGCGGCTGCTGGAGAGCTTCGAGCTGCTGGAACCCCTCAAAGCGCGGATCGCCGAGGGGCTGCCCGCCTTCGGGTCGTGCGCCGGGATGATCCTCCTCGCGCGGCAGACCCTCGACGGGCGGCCCGACCAGCAGCAGCTCGGCGGCCTGGACGTCGTCGTCCGGCGCAACGCCTTCGGCAGGCAGGTCGACTCGTTCGAGGCGGACCTCGACTTCGCCGAGGTCGGCGGCGGGCCCGTGCACGCCGTGTTCATCCGCGCGCCCTGGGTCGAGAAGGCCGGGGACGGCGTCGAGGTGCTGGCCACGGTCAGCGGCGTGCCCGGCGTGGACGAGGAGACCGCTAGGATCGTCGCGGTCCGGCAAGGGGCGGTGCTGGCGACCGCGTTCCACCCGGAACTCACGCCCGACGTGCGGGTGCACCGGCTGTTCGTCGACCTTGTGCGAAAGGCCGGCTGAGACGCGGTGCCCGGCCGGGGTACGGAACAGATGGAGGAGAGATGAGCGGCCACTCCAAGTGGGCCACCACGAAGCACAAGAAGGCCAACCTCGACGCGAAGCGCGGCAAGCTCTTCGCGCGGTTGATCAAGAACATCGAGGTGGCCGCGCGGACCGGCACCGGTGGTGGCGACCCGGATGGCAACCCCACGCTCTACGACGCCATCCAGAAGGCGAAGAAGAACTCGGTCCCGCAGGACAACATCGAGCGCGCCCGCAAGCGCGGCGCCGGTGAAGAGGCCGGTGGCGCCGACTGGCAGGACATCACGTACGAGGGCTACGGCCCCAACGGCGTGGCGGTGCTGATCGAGTGCCTCACCGACAACAAGAACCGCGCCGCGATGGAGGTCCGCACCGCGCTCACGCGCAACAACGGCTCCCTCGCCGACCCGGGGTCGGTCGCGTACATGTTCAACCGCAAGGGCGTGGTGATCATGCCGAAGGGCGACGCCACCGAGGACGACGTCCTGATGGCGGTGCTCGACGCCGGTGCCGAAGAGGTCAACGACCTCGACGAGAGCTTCGAGATCGTCTGCGAGGGCGGCGACCTGGTGCCGGTGCGCAAGGCGCTCCAGGAGGCCGGGTTCGAGTACGAGTCGGCGGAGCTCACCTTCCTCCCGACGGTGAACGTCCCCCTCGACGTCGACGGCGCGAAGAAGGTCTTCAAGCTGATCGACGCCCTCGAAGATTGTGACGACGTCCAGAACGTCTACGCGAACTTCGACGTCTCGGACGAGGTGCTTGCCGAAGTCGGGTGACGACGTCCAGAACGTCTACGCACTGCGTAGCATTCCACGTCTCGGACGAGGTGCTTGCCGAAGTCGGGTGACGACGTCCAGAACGTCTACGCACTGCGTAGCATTCCATGTTTCCGACGAGGTGCTCGCCGAAGTCGGCTGAGTTTTCCCTTACACCGCACCGCTTTCGTGCCCGGGCCGGAAACTTTCCGGCCCGGGCACTGGGCTCCGGCGGGCTCGTCAGGCAGAATGTGCGCCGTGACCTCGACGACCCCCGCCGCTCCCGCCGACATCACCGCCGAACTGTCCGCGGAAGAACTGCGCCTCATCGAATGGATCGAGGGGCAGGCGAAGGAGCGCGGCAACGCCGTCATCAACGTCGCCGCCGACGACGAGGGTGCCGGCTACAGCTTCACCGCGTGCGCGTGGGCGCTGCACAACGTGCCGGAGGCCGTCGTGGTCGGGCTGCCCGGCCAGATGGGGCAGGTGCTGCTCGACGCCTACGTCGACCGGGCCGCCAACGGCGAGATCTTCGAGGTCGGCCGGCGCTACGACGACTTCTTCGACGGCGTCCCGGTGGTCCTCGAGCGCGTCGACAAGGGGCACTACCCCGAGTACTTCGGCACGGCGTTCCTCATCTACCCGGACGGCGACTTCCCGGCGCTGCAGCTGATCGTCGCGACGCCGGAGGGCAAGTTCCCCTGGCACCCGGACGCGCCCGAGGGGTTCGCGCGGTGGCAGCTGGTGCTGACCGAGAGCGGCGCCCCGGAAAGCTGGACCCCCGGCGTCGACGGCCCCTAGAACTTCCGCAGGTCGGCGGCCGCTTCCGGATACCGCAGCGCCAGCTCGGCCGCGGCCGCGAACTCCACGCAGCCGTCGGTGTAGGGCGGCACCACGACCGTGCCCAGCAGGCTCCACGCGCCGCACGTGACAGTGGCCTGCCACGTCCCGGCGGGCACCACGACCTGCGGGCGTTCCCCGGTGGCGACGTCGGTCCCCAGCACCGGCCGCTCGACCGAGCCGTCCGGGTGCAGCAGCAGCATGGCCGCGGGCGCGCCGGCGTGGTGGGCGTAGACCTCGACCCGGTCCAGGCGGTGCGGGGCGGAGGCCTCGGGCGCGACGAGCAGGTAGTAGATCGCCGAGCCGGTCTCCGACCGCCAGCTCTGCGCCCACCGCCCGCCTTCGACGGGCAGCGGCTGGAGGCCCAGGTGGGTGACGAAATCGGATGGCTCCGGCATGTCACCCATCCTGCCGCAGACGCGCCCAGTAGCCTGCAAGCTCGAACTGGTGTTCGCGGCGGGAGGGAAATACTGGTGCGCGTGCTCGGGGTCGACCCCGGTCTGACCAGGTGCGGCCTGGGGGTGGTCGACGGCGGCAAGGGCCGGGCTGTCCGCTGCGTCGCGGTCGACGTCGTGCGGACGCCGGCGGACGCCGACCTGGCGCACCGCCTGCTCGGCATCTCCGACGAGGTCGAGCGGTGGCTGGACAAGTACAAGCCGCAGGCCGTGGCCGTCGAGCGCGTCTTCGCCCAGCACAACGTCCGCACCGCGATGGGGACCGCCCAGGCCGGTGGCGTGGTCGCGCTCGCCGCCGCCCGCCGGGGCCTGCCGGTCGTCTTCCACACCCCGAGCGAGGTCAAGGCGGCCGTCAGCGGGTCCGGCCGGGCCGACAAGGCGCAGGTGACCGCCATGGTGATGCGCCTGCTCAACCTCGAGGTCGCCCCGCACCCGGCCGACGCCGCGGACGCCCTCGCGCTGGCCATCTGCCACCTCTGGCGGGAGCCGATGCGGGCCCGGCTCGCCGAGGCCGAGGCCCGCGCGGCCGAGATGGCCCGCACGCACAAAGCCCGCCTCGCCGCGGCGGCGAAGCAAGCCAAGAACCCAGGAGCAGCACGATGATCTCGTCGGTACGCGGAGAAGTCCTGTCGGTCGGCCTCGACCACGTCGTGGTCGAGGTCGGCGGGGTCGGCTTCGCCGTGCAGGCCACCCCGGCGACGCTGGCGACCCTGCGCCGCGGCGAAGAGGCCCGGTTGCACACCGCGCTGATCGTCCGCGAGGACTCGCTGACGTTGTTCGGCTTCGCCGACGCCGACGCGCGCGAGCTGTTCGGCCTGCTGCAGACGGTGTCCGGGATCGGGCCGCGGCTCGCGCTGGCCACCCTCGCCGTGCTCGACCCCGGCAAGCTGCGGGCCGCGCTGGTCGAAGGCAACATCACCGTGCTCACCTCGGTGCCCGGCATCGGCCGCAAGGGCGCCGAACGGCTCACCCTCGAACTGCGCGACAAGGTCACCGCGCTCGCCGGCCCCGGCGACGCGCCCGCCGTCACCGCCCCCGGTGCCCTGCGGGCCGAGGTCGTCGAGGCGCTGGCCGGGCTCGGGTTCCCGGCCAAGCAGGCCGAGCAGGCCGTCGACAAGGTCCTCGCCGACGGTGACGGCCACACGACGGCCGGCGTGCTGCGCGCCGCACTGGCCACCCTCGGCCGCAAGCGGTAGGCGCGGGCATGGAGTATGAAGCCGTGGAGGAAGAGGAAGCCCTCTCGGCGTGGGCCCAGACCGGCGAAGAGAACGTCGAGGGCACGCTGCGGCCGCGCAAGCTCGACGAGTTCGTCGGCCAGCCGCGCGTGCGCGAGCAGCTCGAGCTGGTGCTGGAGAGCGCGCGCCGCCGCGGCGTGCCGCCCGACCACGTCCTGCTGTCCGGGCCACCCGGGCTGGGCAAGACGTCGATGGCGATGATCGTCGCGGCCGAGCTGGGCGCGGCCATCCGGATCACCTCCGGCCCAGCCCTCGAGCGGGCCGGCGACCTCGCCGCGATGCTGTCCAACCTCGCGCCCGGCGACGTCCTGTTCATCGACGAGATCCACCGGATCGCCCGCCCCGCCGAGGAGATGCTCTACCTCGCGATGGAGGACTTCCGCGTCGACGTCGTCGTCGGCAAGGGCCCGGGCGCCACCAGCATCCCGCTGGAAATCGCCCCGTTCACGCTGGTCGGCGCGACCACCCGGTCCGGCTCGCTGACCGGCCCGCTGCGCGACCGGTTCGGCTTCACCGGCCAGATGGAGTTCTACACCGACGCCGAGCTGGAGCTGGTCGTCCGCCGCGCCGCGACGATCCTCGACATCCCGATCGACCGCGACGGCTGCGCCGAGATCGCCGGCCGTTCGCGGGGCACGCCCCGGATCGCGAACCGGCTGCTGCGGCGCGTCCGCGACTACGCCGAGGTCCGCGCCGACGGCAAGGTGACCCGCGACGTCGCCCGCGCCGCGCTGGCCGTCTACGACGTCGACGAGCTGGGGCTCGACCGGCTCGACCGGGCCGTGCTCACCGCGCTGACCAGGTCCTTCGGCGGCGGGCCGGTGGGCATCTCGACGCTGGCGGTGGCCGTGGGGGAGGAGGCGACCACGGTGGAAGAGGTCTGCGAGCCCTACCTCGTGCGCGCCGGTATGCTCGCCCGCACCCCGCGTGGCCGCGTCGCGACCGCGACCGCGTGGGAACACCTCGGCATGGTGCCGCCCGCGGACCTCCCGGGGCGCCCGGACCCGGGCGGGCCGTCGCTGTTCGGGCAGGACTGAGTTCGAACAGGCCAGGCGGCCGGTACCGGCGGGTGGGTGCTGGCGTCCGCGCTGGTACCTGGCACACTCGACAGGAGCACATACCCAAAAACCGGACATTTCGGCTGGGCCCGGGTGTCCGTCGAACGGAGAATCATGCAACAGCTATTGCTGCCCCTGCTGCTCGTGCTCGTCCTCGCCGTGCCGCTGGTGATGAGCACCCGCAAGCAGAAGAAGCAGCAGGCCGCGCAGCAGGACCTGCAGAGCAGCCTGGCGCCCGGTGACCGCGTGATGACCACGTCCGGTCTGTACGGCACCGTCGCCGACACTTCGGGCGACAACACGATCGACATCGAGATCGCCCCCGGTGTCGTCACCACCTGGCTGCGCCTGGCGGTCCGCGAGAAGGTCGAGCCGGTCGTCGAGACCGACGAGGACTCCGCCGACGACGTGGTCGAGGCCCCCGCCGAGGAGCCGTCGATCATCGAGTCGTCCGCCGGTGTCAAGGCCGACGAGCCGCAGACCACCGCGCAGGTGGCGCCGCCGCTGGAGCACGGCAAGAAGTAGCCTTCCGCGGCACTCCTGGGCGGGCGCGGGGAATCCCGACGAAAGTCGGTACGGCCTCGCACGCCGGGCTCACGCAGCACCGAGTAGTGTCTCGGTGCTGCGTGCGTGTCCGCCGTCATACCCGTGCCCGGGAGTGAATCGCACACGGTCGGTGAACGCACACAGTCCCTCCCGGTAACCCTCCGGGCGGGCACCGCAACGTGGGGGTCCACCCCGTCCGAGGAGACCGAAGCAACCGTGGCAGCTTCAGCCGGGCATCTCCGCCCGGGACGCTATCTCGCCCTGTTCGCCCTGATCGTGATCGTCTTGTACGCGCTGGTGTTCCTCACCGGCAACCACAAGCCGACCCCGAAGCTGGGCATCGACCTGCAGGGTGGCACCCGGGTCACGCTCACCGCCCGCACTCCCGACGGCGGCCAGCCGACCCGCGAGTCCCTGAACCAGGCGCGCCAGATCATCGAACGGCGCGTCAACGGGATCGGCGTCGGCGGCACCGAGGTCCTCCTCGACGGCAACAACGTCGTCATCACGGTTCCGGGCGAGCAGGGCGACCAGGCGAAGAGCCTGGGCAAGACCGCCAAGCTGGGCTTCCGGAAGGTCGTCTCGGCCGCCACCCAGCCGGTGGTGCCGCCGCAGACCGCGCCGCCCGCCACGACCCCGCCCACGTCGGGCGCCCCGAACAGCTCGACGCCGCCGTCTTCGGGCGCGCCGGCGGCCACCTCCGGTGCCCCGACCAGCAAGCCCGGTGGCGGTGGCAACCCGGGCGCGGCGCTCGCGCAGCAGCAGAGCACCACGCCGCCCGCGCCGAGCAGCAGCACCCCGCCGCCGCCCGCGTCGACCCCGGCACCGGCACCCTCGGACGGCTCGGTCGACGCGGAGACCGCGAAGGAGATCCAGGCCGCCAAGGCCCTCCGGCAGAACCCGCAGCTGATCGGCGCCGACGGCCAGCCGAACCAGGAGCTCGTCTCGAAGGCGATGACGGCGCTCACCTGCGCGCCGAACGCCAAGGACCCCCTCGAGGGCAACGACGACCCGCGGCTGCCGCTGGTCGCCTGCGGTGACCACGACACGTACAAGTACCTGATGGAGCCGGAGTTCCTGCCGGGCACCGAGATCGCGGACGCGAACTCGAGCTACAACTCGCAGAACGGCCAGTGGGTGGTGAACCTCAGCTTCAAGAGCGAGGGCACCAAGATCTGGGCGGACTTCACGACGAAGAACGTCGGCCAGCAGGCCGCGTTCGTGCTCGACACGCAGGTCGTGTCCGCGCCGAACATCCAGGTCGCGATCGTCGACGGCAACACCCAGATCACCGGCAAGTTCACCCAGGCCGAGGCCAAGGACCTGTCGGACATCCTCAAGTACGGCTCGCTGCCGCTGTCGTTCGCCTCCTCGGACGCGACGACGGTGTCGGCCACCCTGGGCTTCGCTTCGCTGCAGGCCGGCCTGATCGCCGGCGGCATCGGCCTGCTGGTGGTCTTCGTCTACTGCCTGTTCTACTACCGGCTGCTCGGCGTGCTCACCATCCTCTCGCTGGCCCTGTCCGGCGCGCTGGTGTTCGCGGTGCTGGTGCTGCTCGGCCGCTGGATCGGCTACACGCTGGACCTCGCGGGCATCGCCGGCCTGATCATCGCCATCGGCATCACGGCGGACTCGTTCGTCATCTACTTCGAACGGCTCAAAGACGAAATCCGGGAGGGCCGGACGTTCCGGTCCGCGGTGCCGCGCGGCTGGGTCCGCGCCCGGCGCACCATCCTGGCTTCGGACGGCGTGAGCTTCCTGGCCGCGGCCATCCTGTACGTCATCGCGGTCGGCGACGTCCAGGGCTTCGCGTTCACCCTCGGCATGTCCACGGTGCTCGACCTGGTCGTCGTGTACCTCGTGACGCACCCGCTGGTGGCCATGGTGTCCACGTCCAAGAACGCGTTCCTGTCCAATCCGAGGCACCTGGGCCTCGGCGCCGTGCAGCAACTGGGTTCGCAGCGGAAGAAGTCGACCTCGGTCGGCCGCGCGAACGTGAAGGAGGCCTGACGTGGGGGTCGAAGAACTGGGCACGGACGCCGAAGGCAACGCCAAGGCGGCGGCGAAGCCCGGCAAGAGGGAAAGCGTCTTCCACCGGCTGTACGTGGGCACCGGCGCGTTCGACGTCGTCGGCAAGCGCAAGCGCTGGTACATCTTCTTCGCGGCCCTGGTGCTGGTGTGCCTCGCCTCGATGATCTTCCGCGGCTTCAACATCGGCATCGAGTTCGAGGGCGGCACGCAGATCCAGCTGCCGGCCAACGGCATCCACGGCGTGATCACCGAGGACCAGGCCAAGGATTCGTTCCAGAAGGCCCTCGGCCGCCCGGCCGCGGAGACGCAGAAGGTCGGCACGGGTGCCGCGTCGACCATCCAGATCCGCACCGACACGCTGAACGCGGCCGACGTCGGCAAGCTGAAGCAGGGGCTGTTCCAGGACCTGGGCCCGAAGGGCACCAACGGCCAGCCCAGCGTCCAGGCGATCAGCGACAGCGCGGTGAGCGCGTCGTGGGGCGGGGAGATCTCGCAGAAGGCACTGCTCGCGCTCGCGGTGTTCCTCGTCGCGGTGGTCATCTTCCTGGCGATCTACTTCGACGCGCGGATGGCCGTGGCCGCACTGGTCTCGCTGCTGCACGACATCCTGGTCACCGCGGGGGTGTACTCGCTGGTCGGCTTCGAGGTCACCCCGGCGACCGTGATCGGCCTGCTGACCATCCTCGGGTTCTCGCTCTACGACACGGTGGTGGTGTTCGACAAGGTCCGCGAGAACACCCGCGGCCTGCTCGGGCTGACCCGCCGCACGTACGCCGAGGCCGCGAACCTCGCGCTGAACCAGACCCTGATGCGGTCGTTCAACACGGCGTTCATCGCGCTGCTGCCGATCCTCGGCCTGCTGATCGTCGGGTACGTGCTGCTCGGCTCGGGCACGCTGCAGGACCTGGCGCTGGTGCAGCTCACCGGTACCCTCGTCGGCGTCCTGTCGTCGGTCGCCCTGGCGACGCCGCTGCTGGTCGACTTCAAGATGCGCGACCCGAAGTACCAGCAGCAGGCCGAGCGGGTCCGGCAGCGCCGGGTCAGCCAGGAGCGCAAGGCCGCGGGCGAGGACTTCGACGCCTCGGACGACGACGCGCTGGCCAAGGAACTGCGCAGGGAGAAGGCGTACGCGGCCGCGTCCAGCGTCCCCGCCCGGATCCAGAAGCAGCGCCCGGCCGGCAAGCGGAAGCGCTGACGTGCAGCTCGACGATGCCCTCGGCCTGATCGCCGAGGTGCCGGACTTCCCGGAGCCCGGCGTGCTGTTCCGCGACCTGAGCCCGCTGTTCGCGGACGCGGGTGCGTTCAAAGCGGTGACCGACGCGCTGGCGGGCACCCTCGACCCCGCGGTCGAGGCGCTCGCCGGCGTGGAGGCCCGCGGCTTCCTCCTCGCCGCGGCCGTCGGGTACGCCCGCGGCCTCGGCGTGGTGCTGATCCGCAAGCCCGGCAAGCTGCCGCAGGTGGCGGGCCGCGTCGACTACGCCCTGGAGTACGGCACGGCGACGGTCGAGCTCCCGGCCGGCGTGGTCAAGCCGGGCCAGCGGATCGCGGTCCTCGACGACGTCCTGGCCACGGGCGGCACGGTCGCGGCCACCGGCAAGCTCCTGGAGGACGCGGGCGCGGTGGTCGACAGCGTGTCGGTCGTCCTGGAACTGGCCGCCCTGGGCGGCCGCCAAATCCTCGGCGACCGGAAGGTCCACGCCCTGCAGACCTGCTGAACCCGCGACCGGCGTGAGCCGGGACTACGGGAGGTACGGGTTCCGTCACCCGGACCAGCCGGTGAACCGGCTGGTCCGGGCTTCGGCGTCCCCCTGAACGGGCGCACCCGACAGGGCCGCGAGGGGCAACGGCTACCCTGGTGGTCCGAAGGCCGCACGAGCAGCAGGAGGTGCGGGTGAGCCAGGAGCTCGACGCCGCGGTGCCCGCGAAGCAGGGCGCCCCGCAGAACGGGCAGGCGGCAACGCCCGCGCCGCCGAAGCCGAACGGTGCGGCGCCGAACCCGTCCGCGACCCGGCGGGTCCGGGCGCGGCTCGCCCGGCGGATCACCGCGCAGCGCGCCGCCCCGGTCAAGCAGGTCCTCGAACCCCTGGCCGTCATCCACCGCGAGCTGCACCCCAACGGCGACCTCGGCCTGCTCCAGCGCGCCTACGACGTCGCCGAGGAACTGCACCGCAACCAGCGGCGCAAATCCGGCGACCCGTACATCACCCACCCCCTGGCCGTCGCCACCATCCTCGCCGAGCTGGGCATGGACACGACCACGCTCGTCGCGGCCCTGCTGCACGACACGGTCGAGGACACCGGCTACGCCGTCGAGAGCCTGAAGGCCGACTTCGGCGACAAGGTCGCCGAGCTGGTCGACGGCGTCACGAAGCTGGACAAGGTGCAGCTCGGCTCGTCCGCCGAAGCCGAGACCATCCGCAAGATGGTCATCGCGATGGCCAAGGACCCCCGGGTGCTGGTCATCAAGCTCGCCGACCGGCTGCACAACATGCGCACCATGCGCTTCCTGCCGCCGGAGAAGCAGGCCCGCAAGGCCCGCGAGACCCTGGAAGTGCTCGCGCCGCTGGCCCACCGGCTCGGCATGGCCACGGTCAAGTGGGAGCTCGAAGACCTCGCGTTCGCCATCCTGCAGCCCAAGAAGTACGACGAGATCGTCCGCCTGGTCGCCGACCGCGCGCCCTCGCGTGACATCTACCTGCGGTCGGTGATCACGGACCTGACCAGCAACCTCGTCTCGTCGCGGATCACCGCGAAGGTCGAGGGCCGGCCGAAGCACTACTACTCGATCCACCAGAAGATGATCGTCCGCGGCCGCGATCTCGACGACATCCACGACCTGGTCGGCGTGCGGATCCTCGTCGAGGACGTCCGGGACTGCTACGCGGCGATGGGAGTCGTGCACGCGCTGTGGCAGCCGGTGCCCGGCCGGTTCAAGGACTACATCGCGCAGCCGCGCTTCGGCGTCTACCAGTCGCTGCACACCACGGTGATCGGCCCGGACGGCAAGCCCCTCGAGGTGCAGATCCGCACCTACGAGATGCACCGCACCGCCGAGTACGGCATCGCCGCGCACTGGCGCTACAAGGAAACCAAGGGCACCCACAGCGGCAACGGCATGGACGTCGACGAGATGGCGTGGATGCGCCAGCTCCTCGACTGGCAGCGGGAGGCGGCGGACCCGGGCGACTTCCTCGAGTCGCTGCGCTACGAGCTGGCCTCGCGCGAGATCTTCGTGTTCACGCCGAAGGGCGACGTGATCACGCTCCCGGTCGAGTCCACCCCGGTCGACTTCGCCTACGCCGTGCACACCGAGGTCGGCCACCGCTGCATCGGCGCCCGCGTCAACGGCCGCCTGGTCGCGCTCGAACGCAAGCTGGAGAACGGCGAAGTCGTCGAGATCTTCACGTCGAAGGCGGAGAACGCCGGGCCGTCGCGGGACTGGCTGCAGTTCGCCGGCTCGCCGAAGGCGCGCGCCAAGATCCGGCAGTGGTTCGCCAAGGAACGCCGCGACGAGGCGATCGAAGGCGGCAAGGAAGCCATCACCAAGGAGATCCGCAAGGTCGGCCTGCCGATCCAGCGGCTGGTCTCCGCCGAGTCGATGGGCGCGGTGGCCACCGAGCTGCGCCACGCCGACATCTCGTCGCTGTACGCGGCGGTCGGCGAGGGCCACACGAGCGCGAAGCACGTCGTGCAGCGCCTGGTCGCGCTGATCGGCGGGGTCGACGCCGCCGAGGAGGAGCTCGCCGAGCGCGCGACGCCGTCCACGGTGACCCGCCGCCGCGGCTCCAACGACGTCGGCGTGGTGGTCAAGGGCGCCAGCGACGTCTGGGCGAAGCTGGCCCGCTGCTGCACGCCGGTGCCGGGCGACGAGATCCTCGGGTTCGTGACCCGCGGCGGCGGCGTTTCGGTGCACCGCACCGACTGCACGAACGCCGGCGACCTGCAGTCCCAGCCCGAGCGGCTGGTCGAGGTCGAGTGGGCGCCCTCGGCGTCTTCGGTGTTCCTGGTGGCCATCCAGGTCGAAGCGCTCGACCGGCACCGCCTCCTTTCGGACGTGACCAAGGTGCTGGCCGACGAGAAGGTCAACATCCTGTCGGCTTCGGTGACGACGTCGCGGGACCGGGTCGCGGTCAGCCGGTTCTCGTTCGAGATGGGCGACACGAAGCACCTCGGCCACGTCCTCAAGGTGGTCCGCGGCGTGGAAGGCGTCTACGACGTCTACCGCGTGACGTCCGCTTCCTGAGGCTGCCACGACCCGTCGACCGGGATGCCCGCGGCCGCGGCGATCCGGTCGCGGGACTCGAGCAACCGCGCGCGCAGGGCCGGGAGATCGAGGCCGAGCAGCCTGCCGTGGCGTTTGACCGCCGTGCCGGCGACGAAGACGCTGTCGACCAGCCCGGGGTGACCGGCGCTGACGATCGTGCCGACGGCGTCGCCCACGGGGAAGACCGCCGGGTCCTCGGCGTCGAGCAGGACCAGGTCGGCGTCCTTGCCGACGGTGATGCTGCCGGTCCGGGCGCCGAGCCCGCAGGTCCGGGCACCGTCCACCGTGGCGAACGCGAGGACGTCCCGGGTCGTGAGGGCGCCGCGCTCGGCGGCCAGCGCGGTGCGCATGGCGGAGAACATGTCGCCGCCGGCGGACGGGCAGTCGTCGACCGACAGCGACGGGCGGATCCCGGCCGCCAGCGCCCGGCCGGTGATCAGCGGTCCGAAGCCCATCTTCAGCTCGACGTCCGGGCTGACCGACACGGAGCCGCCCGCGTCGGCCAGCATCGCCAGCTGGTCGTCGGAGAGGCCGTTGCCGTGGACGACGGTCGTGCGGTCGTCGAGCAGGCCGCGCTCGTGCATTTCCGCGATCGGCCGGTCACCGCGCGGCCAGCCACCGGTGCCGTGGACGTGCATGCTCACCGGCAGGCCGAGTTCCCGCGCCAGCGCGACATCCGCGGCGGTTTCGTCCAGTGTGGACATCACCGGGCCGCGCAGGCCGAGGGCCATGTCTTCGCCCGGGAGCAGGGCCCGGACCCGCCGGATCTCCGGCGCGATGTCCGGACCCGCGGCGCCGTAGCAGAAGATCGAGCGGCCCGGCGCGTCACGCAGGCCCTGGATCGCGGCGTCGGCGTTCTCGGGGCGGTCGGCGCGGTGGAACCAGTCGAGCAGGGTGGTGACCCCCGAGTTCAGCGCTTCGATCCGGCCGAGCAGGTTGCCCAGGTACACGTCTTCCGGGCGGTAGTGCGGCCCGAGCGTGCCGTGCACGGCGACGCGGTACTGGCCGAACGTCCAGTCGGCACCGAGACCGCGGAACGCGGTCTGCCAGGTGTGCCGGTGGGTGTCCACGAACCCGGGAAGGACGATCTTGCCCCCCGCGTCGACGACCTCGGCCCCGGCCGCGTCCAGGTCCGGGCCCACCGCGGCGATCCGGCCGTCCTCGATGAGCACGTCCCCGCGGGGGAGTGTCCCGACCGCCGGATCCATGCTGACCACCAGGCCACCGCGCACGAGCGTGTTCATCAGCGTCCTCCAAGAGTTGATTCGTCAACTCTAGCTTAGACTACCCGGCATGGACATGAGCTCCGAGGACTGGGCGTTCTGGGACACCTGGATGCGCGCGCACCGCCTGCTCGTCCGCGAGCTCGACCGCGGCCTGCAGCGCGACTGCGGCATCTCGAAGGCCGAGTTCAGCGTGCTGGTGACGTTGCGGCGCCCGATGCGCGTCGGCGAGCTCGCCGACGCGCTCGGCTGGGAGAAGAGCCGGGTCGCGCACCTGTTGACGCGCATGGAGAAGCGCGGCCTGGTCGCGCGAACCGAGGACGGGGCCGGCGGCCGGCGCACCGGGATCGAGCTCACCGAGGAGGGCCGCCGCCTGGCCGGCAGCGCGACGAGGGTCCACGGCGCCAACATCCGCCGGTCCGTCCTCGACCACCTCACCCCCGACCAGGCGGCGGCCATCCGGTCCTGGAGCGAGCAGCTGGTCGAGCGCGTCGAGCCGGACTAGAACCGGGCGGCCAGGAACTTCCGCAGCAGGGCGTTGACCTCGTCCGGCCGTTCCATCGACGGCAGGTGCCCGGTGTCGGCCAGTTCCACGAGTTCGGCGTGCGGCAAGGACTCCGCCAGGTGCGTGGACAGCTCCACCAGCCCCGGCGCGTCCGACGTCCCGATCACCACCAGGGCCGGCGTGGTGATCTCGGCGAGCCGGTGCCGCGTTTCCGGGATCCGCTCCGTCCACTGTGGAGCAGTCCAGTCGTGGCGGTACACCTGCGAGCACATTTCCCGGACCAGCGCGAGCATTTCGCCCGGCAGCGCGGAGACCTCGCGCGCGGGCCCGGCGACCAGGTACCGGATGTTGGCCTCCACCATGGCCCGCACGTCCGCCGGGTCGACGTCCCCTTGCCGGGCCTGGTAGCGGGCGTACCGGTCGGCGGGCATGACGTCAGCGGTCAGCCGCGCGATGTCCGCCAGCATGTGGTCCGGCCAGGTGTGCCCGGTGAGACCCGAACCGAGCAGCACCAGCCGGGTGATCCGCTCCGGTGCGGCGAGGGCGGCGTCCAGCGCGCACGCCCCGCCCATCGACGCGCCCACCAGCGCGGCCTGCTCGATCCCCCGGGCATCGAGCAACGCCAGCAGATCCTCGTAGTGGGCGTGTTCACCGGTTTCGCCGCGGGTTTCCCCGAACCCGCGGCGGTCGTAGCGGATCACCCGGTGGGTGGCGGCGAGCTCGGTGAACTGCGCGTCCCACATCCGGCGGTCGCCCAATGCGGTGTGCAGCAGCACGACCGCGGGCCCCTCTCCCACGTCGTCGTAGCCGAACGCCGTCCCGCCCACCTCGATCGCCGCCATGGCCCCAAACTAGCCACCCGACCGCGTCACACACCGCCGGTTTCGCTGAGGGCGAGAAGCTAGGGTGCGGTTCATGACCGACGGATTCGACCTGACGCGCGACGGCGAAGCCGCCCGCCTGACCTTCGCCCGGCCGGAGAAGATGAACGCCATCACCTACGGCATGTGGGCGGCGATCCCGGACGTGGTCGCCGAGGTGGAGGCCGACCCGGCACTGAAAGTGCTGGTGATCGCCGGTGCCGGCGAGCACTTCTCGGCCGGCGCCGACATCAGTGAGTTCGGGGAGCTGCGCACCACGGCCGACGGCGCGGCGAGCTACGACAAGGCCGTCGAAGGCGCGGTCGCCGCCCTCACCGCGATGCGCAAGCCGTCGGTCGCGATGATCCGGGGCAACTGCATCGGCGGCGGCTGCCAGGTCTCGGTCGCCTGCGACTTCCGGTTCGCCGCCGAGGGCGCGCGGTTCGGCATCACCCCGGCGAAGCTCGGCATCGTCTACCACTTCGACTCGACGCGCCAGCTCGTCTCGCTCGTCGGGCCGGCCCACGCCAAGTACTTCCTCCTCTCCGGTGAGCTGATCACCGCCGCGCGCGCCCGCGAGATCGGCCTGCTCAACGACGTTTTCCCGGCCGAGGACCTCGAAGCCTCGACGCGGGCGTTCGCGGAGACGTTGTGCGCGCGGTCCCAGGCGTCGATCCGCGGGATGAACCGGATCATCGAAAAGATCGTCGCCGGGCAGGAAACCCCGGACGCCGAGGTCGAGGAGATCCGCTCAGAAGCCCTGCACGGCGAGGACTACGCCGAGGGGGTCGCCGCGTTCCTGGCGCGGCGCCCGCCGCGGTTCACCTTCCGCTGAGCCTCAGCCGTCCAGGTAGGCGCGGAAGTGCTCGGCGACGACGTCGGTGACACCGGCGGGGCCGAGCCTGCCGTCGATCTCGATGACGCGGATGCCGAGGTCCCGCGCCGCCCGCACGGCTTGGGCGGCGAGCATCCGGTCACGCGTGAGCCGGGTGCGCTGCTGCGGGATCGCGGGTGCGTCCGGCCGGTGCCTGAGCTGGTGCTGGCGGAACAGCTCGGTCGGCACCAGCACCACCATGCGGCCGGGGGAGTCCACGAGCGGGGCGACGAGCTCCGGCCGCAGTCCCCGGCCTTCGGCGACGACCGGCCGCGGCGAGGTCAGCGCGCGCAGGTCGTCGAGGGCGCGGTCGAAGCGGTGCCCGAACTCGGCCAGCAGCGCGGCCAGCTGGTCGCCCGCCGGGAGGTCGTCCGGCAGCGGGGACCCGGGCCGGGCCCGCTCGTCGTGGTGGTAGGCCGTCAGGCCGTGCCGCTCGGCCAGCAGCCGCGCCACGGTGGACTTGCCGGTCCAGGGTGCGCCACCGATCCACAGCGCCTTCCGGAGGGTGCCGAACGGATCCCGGGTCATGGGACGACTATCGCGGGCCCGGCGCCCCGATGGCCAGTGTTCCGGCGCCGGTTGATCCGTTCAGCGCAGAGTGACCGGGCACGCACGCCCGGGGGTCAGGGCCGGTCGCCTTCGCCGTCGACGACGAGCACGGTGGCGGAGTCCGCGAAGTCCGGCTGCGGGCCGATCCGGAAGTGGAAGCGCGAGCCCGGCCGCACCGCGGCGATCACCTGGTTTTCCGCCGTGTCCAGCACGATGATCGCGAGCTCGGTGGTCTTCGGCTCGGGGCGCAGCACGACGTCCGGGCGCGGCTCGGGGACGACGATCGGGAGCGGCAGGGTGCCGCTGACCGAGCCGCTGCCGAAGTCGTCCTCTTCGCGCGCTTGCGGTTCGAACGGCGTCGGCGGGAGCAGCTGCGGGCGGCGCCGCCACCAGAGCCCGGCGAGCAGGCCGGTCAGCAGTCCGCCGGTGCCGCTGACGGCCGAAGCCAGGCCGACGCCGAGACCGGACGTCTCCTCGGCCGGCGCGGGCTTGGCCACCGGAGCCGGCTTGGCCGCCGGAGGAACGGGTGCGGGAGCCGGCAGCGGGCCGAACTGCACGCCCGGCTTCTGGACGGCGTCCTCGGGCAGCTGGAGCACCTGACCGGGCTCGATCGCCGCGGCGTCGGTGAACGGCGTGCCGTCCGGCCGCGGCCGTCCCTGGTTGAGCTGGAAGATCTCGGGGAAGCGGCGCCCGTCGCCGAGCGCGCGTTCGGCGATCTTGAACAGCGTGATGTCCTCGGGGTTGTCGGCGTGCGGCACGATGTAGTACTTGACCGGCGGCGGATCGGTCTGGGCGAACGCGGGACCGCCGGCGAGCACGGCGAAGAGGACTCCGGCGCAGCCGGCCTGACCGGCCCGCCCGAGGACGCGGCGGACCGCGGGAACCCGGTTTTCGACCATCGTCGGCACCTCTCCCCGGCGACCCGGCGGGCCTCCGGTGTTGCCCCCTACACGGGGCGGGTGCGGACGTGGTTCAGATCTTGTCCCACGGCACGGTCTCGTACGCTTCGGCGAGCAGGGCCACGGCGTGGTCGGCGGGCGGCAGCACGAGGTCGTCGACGGACGCGACCGCGCGTCCGGGTGTCTCGGAGTTCGTCAGGAACACGGCGTCGAAATCGCGGAGGTCGGGGGGCCGGACCTCCCGCGTCTCCTGCGGGACGCCGAGCCGGCGCAAGGCTTCCTGCTGCACCAGCATTGTGATCCCCGGCAGCACCGCGGCTTCCGGCCAGACGACCGTGTCGCCGTCGAGGAAGCCGGCGTTCCAGATCGAGGCTTCGCTGATCCGGCCCTGGTGATCGACGAACAGCGCGTCGTCGAAGCCGGCCAACCGGGCCTGGCGGGTTTCGTGGATCAGGCCGAACGTGCCGAGGTGCTTGACCTGTGGCAGATCGCGCTGGTACCGCACGGTCCGGAGGCGCAGCGGCGCCGGGTCGGGCGGGCGCGGCGGCCCGGTCCGGACCAGGATCTCCGGGGTCATCGGCTCGTCGAACGACCGCGTCAGCACGACGACCCGGACCGAAAGCGCGGCTTCGCCGTCAACCGCTTGCCGGACGTGGGACCGCACCAGGCCGACGTCGAACTCGCTGCCGAACAGCAGCCTGGTGCTCGCGGCGAGGCGCTCGAGGTGGAAGGCGAGCCCGCGGACCCGCCCGTCCCGGACCTGCATCGCGGTGAAGTGGCCGTAGGAGACCATTCCCGCGAGTGCGGCGTCCGGGCCGAGCGGATCCCCGTTCAGCTCGAAGCGGGGCGGCACTACTGGACGGTGACGCCCGTGAACTTGACCTGCTTGGTCGGCGCTCCGGTGCCGTCCTGCGGGTTCGGGTTCGCGATGCCGGCCTTCGCCACCGCGTCGAGCACCTTCAGGCCCTCGTCGCTGATGCTGCCGAACACCGAGTAGTCCGCCGGGAGGCCGTCGGCGCTGCCGTAGACCATGAAGAACTGGCTGCCGCCGGAGTTCGGGGCTTGCGTCTTCGCCATGGCGAGGATGCCGCGGCCGTACTTGATCTCCGGGAACGCCTCGTCCGGCATCGTGTAGCCCGGGCCGCCCTGGCCGTCTTGGGTCGGGTCGCCGGTGGCCGACGGGTCACCGCACTGCAGCATCTGCAGGCCCTCGGTGCCGAGCCGGTGGCACATGGTGTCGTTGTAGAAGTTCTGCTGGGCGAGGCTGATGAAGCTCTGCACCGCGCAGGGGGCGAGCGCCCGGTCGAGCGTCAGCGGGATGTCGCCCGCGGTGCTCTTGAGCGTGACGTTCACCGTGCCGGTCGACGGGACGTTCTTGCCGTCCGGCGGGTTCACCTTCTTCGGCGCCTTGCCCGTCGCGTCGGCCTTGAAGTCGCAGGTCGTCGGGTTCGGCAACGGCGTCGCCCGCTTCGGCAGCGCGGTGCGCTGCGTCGGGATCTGGAGGTCGGTCGGCGGCGGAGCGGCCGAGGACGACGACGCCGCGGTGTTGGCGCTGTCGCCGCTGTTCGCGCTCACGATCCACACCACGACACCGGCGACGACGAGGACGGCCACGCCGACTACCCCAGCCCCGATCATCCGGCGTCGCTTCTGCTGCTCCAGTCGGCGCTCGAGCTGCCGCTCGAGTTTGCGCTTCGCAGCTTCGCGGCGCTGCTGGTTGGTCGCCACCCCGTACCCTCCCAGGTTCCGCTCGTCTCACACGTTTGAGGTAGCGGCAGTGTATGGGCACAGCCTGTGAGGACCATGTACAGGGCCCGCTAGTCTCAACCCGATCGTGATCGGCGCCATCCGGCGCGGAAGTCCGGGGAGGCGTTCGGTGCTCGTCGTCGGGTTCGGCAGCGGCCCGCTGCAGGCCAACTGCTACCTGCTGGCGGCGGCCGCCGGCGGGCCGTGCGTGGTCGTCGATCCGGGCCAGGAGGTGGCCGCGCCGCTGGCCGCCGCGCTCGGCGAGCACGGGCTGGTCCCGGCGGCGTTGCTGGCCACCCACGGGCATCCGGACCACGTCGCCTCGGCGGCCGCGCTGTCGGCCGAACACGGCGTCCCGCTGCACCTGCACCCGGCCGACGCACCGCTGTACGACGGCGACAGCGTGCCCCTTTCCCCGGGCGTGTACGCGGGGCTGGACGTCGATGTCCGGCCGGTGCCGGGCCACACCCCGGGATCGGTGGTGCTGGGCCTGGAGACGCCCGAGGGCGGCCGGGTCGCGCTGACCGGCGACACGCTGTTCGCCGGGTCGATCGGCCGCGGGGACGTGACGGCGGCGCTGCGGGACCTGCTGGCGGCGTTCCCGGACGACACGGTGGTGCTGCCGGGCCACGGCCCGGCGACGACGATCGGCCGGGAACGCGCGGGCAACCCGTTCCTCGCCGGGACGGGGGCGCACCGATGACCGAGCGAATCGCGCTGTTCGAGGAGGATCCGCGCGGCCGCCGTCGCCGCGGCATTTCGGGCCTGATCGGCGTGTTGATCGTCGCGGCGGCGTTCGGCGGGATCGCCGGGCTGATCGGCGGCACGGTGACCGGCCTGGTCGTCGCGCTGGTGATCGCCCTGCCGCTGCTGTACGTGATGGCGGTCAGCATCCGCCGCCGCGTCTGGCTGGAGGGTTCGACGCTGCTCGTGCGCACCTGGGGGCTGCGCCGTGTCGACCTGTCGACCGCGACCCGCCTCGACCTCGTCATCGGCGACGTCCGGGGCAACCGCACGGTGAGCCTGCTGGTCAACGCCGGCCAGCGCGGCAAGGTGGCGAAGGTGGATCTCGCCGTCTTCTCCGGGACCGGCGGGCGCGAGCTCGGCATCATGCAGCTGCGGAAGCTGGCGAACGCGCTGATGAACAACACCGAGGCGAACGGCATCGTGTTCGGCGAGCTCCTGGTCGCCGAGCTGAAGGCGGAGGCCCGAGGCTCCGGCGTCGCGGAGCGCCCGCTCTACCGGCTGGCGTCGGTGGCGCCGTCGGGCAAGTACGTGCAGCGCTTCACCATGGAAGCCGTCAGCCGGTTCGTGGCGACGCTGGACTGAGTGAGGCCGGGGCCGCTTTCGCCGCCGTGCTGAGGTGGCCAGCCGGCTCGCGGGAGACGATCAGCGCGGCCAGGACGGTGGTCACCGGGACGGCCGCGACGATGCCGACGCTGCCGGCGAGGGTCCGGATGATCTCCTGCGCGATGTCCTCGCTGCCGAGCAGCGCGCCGAGCCCGACGCCGGAGATCGACGAGTACAGCAGCACCGGCAGCGCGGCCCCGGCGTAGGCCATCACGAGGGTGTTGACCGCCGAGCCGACGTGGTCGCGGCCGATCCGCAGGCCGGAGCTGTAGAGCTCGCGCCAGGTCAGGTCCGGGTTGGCGCGGCGGAGCTCCCAGACCGCGCTGGTCTGGGTGACGGTGACGTCGTCGAGCACGCCGAGAGCGCCGATCACGACGCCGGCGAGCAGGAGGCCGCGCGCGTCGATGCCGTGGCCGAGCGAACCGATCAGCGTCGAGGTGCTGTCGTCGAGCCCGGTGAGCGAGGCCGCGGCGGAGAAGATCGCGGACAGGACCCCGATGAGCGCGAGGCTGACGAGGGTGCCGAGCACCGCCGCGGAGGTTCTCGCGGAGAGGCCGTGGGTCAGGTAGAGCGCGATGAACATGATCGCGCCGGCCCCGGCGATGGCCACGACCAGGGGATTTTCCCCGGCGAGGATGGCCGGGAGGATGAACAGCGCGATGACGACGAAGGACAGCCCGAGCGCGACGAGAGCGGCGATGCCTTGCCACCGGCCGAGCACGAGCACGGCGACGGCGAAGAGGGCGGCCAGCACGAGCAGCGGGGTGCCGCGCTGGAAGTCGACCAGCTGGAAACTGGCCGGATCACCGGCGTTCCCGCCGTTGTATGCGAGCACGACGGCGTCCCCGGTGGCGAAGCGCGGGGTGCTGGGCTCGATGGGCACGGTCAGCCGCAGTGGTTTCCCTTCGGCCGGACCGTCGGTCATGGTGAGTTCGACGGTCAGGCAGGGTTTCGCGTTCGGGTCCGTCTGGTCGCCGACCTGGACCTGGCCCTGGGCGAGGCAGGGGCCGGTGGCGGTGGTGCGGATGTCGGCGTGCACGGGCGTGCCCTGCGGGACGACGCTGGTGGGGGCGGCCTTGCCCCAGGGGTAGAGGACGATCATGCCGACGACGGTGGCCACGGCGAGCGGGGCGAGCAGCCAGATCAGGAGCAGCCGCACGCGCCGGGAGGCCGGGGCGGCGGGGCCGTGGCCGTGTCCATGGCCGTGCCCGTGTCCGGCTTCGGGAGTGGCGGCCACGGCTTTGCGCCGGGGCCGCGCGGCGGTCCCGGGGACCGGCTGTGGCCCGGTGTCCCCGCGGCGGGCCGCGGGGCGGTCGCTGTCGGCGGGGACTGGCTGCGGCCCGGTGTCCCCACGACGTGCGCGCGGTGCGGCGGTGTCGGCAGGGACTGGCTGCGGACGTGCGCGCGGTGCGGCGGTGTCGGCAGGGATGGGCTGCGGCCCGGTGTCCCCGCGGCGTCGCGGGGTGGCGGCGCGACCGGGCTCGGCCGGGACCCGCAGCGATCCGGAGTGGGCGGTGCGCTGGGGACCGGTGTCGGCTCGGCGGCGGTCGGCGTCGCCCGCGCGGCGGGTGCCCTCGGCCGGGGTGCGGCGGGCGGGTTTCCGGGGCGTACCCGGCGTTCCGGACGTTCCGTGGCCCGGCGAAAGGGACACCTCGTCCGTGATCCGGCGGATCGGGCCGGTTTCGTCGTCGTCGAGGTCGGGGCGGTCCACCCGCACATCCTGACAGCGGGTTTCCGCACCCCGCGCGAGGGGCCGCCGACGGCCCGGTTCGTCCCGATGCGCCGTGTCGTCCCGCCAATCACGCGTGTCGTCCCCGCAATCACGTGTGTCGTCCCCTCCCGCACGGCAACGCCGTGCTCAGAACCGCACCTCGCGTGATTGGAGAGGCATCACGCGTGATTGGCGGGACGACACGAGGGTCAGCCGTAGGCCTGGCGGACGTGGACGCGGCGGTAAGCCGACGGTGGGGTGTCGAAGTGGTCGAGGAAGGCCTGGCGCAACGTCTCCGTCGAGCCGAAGCCGCAGCGGCGGGCGATCGTCGCCAGCGGGAGGTCCGTGCCCGAGAGGAGGCGGGCGGCGTGCTCCGTGCGGATCGTGCGGACGTAGCGGCCCGGGGTGGTGCCGAGGTGGGCGTCGAAGAGGCGGGTGAGCTGGCGGGTGCTGATGCCCGCGCGGGCCGCCAGCGCCGGGGTGCCGAGGTCGTCGTCGAGGTGCTCGGCGATGTACGCCGTGAGGTCGCGGACCTCGCGGTGCTCCGGCGGCGGCCCGGCCAGGAACAGGCTGACCTGGGCCTGGTTGCCCGGCCGCTGCAGGTAGGTGACCAGCGCGCGGGCCGCCTCGCGGGCCAGCGACGGGCCGTGGTCGGCCTCCACCAGCGACAGCGTCAGGTCGAGCCCGCTCGTCACGCCCGCCGCCGTGTAGACGTTGCCGTGGCGGACGTACAGCGGCACCGGGTCCACCATCACCGACGGGTAGTCGCGGGCCAGGCGCGCGGCGTACCGCCAGTGCGTCGTCGCGCGGCGGCCGTTGAGCAGCCCGGCCGCCGCGAGCACCTCCGCGCCCGTGCACACCGAGGCGACCCGGCGGCTGGTGCGGGCGAGCCGCCGGACGTGGGCCAGGACGCGCTCGTCGGCCGCCGCGGCCGTACTGCCCCAGCCACCCGCGACGACCAGCGTGTCGAGGTCGCCGGCGACCTGGTCGAGCCGCAGGTGCGGCTGCAGCGTCAGCCCGGAGCAGGTGCGGATGCCGTGGCCGTCGACCGAGGCGAGCTGGAGGTCGTACGGTGGTCGCGCGCCGAGCCGGTTGGCGGCGTCGAACACATCGGCGGGGCAGGCGATGTCCAGCAGCTCGGCGTCGGCGTAACCGACGATCAGGACCCGTCTGGGTGAGCCTGGCATGATCGAACGCTAGCAGCCGGACCGGCGCTCGGACGTGGTTCGCAGGAATTCGGACATCCGCGCCGCCCGCCACCCGCACGAACGCCACCGTGAACGGCATGACCGATGAGCAGAAGACCATCGCCTTCGTCGTCTACCCCGGCCTGACGCCGCTGGACCTCGTGGGCCCGCTGCAGGTGCTGAGTGCGTTGGCGCAGCTGGACTCGCGGTACCGGACCGTCGTCGTGGGCGTCACGAAGGACACCGTCGGCACCGACACGCCGTTGCGGATCGCGCCGGGCCACACGTTCGACGAGGTGCCGTCGCCCTTCGCCGTGCTGGTGCCCGGCGGCACCGTCCCGACGCTGCACGCGATGGCCGACGAGCACCTCCTCGCCTGGTTGCGCACCGCCGCCGGAGGTGCCGAGCTGGTGACGTCGGTGTGCACCGGTTCCCTCGTCCTCGGCGCGGCCGGGCTCCTGGACGGCAGGCAGGCGACGACGCACTGGATGTTCCGGGACCTGCTGGCCGGGCTCGGCGCGACCCCGGTCGCCCGGCGGTGGGTCGAGGACGGCCCGGTGATCACCGCGGCGGGCGTCTCGGCCGGCATCGACCTGGCCCTGCACCTGGTGGAGCGGCTGGCCGGCCGCCGGATCGCGACGACCATCCAGTTCGGCATCGAATACGACCCCGAACCGCCGCAGGGCCCCTTGGACTGGGCGAACCAGCCGTACGGCGACCTGACGCCGCTGCGCGAACACACGCTGCGCGAAGGACTGAAGGAGAACCCGGCGCTGCTGGCGAAGCTGCTCGCGTACGCCTGAGGCGAACGTCTTCCGCCATCCGGGTGAGCGGGGTTCCGCCGGCGCGCCGGAAGGTTAGATTCAGCTCGCTCGATCAGGTGATCTCGCGGGTGGGGTGTTGTAGCCGTGCGGTTCCAGGTCCTCGGCCCGTTGACGGCCTCCGTCCCGCTGCCGTCGGCGGCCCAGCCGCGGCGGCTGCTCGCCGTCCTCCTCACCCGCGCCGGCCGGTTCGTCGGCCGCGACACCCTGGTCGACGAGCTGTGGCCGGACGGCGCGCCGTCGAGCGCCGCGGCGATCGTGCAGGTCACCGTGTCGAAGCTGCGCAAGACGCTCTCACCCGGCCTCGGCGCCGCCGAGGCCGGGCAGCGGCTCCGGTCCGGGCCCCGGGGCTACGCGCTGACCGTCGAGCCGGGGGAGCTGGACGCGGACGACTTCCTCGCGCTGCTCGCCTCGGGCGCCGACGACCGGGCCCAGCGCCGCCGCGCGCTCGAGCGGGCCCTGGCGTGCTGGCGGGGCGACGCGTTCGCCGACATCGCGGGCGGGCCGCTGCTGGAGGCGCACAAGCTGTGGCTGGAGGACCGGCGCTCGGCCGCGCTGCTGCAGCTGGTGGAGCTGGAGCTCGCCGACGGCGACGGCCGGTCGGTCGTCGAGCGGCTCGACCCGGTGGTCGCGGCCCGGCCCGCCGACGAACGGTTCGCCGCCCGCCTCGCCGCCGCGCTCGGTGCCGTCGGCCGCCGCGAGTCGGCCCTGGAGGTGCTGCGCCGGACCCGGCGGGCCCTGTGGGACGAGGCGGGCGTGTGGCCGGGCGCCGACCTCGTCGCCGTGTACCGCCGGATCGCCGGCACCGAGTGGACGACGCCGGGGCCGCCCGCCCAGCTCCCGGCCGCGGTGCCCGACTTCACCGGCCGCGTGACCGAGCTCGCCGACGTCGCCCGGGCGCTGCGGGGCCCGGCCCCGGTCGTGCTGCACGGCGCCGCCGGGGCGGGCAAGTCCGCGCTGGCGGTCCAGGCCGCCTGGCGGGCCCGCCGCCGGTTCCCCGACGGCCAGCTGACCGCCTCGCTGCGGGCCCCGGACGGGACACCGGCCGAACCGGCGGCCGTGCTGGCCGGCTTCCTGCGCGGGCTCGGCGCGACCCCGGCGGAACTGGCCGACCGCGCCGGGCTCGCCGCGCTCTGGCGCGGCTACACCGCCGACCGGCGGCTGCTCGTGCTGTTCGAGGACGCCGCGTCGGAGGCCCAGGTGCGTGCCCTGCTGCCGAGCGGGCCCGGCTGCGCCACGCTGGTCACCACCCGCCACCGGCTGCCGGGGCTGTGCGGGGCGCGGGCGATCCCGGTTCCGGAACTGTCCACAGAGGACGCCTGGACGCTGCTCGCGGCGATCGCGGGCGAGGTGCGGCTGCGGGCGGAACCCGAAGCGGTGCACCGGCTTCTCGAGCACTGCGGCGGGCTCGCGCTCGCCGTCCGGATCGCCGGCGTCAAACTCGCGACGCGGCCGAACGAGCGCGTCGGCGACCTCGCCGCGCGGCTCGCCGACGACCGCCGCCGGCTCGACGAGCTGAGCGCCGGCGACCTCGACGTCCGCGCCGCGGTGACTTCGGCGCTGCGGGAGCGGTCGGCCGCCGAGGTGTCGCTGCTGCGGCAGCTCGCCGCCTTCGGCGCCGCCGTCCCGGACTGGTGCGCCGCGGCACTGCTCGGCCGGTCCCTCGCCGAGGCCCGTGACCGCCTCGACGACCTGGCCGCCACGCACCTGGCCGGCCCGGCCGGGGTGCGCTGGGCGGTGGCCCCGTTCGTGCGCCTGGTGCTGGCCGAGCGGCCGGCGGACCTCGATCAGGCCGCGGTGCGCCGGGCGTGCGAGGTCGCGCTGGCGTACGCCGAGCACGCCCGTGGCCGTCCGGCACCCGGCCTGCCGAAGCCGGATCCGGCGGTCGCCCGGCGGATCGCCGCCGACCCGGCGGCCTGGGCGGCCGAAGAGACCGGGCACCTCGCCGCCACCGTCCGGCTGGCGGGGGCCCACGGCTGGCACGAGCTGACCGAACGGCTCGCCGACGCCTGCACCGCGCTGGCGGGCCGCCCGTGGCTCGGCCACGCCGCCCACGCCGTGTCGGTGCTCGGGCTGGCCGCGGCGCGCCGCCGCCGCGACCCGCGCGCGGAGGCCGAGAAGCTCTACAACCTCGGCACGGTGCACTGGCAGCACGGCCTTGGGCACCGGGCCCGGAACTGCTTCGTCCTGGCCGAGCAGCGCTACCGCGCCCTGGCCGACCCGCGGGGCACCGGCGCGGTGCTGGCCGCGCTCGCCGACGTCCACCTCGACGGCGGTGACCCGGGCGCCGCCGAGGCCGAGCTGCGGGAAGCACTGGCGCTGCTGGGCGAGTGCGGGGACCGCCGCGGGCAGGCGGCCGCGGCGGCGCAGCTGGGCTCGCTGGCCGAGGACGTCGGCGACGTGCGGCGCGCCGTCGAAAGCTTCGAGGTGAGCATGCTGCTCGCCCGGGACTGCGACGACGGCCGCGGACACGACCACGCCGCCAAGCGCTACGCCGACGTCCTGCGCCGCCACGGCGGCCGCGACCAGGCGGCCGGCCTGCTCGCCGGCGCACTCGGCGGCGCCGTCCGCACCGGCGAACGGCACTGGGAGGCGCACGTCCTGCGCAGCCTCGGCGACCTGCACACCGACGCCGGGGAACTGGCCGACGGACACGGCTTCCTGACGCGGTCGCTGGTGCTGTTCGAGCAGATCGGGCACCGGCACGCCGCCGCCTACACCCACCGCAGCCTGGCCGAGGCCCGCCGCCGCGCGGGCGATCCGGCGGGCGCTCGGCGGCACCTGCTGCTCGCGCTGGAGGTGTTCCGGGAGCTGCGCGACCGCCGAGGCGCCGGGTACGCCCTGCTCAGCCTCGGGCGGACCGAGGCCGAAGACGGTCTCGGCGGTGAAGCGGAACGGCTGCTGCGCACCTCGGCCGGCCTGTTCCGGGAGCTCGGGTTCCCGCTGTGGGAACTGCGGGCGCTGCGCGAACTCGACGCCGTCACCAGCGCGTCCCCGGACCACGACCGGACTCGTGAAGTCTTGACGAAGATCAGGATCTGACGGCGTCCCGGCCGGGGATGCGGCGCCCGGAGTTTGGCGAAGTTATGGCCGGCCCGATTTGGCTCACCGGCGTCCGGATCGTCGCAGGAGAGGGAGGCAACTCATGCCGGGACAACCGATGCTGGCGCGGGCGGCACTGACGCTGGCCGCCACCGCGGCGACCGGGGTGTTCGCGACCATCGGCACCGCGTCGGCGAGCGTCGAGGTCACCAAGCTCACCCAGGCGCAGGCCGCGTCGCAGCTGTCCGCGGCCGGCGTGACGCACTCGTCCAGCGGCGGCTGCACCAGCCGCAGCAACTCGACGTGCACGTCGTACGAGCAGATCAACCAGAGCACGGTCAGCGGCGTCATCACGCTGAAGCGGGCCAGCGGCTGCGCCGTCAACATCACCGGCGGCACCGAGACCGGGCACGCGTCCGGCACCTACAGCCACTGGAACGGCTACAAGGTGGACATCGCGCACAACAGCTGCATCGACGCCTACATCAAGAACAGCTTTTCCTACGCCGGCGTACGCGGCGACGGCTACCCGCAGTGGCAGGCGGCGTCCGGCAACCTCTACTGCGACGAGGGAAACCACTGGGACATCACGTACTACACCTGCGGTTGCTGACCGGGCCGGGGCCTGCGCGCACCGAGGGCGGCGCGGCAGGCCCCGGTCACCGGGTGTGATGGTCCTGGCCCTGGCGACGCTGGTTCGCCGCGACTGAGGGAGGTTCCGCGCCGCCGCTCCCGGCGGCCGATCCGCGGTGCCGTGCGCAGCGAAGAAGACGAGCCGGTGTCGGCTCGATCCGTACGGTCGGAACGCACGCACCGAGGTCGGACCGACACTAGGAGTGCAAAAATGACCTTCACGGAACCAAGGCGGCCGGATGTGGCCGCCCGGCCCGCGGATCCTCGCCGGTGGGCAGCGCTGGTGCTGCTCTGCGCGGCCAACTTCATGGTGATCCTCGACGCCCAGAGCGTCATCGTGGGTGTCCCGCTGATCGCCGCGGACCTGGGGCTGTCCCCGGTCGAGGCGCAGTGGATCCTCTCCGGCAATCTGCTCACCTTCGGCGGACTGCTCCTGCTGGGCGGCCGGGCCGCCGACCTGCTGGGCCGCCGCAAGGTGTTCATGCTCGGCACCGCGCTCTTCCTCGTCGTGTCGGTGCTGTCGGCCCTCGCCACGGGCGGCGCGCTGTTGCTGGTCGCACGGGCGCTGCACGGCGTTTCGGCCGCGCTGATCGCCCCGACGGCGCTGGCGATCCTCACCGACATGTTCCCGGAAGGCCGCGAACGGAACCGGGCGCTGGCCGTGTCGTCCGCGATCGCCGCCATGGGCGCCACCATCGGCCTGCTGCTCGGCGGGGCGCTGCTCGGCTGGTTCGGCTGGCCGTCGCTGTTCTTCGTCAACGTGCCGATCGCGGTGCTCATGCTCGTGCTGAGCCCGGTGCTGCTGCGCGAAAGCCGGGACCTCTCCGCACACCGCACCCTCGGGGTCGCCGGTGCGGTCCTCAGCACGGCGTCGCTCGGCCTGCTCGTGTACCTGCTCGTCGAGGCGCCCGAACTGGGCTGGACGAGTTTCCCCATCCTCGGGCTCGCCGTGGTCTTCCTGGTCCTGACCGGGCTGACGATCGCCGTCGACCGGCGGTCGGCGTCGCCGATGCTGCCCGCACGGCTGTTCCGATCGCCGGTCGTGCTCGGCGGCAACGTGCTGACGGTCCTGATGGCGATCCTCGCCTACGGGATGTCGGTCGTTCTTTCCCAGTACTCCCTGGGCTCGCTGGGCTACACGCCGATCGAGTTCGGCCTCAGCCAGTCCGTGATGCCGATCGCCTGCGTCGTCGGCGCCTACGGAGCGCAGAAGGCGTTGGCCCGGCTCACCCTCCGCGCGGTGGCCGTCGCGGCGTTCCTGCTGCTCGGGATCGGCAGCGCCCTGCTGATCGGCATTTCGCTCGACGGCGCGTACCTGACGACGGTGTTCCCCGGGCTGGTCCTGTTCGGTCTCGGGCTGGGCGTCGGCCCGGTCGTGCTGACCGCGGCGGCCCTGGCCGGCGTCGCCCCGCCCGACGCGGGCATCGCCTCCGGGATCAACGTGGCGGCGTTCCAGGTCGGCGGCGCGCTCGGGGTGGCGGTGGTGTCCACGATCATCGCGACGAGCATGGCGGCGACGCCCGGGCCGGCCGGTGCGCTCGCCGGGTTCCACGCGGGCATGATCGCCTGTACCGGGTGCGGCGTGGCCGGCGTGGCGGTCGCGGTCGCGCTGTTGCGGCGGGCCCGCCGCGGGAACCTGACGGCGGTGCCGCGGCCGCACTGACGGGCCGCGGCTCAGCTTTCGACGAGCAGCCAGTCGCCCCGGCCGCCGCCGGGACGGTACGGGCTGTCGGCCCGCTTCGCGACGACGCCGGGGAGACCGTGCTGGCGGCTCGCGCCGGCGACGGCCTCGCCGCCGCCCAGGTAGTAGCGCGGTACCTGCCAGTGCCGGTCCTCGATCGCCAGGCCGTCCAGCAGTTCGCGGCGCTTCGTGTAGGGCAGCTCGAGCGTCGCCCGGCCGTCGAGGTGCAGGACGTCGGAGGCGAAGTAGAAGACCGGGCAGCCGGTCTTGAGGCGCTTGGCGGCCGCGCTGTCGGCGCGCCGGCGCTGGTCGAGGCCGGCGGCGTGGGGCCTGCCGTCCTTCATCACGACGATTTCGCCGTCCAGCAGCACTTCCGTCGACCCGAACCGCTCGCCCAGCTTGTGCAGCTCGGGATAGCGGTCGGTGACGTCGGCGCCGGTGTCGTCGTGCGCGGTGACGCGGCCGCCGCAGACCAGCAGCATCGTGCGCAGGCCACCCCAGGCGAATTCGTAGGCCCACTCGTCGTCGTCGGGCGGCAGCTCACCCGGTTCCGCCGTCATCGGCTCGAGGAATTCGGGCGCGTCTTCGTGGCCGGGTTCGGCGGGGTCGAGACGCCGCAGGGTCCAGTCGCGGCCGTCTTCGTCGTGCCGGTTCCGGAACAGGTACTTGCCGCGCGTGCGGGCACCGTGGAAGACCACCTCGACGTTGTGGTCGTTCCAGTGCAGGGTTTCGTACGTCCCGGTGTCCCACACGGTCATCCGGCCGCCGCCGTACTCGCCCGCGGGGATTTCGCCGGAGAAGGTGAGGTACTCCAGGGGGTGGTCTTCGGTGTGCACGGCGAGCCGGGGCACGCCGGGGGAGAGCGGCAGGCCCTTCGGCACCGCCCAGGAGACCAGCACGCCCCCACGCTCGAGCCGGAAGTCCCAGTGCAGCCGGGTGGCGTGGTGCTCCTGGATGACGAAGAGGTTGTCGTCCCCGGGGACCGGCGGGCCGTCCGGCCAGGGTTCGGGGGTACGGTCGCGGGCTCGCTTGTGGCGGTATTCCTCGAGATTGTCGGCCATGGCCGCCCCGGTACCCCTTCCGCTCGAAGAGCGTCCAGGGTACCGGGGTGCCGGCCTCAGTCCGTCTCGGCCATGGCTTCGGCGAACTGCGCCGCGTACAGCCGGGCGTAGGCACCCCCGCTGTGCAGCAGCGTTTCGTGATCGCCGTGCTCGACGATGTGGCCGTTCTCCATCACCAGGATCACGTCCGCGTCGCGGATCGTCGAGAGGCGGTGCGCGATGACGAAGCTCGTGCGGCCGCTGCGCAGCGAGTTCATCGCCCGCTGGATGAGCACCTCGGTGCGGGTGTCGACCGAGCTGGTCGCTTCGTCGAGGATGAGGATGACCGGCTTGGCCAGGAACGCCCGCGCCACCGTGATCAGCTGTTTCTCACCCGCGCTGACCGTGCCGCCTTCGTCGTCGAGCACCGTGTCGTAGCCGTCCGGCAGGGTCCGGACGAAGCGGTCCACGTACGTCGCCTGTGCCGCCTCGATGATCTCGTCGCGGGTCGGGTCGTCGGCGCCGTAGGCGATGTTCTCCGCGATCGTGCCGCCGAACAGCCACGCGTCCTGCAGCACCATGCCGGTCTGGTCGCGCAGTTCCTCGCGGTGCATCTTCGCGATGTCGACGCCGTCGAGCGTGATCCGCCCGCTGTCGAGCTCGTAGAACCGCATCAGCAGGTTGACCAGTGTCGTCTTACCCGCCCCGGTCGGGCCGACGATCGCCACCGTCTGACCGGGTTCGACGGTCAGCGAGAGGTCGTCGATCAGCGGCTTTTCCGGCAGGTAGCGGAACGAGACGTCCTGGAACTCGACGCGTCCGCGGATCTCGGCCGGCCGCTCCGGGTGCTCGGGCTCCGGGGCCTGCTCCTCGGCGTCGAGCAGCGCGAACACCCGCTCGGCCGAAGCGACCCCGGACTGCAGCAGGTTCGCCATGCTGGCGATCTGCGTGACCGGCTGGCTGAACTGGCGCGAGTACTGGATGAACGCCTGCACCTCGCCCAGCGTCAGGTTGCCCGACGCGACGCGCAGCGCGCCGATCACGGCCACCAGCACGTAGCTGAGGTTGCCGATGAACATCATCGCCGGCTGGATCATCCCGGAGATGAACTGCGCCTTGAAGCTCGCCTGGTACAGCGTTTCGTTCTGCTTGTCGAAGATCGCCGCGGACTCGTCGCGGCGGCCGAACACCTTGACCAGCGAGTGCCCGGTGTACATCTCCTCGACGTGGGCGTTGAGCTTCCCGGTCGTCGACCACTGCTTGATGAAGTTCGGCTGCGCCCGCTTCCCGACCTTCGCCGCCACGACCGCCGAGAGCGGCACGGTGAGCAGCGCGATCAGCGCCAGCAGCGGCGAGATCAGGAACATCATGATCAGCACGCCGACCACCGTCAGCAGCGACGAGACGATCTGCGACAGCGTCTGCTGCAGCGACTGCGCCAGGTTGTCGATGTCGTTGGTGACGCGGGAAAGCACCTCACCGCGCGGCTGGCGGTCGAAGTACTTCAGCGGCAGGCGGGCGAACTTGTCCTCGACCTCCTGGCGCAGCCGGTACACCGCGTGCTGCACCAGCGTCGTCGTCAGCCGGGCCTGGATGAGCCCGAAGAACGACGAGATCACGAACAGCGCCAGCACGGTCAGCAGGATCTGGCCGACCTTGTCGAAGTCGATGCCGACGCCGGGCACCAGGTCGACCCGGCTGTAGATGTCGGCGAGCGTGCCGTCGCCGCGGGCCCGCAGGCCGGCGACGATCTGCTCCTTGGTGACCCCCGGCGGCACCTGCTTGCCGAGCACGCCGGCGAGGATGGCGTCGGTGGCCTGGCCGAGGATCTTCGGCCCGATCACGGTCAGCGTGACGCTGGCCGCGCCGAGTACCAGGACGGCGATCAGGATGGCCCGCTGCGGTCGCAGCAGCCGCAGCAGCCGCTTGAGGGAACCCTTGAAGTCCAGGGCCTTTTCCGCCGGCGCGCCGCCGCTCATCCAGCGGGCGGCCGGTCCGGCGGCCGCGGCACCGGTGTTCTTGTGCCGCTGCGCGGTCGGCCGTTCCCCGGCCTCCGTGACGGCGGCTTCGGGCGATTCCGTGGTACTCACGCCGCCTCCTGCTCGGTGAGCTGGGACAGCACGATCTCCCGGTAGGTTTCGTTGCCGTCCATGAGTTCGTGGTGGGTGCCGGTGCCGACGACGCGGCCCTCGTCGAGGACGATGATCCGGTCGGCGCCCCGGATGGTGCTGACCCGCTGCGCGACGATGACCACCGTCGCGTCCTTGGTCTCCGACACCAGCGCGCGGCGCAGGGCCGCGTCGGTCGCGTAGTCGAGCGCCGAGAACGAGTCGTCGAACAGGTAGATCTCCGGTTTGTGCACCAGCATCCGGGCGATCGCGAGCCGTTGCCGCTGGCCGCCCGAGACGTTCGTGCCGCCCTGGGCGATCGGCGCTTCGAGGCCCTCGGCCATCGCTTCGACGAAGTCCTTGCCCTGAGCCACTTCCAGCGCGTGCCACAGCTCTTCGTCGGTCGCGTCCGGGTTGCCGTAGCGCAGGTTGCTCGCCACCGTGCCGGCGAACAGGTACGGCTTCTGCGGCACCAGCCCGACCGCGCGGGCGAGCAGCGCCGGGTCGAGGTCGCGCACGTCGACGCCGTCGACCTTCACCGTGCCGCGGGTGGCGTCCATCAGCCGCGGGATCAGGTTCAGCAGCGTGGTCTTGCCCGTGCCGGTCGACCCGATCACGGCGGTGGTCTCACCCGGCCGCCCGATCAGCGAAATGTCGCACAGCACCGGCTTTTCCGCGCCGGGGTAGCGGAACTCCACGCCCGAGAGCTCCAGGTGCCCGTGCACCGCGCCGGGGCGGATCGGCGACACCGGCGGGCGCACGCTCGACTCGGTGTCGAGCACTTCGCTGATCCGCTCGGCGCTGACCTCCGCGCGCGGCACCATCATGAACATGAAGGTGGCCATCATGACGGCCATCAGGATCTGCAGCAGGTAGGACAGGAACGCCGTCATGGCACCGATCTGCATGCTGCCGGAGTCGATCCGCTGGCCGCCGAACCACAGCACGGCGACGCTGGACACGTTCATCACCAGCATCACGATCGGGAACATCAGCGCCATCAGCCGCCCGACCCGCAGCGAGACGGTGAGCAGCTCGTCGTTCGCGACGTCGAAGCGCTGCCGTTCGTGCTTGTCCCGCACGAACGCGCGGATCACCCGGATGCCCATGATCTGCTCGCGCAGGATCTGGTTGATCCGGTCGATCCGGACCTGCATCAGCCGGAATGCCGGGCGCATCTTGGCGATGATGATCCCGACCGAGACGGCGAGCACGGGCACGATCACCAGCAGCAGCGACGAGAGCGGCACGTCGAGGTTGAGCGCCAGGATGATGCCGCCGACGCACATGATCGGCGCGGACACCATCAGCGTCAGCGTCATCAGGACCAGCATCTGGACCTGCTGGACGTCGTTGGTGGTGCGGGTGATCAGCGACGGCGTGCCGAACTGGCCGACCTCGCGCGCCGAGAAGTCCTGCACCCGGTGGAAGACCCCGGCGCGGATGTCCCGGCCGATCGCCATCGCCGTGCGGGCGCCGAAGTACACCGCGCCGATCGAGCCGACGATCTGGGCCAGCGTGACGGCGAGCATCATCGCGCCGACCCGCAGGATGTAGGGCATGTCGCCCTTGATCAGGCCGTTGTCGACGATGTCGGCGTTCAGCGTCGGCAGGTAGAGCATGGCGATCGTCTGCACGAGCTGCAGCAGGACGATCACCCACAGCGTCCCCCGGTACGGGCGCAGGTGAGTGCGCAGGAGCTTGACTAGCACAACGATTCCCCCAGTGGAGTGGTGGTGTTCGGGTCGGGTGTTGCTTCGGCGCCGCCGGTCAGGGTCGGCATCCCGGCGGCCAGCTCGTCCAGCAACCGCTCCAGGGTCGGCAGGAGCGGTTCGCCTTCGGTGAACCAGTTGACGAAGGCGACGCGGACGGCACTTTCCACCGAGGAGGCCATCAGCCGGCACAGCAGGTGGTCCACACCGCCCACCCGTTTCGCGATCGTTTCGGCGAGGACCCGCTCGACCGCCGCGTGGGCGTTGAGGAACTCGCCACGCAGCACGAGCTGGCCCATCAGCTCCCGGATACGCGCAACATACGCGCGATCCGGCTCGCCCTCACGTGAATATTGCTCCAGTACCGCCTGTTTGACGGACTCCCAGAGCGGCTCGCCCTCCGGCCGGTCGAGCAGGGCCTCGCGCATCCCCTCGTGGCGATCGATGACCACCGAGCAGACCGCCTGCTCCTTGCTGGAAAAGTAGTTGTTGAACGTGCGGGGGGAGACGCCCACCTCGGTGGCGATGTCCTCCACCCGGACGTTCTCCAGCCCCCGCTCCAGCGTGAGCCGCAGCGCGGCCTGCGCGAGCGCCCGGCGGGCTTCGCGCTTCTTCCGCTCCCGGAGGGTCAGCTTCGGTGGTTCATCCGGCGGCATGAACGGAGTGTAGCGAAAAACTTGCGTGCCCCGCAAAAAACTGCGTGGCACGCAATTTCCGGACGAATCGGGCACGACCTGGGATTTCGGGGCCAGGGCCCGCCTCAGCTGCGGGGACGGCCGCCGTGTGCGCTCTGTTGCGACCCGCAATTTGCAAAAATAAACCGAATGGCCTAATCCACTGCGCTCACCAGCAGCGACACTCCGGATTCATGATCACGCAGGGCGATCGCGCGGGGACCGGCTGTGGACATCCCACGAACCTTTCTGCTTGCATGTCCCGCGTCGCCGCCGCGTGGGCCGGCGCAGCATCCGCACCTCAGCACGGAAGAAGTGGGACCACATGGCGAGCCGGGCCCGGGAACTCCTGGATCGATCACGCGTCCTGCTGGACCGTTCGCGCGTCGCCGCGGCGCAGTTCCTCACCGCGCCCCCGAAGCATCCCGGCTACGCGCCCCCGGCGGGACCGGCGTTCGTGGAGCTGACCCGGCCGGAGCCGGTCGCGGAGCCGTCCGGCGAAGGCGAAGGGGTACTGGCCGAGATCTGCGCCAGCGTCGCCCTGCGTGACCTCAACCTCCTCGACCAGCTGCTCGCGCGGCTGGAAGAGCTGGAAGCGGGGGAGGAGGACCACCACCGCCTCGCCGAGCTCTACCAGCTCGACCACCTCGCCACGCGGCTGCGGCGCAACGCGGAGAACCTGCGGGTGCTCGCCGGGCAGGACACCGCCGACGACGCCGCCCGCGCGACCTCGGTGCTCGACCTGATGCGCGAGGCGATGTCGTCGATCAACCACTACGCCCGGATCACCATCGGCCGCGTGGTCAACCTCGGCGTCGTCGGCTTCGCCGCGGAAGACCTGGGCCGGGTGCTGGCGGAGCTGTTCGACAACGCCGCCAACCAGTCTTCGCCGAGTTCGCCGGTGCACGTCAGCGCGCACCTGACCGAGCAGGGCAGCGTGCTCGTCCGGATCGAGGACGAGGGCATCGGCATCCCGGCCGACCGCGTCGGGGACCTGAACGCGCGCCTGGCCGCGGGCGGTGACCTCGACGACGCCGCGGCGCGGCACATGGGGCTCGCCGTGGTCGCCCGCCTGGCCGCCCGGCACGGTGTCACCGTGCGGCTGGACCGGCGCAGCCCGCACGGCACGGTCGCCACCGTGCTGCTGCCCACCGGGGTCGTCACCGAGCTCGCCGAGCACGCGTGGTCGGGCACCCGGACCGTCTTCGGTCCGGGTGTTCGGGGGGTGGAGCCCTCGACGCCGGGCGGAGCCGCGGATGGCGATGTCCCGGCCGAACCGGCCGAGGGCGGAGCCGGCCGCGAGCCGGCCACCGTCGGCGGGTTGCCGCGGCGCCGCGCCGGCACCTTCTCCCGGGAGACGCCGGAGCCGCCGCGCAAGCCCAGCCCGCGGCCGCGCCCGATCACCGCGGGAACCGTCGGCGGGATCACGGCGAACGGCCTGCCGCGCCGCGTGCCCGGCAGCATCCGCGGGGCCGCCCCGGAACCACCGCCACCACCGCCGCCCCCGGCCGGCGACACCACCGCGAGCGGGCACGAGCGGCTGCTCGCCGACCTCGGGGCGTTCGCCGACGGCGAGCAGGCGGCGCTCGCGGAGAACCGCACCCGCCAGGACGAGACGCCCGGAGGAACCGCCCGGTGAGCGCTCCCCACTCCGCCACGGCGAACTTCGCCTGGCTGCTCGACGACTTCGTGCGCAAGGTCCACGGCGTCAGCCACGCGCTGATCATGAGCGTGGACGGCTTCCCGCTCACCGCGTCGGACTCGGTCGGCGAGGCCGAGGCCGAACAGCTCGCGGCGATCGCCAGCGGCCTGCTTTCGCTGGCCGGCAACAGCGCGGCGCTGTTCGGGAAGGGCGCCTGCGAGCAGATCATCATCCGGCTCACCCACGGCTACTTCCTGTTCATGGGCATCGGATCCGGTGCCGGGCTCGCGGTGCTGACCTCGGGCGAGGCGGACATGAAGGTGGTCGCCTACGAGATGACCCAGTTCATCACCAACGCCGGCCACGCGCTCACCCCCGAGGTGCGCGCGGAGCTGCGGCAGGTGCTGACCGCACGCCGGCCCCGGATGTGACGCCCGTGCCTGACGAGTCTTTTGGGGGTCCGGGTGGCGAAGCCCCCGGCCCGGGGCGAAGCCCCGGCTTGCAACACGAGTCTTTTGGGGGTCCGGGTGGCGAAGCCCCCGGCCCGGGGCGAAGCCCCGGCTTGCAACAGGATGTGATGCCCGTGCCTGCAGTGTCCACGTCGGACACCCCGTTGCCGCGCCGGAGCCGCCGGATCCGCGCGTACGCGCTCACCGGCGGCCGCACCGGGACGCGCCACCAGCTGCTGGTGG
Source organism: Amycolatopsis sp. NPDC051716 (assembly GCF_040681595.1). Classification (NCBI taxonomy): domain Bacteria; kingdom Bacillati; phylum Actinomycetota; class Actinomycetes; order Pseudonocardiales; family Pseudonocardiaceae; genus Amycolatopsis; species Amycolatopsis sp. NPDC051716. Next base: position 30,676 of record NZ_JBFAZA010000048.1, on the reverse strand, counting down.
AGACGCTGATCTCGGTGCCGCGGTACGACCCCGCGCTGAGCGACACGCTCATGCCGGAGTCGCGTTCGCTCTACGAACGCGCCCGGCTGCGCTGCTCGGTCGCCGAGCTCTCGGTCGGGCTGGACCTGCCGCTGGGCGTGGTGCGGGTGCTGCTGGGCGACCTCGCCACCCAGGGCGCGGTGTTCGTGCACCCGACCGCGCACGCCTACCACCACGACACCAACGTGCTCGAGAGGATCCTTGATGGGCTCAAGCGGCTCCCCGCCTGAGGGCGATCTGCTGACGATCTCCGCGAAGATCGTCGTCGCCGGGGGCTTCGGTGTCGGCAAGACCACGTTCGTCGGCGCGGTGTCGGAAGTGCCGCCGATGAGCAACGAGGCGTGGATGACCGAGGCCGGGGAGGGCATCGACGAGATCCCGCCCGGCGGCAAGTCGACCACGACCGTCGCCATGGACTTCGGCCGGATCACGCTGCGCCCGGACCTGCTGCTGTACCTGTTCGGCACGCCGGGGCAGGCGCGCTTCTGGTTCCTGTGGGACGACCTGAGCCGCGGCGCGCTCGGCGCGGTCGTGCTGGTCGACACCAGCCGGATCGACGAGTCGTTCGCGGCGATCAACTACTTCGAGAACGACTCGGAGCTGCCGTTCGTCGTGGCGGTCAACCAGTTCGAGGGCAAGCCGGTGCACGACCTCGACGAGGTGCGTGACGCCCTCGCCCTCGACCCGAGCGTCCCGCTGGTCACCTGCGACGCCCGCGACCGCGCGTCGACAATCGCCACCCTGACCGAACTGGTCGGTCACACGTTGTCACTGGCGGTGCTCTCCGGTCCGGTGGGCCGCGAGCTCGCCGGCAGCGCCCCGCACGCCTGAGTCCCCCGGAAGGTGAAGAGGTCCCCATGCGCAAGGTCCTGGTCGTGGGCGCCGGGCAGTCCGGCCTGCAGCTGGCCCTCGGGCTGCAGGCGAAGGACTACGACGTCACCGTGATGTCCGCGCGGACGCCGGAGGAGATCCGGTCCGGGCGGGTGATGTCGACGCAGTGCATGTTCCACGACGCGCTGCAGCACGAGCGTGACCTCGGGATCAACCTGTGGGAAGCGGAGACGGTCGACGTCGAGGGCCTCGGCGTCTCGGTGGCCGCGCCGGACGGCGGCCGCGCGCTCGACTGGTTCGCCGAGCTCGACAAGCCCGCCCAGTCGGTGGACCAGCGGGTGAAGATGGCCGGCTGGCTGGAGCTGTTCGAAGACCGCGGCGGCAAGCTCGTCATCCACGGCGTGATGACGTCCGAGCTGGACGCGCTGTCCCGGCTGTACGACCTGGTGATCATCTCGGCGGGCAAGGGCGAGCTGGTCCAGCTGTTCGACCGCGTGCCCGAGCGCTCGCCGTACACGCGGCCGATGCGCGCGCTTTCGCTGGTCTACGCCCACGGGGTGGGCCGGCGCCCGGAACACCCGGACAAGGTGGGGGTGCGGTTCAACATCGTCCCCGGCGTCGGCGAGCTGTTCATGATCCCGGCGTACACGCTGAGCGGGAACTGCGACATCCTCTTCTTCGAAGGCGTGCCCGGAGGGCCGCTGGACTGCTTCGACGACCACCCGGGCCCGGACGAGCACTTCCGGCGGGTGCTGGACCTGATGCGGCAGTTCGTGCCGTGGGAGTACGACCGCTGCCGCGACGCGGAGCTGACCGACGCCAAGGCGACCCTGGCCGGCGGGTACCCGCCGGTGGTCCGCCACCCGGTGGGCACCCTGCCGGGCGGGGCGATCGTGCTGGGCATGGCCGACGTCGTCGTGGCGAACGACCCGATCACCGGACAGGGCTCGAACAACGCGAGCCACTGCGCGGCGACCTACCTCGACGCGATCGTCTCCCACGGTGACCGGCCGTTCGACGCGACGTGGATGGAAGCGACGTTCGAGCGCTACTGGGAGTACGCCCGGCACGTGACCGAATGGACGAACGCCCTGCTCCTGCCGCCGCCCCCGCACGTGCTCCAGATCCTCGGCGTGGCCGGGCAGAACCCGGCGGTGGCCCGGCGGTTCGTGAACGGATTCGGCGATCCCACCGACTTCGAGCAGTGGTTCATGGATCCGGCGCTCTGGGAGAAATACCTGGCAGAGGTCTAGATCAGACTGTCGTCGAGGGACGATTCGGGTTACGGTTGTCACGTAGCGTGAAGGCGGACCTCGGAGGTACGGGCATGCGGGCGATGTGGAAGGGCTCGGTGTCCTTCGGGCTGGTCAGCATTCCGATCCAGATGTACGCGGCGACCGAGAACAAGAACGTCTCCCTGCGCCAGGTGCACGAGGCCGACGGCGGCCGCATCCAGTACAAGCGGTTCTGCACGATCGACGGCCAGGAAGTGCCGTACGCCGAGATCGCCAAGGGCTACGAGCTGCCCGACGGCGAGATGGTGGTGATCACCGACGCGGAGATGGCGGAGCTGCCGCTGACCACCCAGCGCACGATCGACGTGCTGGAGTTCGTGCCGCTCGAGTCGATCGACCCGATCCAGTACGACCGGACCTACTACCTCGAGCCGCAGAAGAACGCGGTCAAGCCGTACATCGTGCTGCGGGACGCGCTGCACAAGTCGAGCCAGGTGGCCATCGCGAAGGTCGCGGTCCGGCAGCGGGAGAGCATGGCGGTGCTGCGCGTGCACGCCGACGTGCTGGTGATGACGACGATGCTGTGGCCGGACGAGGTCCGCGAACCCGACTTCCCGTTCCTGCGCGACGACCCGCCGCAGATCCGGCCGCAGGAGCTCACCATGGCCGGGTCGCTGATCGACTCGCTGGCCGAGCCGGTGTTCGAGCCCGAGAAGTACCACGACCACTACCGCGAGGCCCTGGAAGAGATGATCGAGGCCAAGGTCGCCGGCGACGAGACGACCAAGCCGGCCGCGGTCACCGCCAAGGCCGACGTCGTCGACCTGATGGCGGCGCTGCAGGCCAGTGTGGACGCCGCGAAGAAGTCTCGTCAGTCCTCTTCGGAGGCGTCCGAAGAGGACGGCGAACCGGCGAAGAAGAAGCCGGCGGCCCGCAAGCGGGCGCCGAAGCCCGCCTGAGTCGTGTTCGGACGGGTGGTTGCGCCGACACGCCGCCCGGGTACCGTGCCCGCGTGCCACCCGGATCTACCGTGGGGTGCACGTCGTCCACGAGCGCGGAAAGGCGGCCGGTCATGGAGTGTGCTTCCTGTGGCGCCGGGATCGAGCACTGCCACGGCACGCTGGTGGTCCACCCGGACGGTGGATTCGCCGAGTGCACCGATCCGGCCTGTGCGGACGGTGACCGCGTGCGGCACGCGCTGATCGTCGACTGCCGGGGCGTCGGCGGCGGGTGCGGCTGCGCCACCGCGCCGCGGAAAACCCTGCTGCGCCACGCTTCCTGAGCCTCCCGCCAGGATCCGTCCAGGCCTTCCCGGCCGGGTTCCGCACCGGCCGGGGAGGCCTGCACGGCGTTCGGATGGCGTCAAGACGGTGACACGATCGTGTATGCAGCTGTGTACAGGGGCTGGGCGATGTGCTAACACTAACGAGGTCCTTCGGCTCTCCCTCCCCCTCGGAGCCGGAGGACCCTTTCTTTTCCGGGTTTCCCGGTGTTCCGGGTGGCGTGGCGCTGCGGTGGTGTCCGTTGTGGATAGGTCAGCCGCGGCTGTACAGTTCAGTGCATGGTGACCTGTGAGACGCGTGAGTCGGCGCTGGCCCGCATCGGGCGCGCGCTGGCGGACCCGACCCGCTGCCGGATCCTGACCTCGTTGCTCGAAGGGCCCGCCTATCCGGGACGCTTGGCCGGGGAGCTCGGGCTGAGCCGGTCCAACGTCTCGAACCACCTGTCGTGCCTGCGCGGCTGCGGGCTCGTGGTGGCCGGCTACGAAGGTCGTCAGGTGCGGTACGAGATCGCCGACGAACACCTGGCCCGTGCGCTGCGGGAACTCGTCCAGGTCGTCCTGGCGGTCGAACCGCGGGCGGCCTGCGAAGACGAAGTGGTGGCGCGATGACGCCGGAACCGGCCGCGGGGGCCTGCGCCGGCGGGTGCTGCGCGCCGCCGGGGGCCGGGCCGGATCGCCGGGTGGTGCTGGTGCGGCGGGTCCGGCTGCTGGTGGCCGCGACCATCACCTACAACGTCGTCGAGGCCGTCGTTGCCCTCACGGCCGGCGCCGCGGCTTCGTCCGGGGCGCTGATCGGCTTCGGGCTGGACTCGGTGATCGAGGTCGCGTCGGCGGCCGCGGTCGCGTGGCAGTTTTCCGGTCGCGATCCCCGCGCGCGGGAACGGCGGGCGTTGAAAGGGATCGCGATTTCCTTTTTCGCGCTCGCGATTTACGTGACGGGGGAGGCTGTCGGTGCGTTTTTAACCGGCGCTTCGCCGGAAACTTCGCGGACCGGAATCGTGCTCGCGGCCATTTCCCTCGTGGTGATGCCCATGCTGTCGGGTGCGCAGCGCCGGGCCGGGCGGGAGCTGGGCTCCGCCAGTGCGGTGGCGGATTCGCGGCAGACTTTGCTCTGCGCTTACCTTTCCGCGGTCCTGCTGGCGGGGTTGCTGCTCAACGCCCTGTTCGGCTGGTGGTGGGCCGACCCCCTCGTCTCGCTCGCGATCGCCGGGGTGGCGGTGCAGGAAGGCCGAACGGCCTGGCGCGGCCAGCATTGCTGCTGACGCGCGCCAGGCCGTGGCGGAGTTTCGAGATCAGTACCAGTGCGCCCGCCCGCCGATCCGGCGGCCGGTGCCGCCCAGGATGGCCAGCGCCACACCGGCCACCGCGAGAATGATGCCGATGGTGTACAGCACCGGGATACCGACGATGAACCCGATGATCAGGAGAATTACACCGAGAACGATCACTTGACACACTCCTTCGCACGAGACCCGGCCCGGCTCCGTGCCGTCCGGGCGGATGCGCTTCTCTCGAGGGGAGGATGGCCAGTTTCCGGATAAACCAAACTACGGCGAATGGAGCAATCTTGGATCAGTACCGATAGTGATCGAGCTTGTACGGACCTTCGACGTCGACGCCGATGTACTCGGCCTGCGCCTTCGTGAGCTTGGTGAGCTTCACGCCGAGCGCGTCGAGGTGCAGGCGGGCCACCTTTTCGTCGAGGTGCTTCGGCAGCCGGTGGACGTCGGTGGCGTACTCGCCGGGCTTGGTGAACAGCTCGATCTGCGCGATCGCCTGGTTGGTGAACGAGTTCGACATCACGAAGGACGGGTGCCCGGTCGCGTTGCCCAGGTTCATCAGCCGCCCCTCGGACAGCACGATGATCGCGTGGCCGTCCGGGAAGGTCCACTCGTGCACCTGCGGCTTGATCTCGTTCTTCACGACGCCCGGCAGCTTCGCCAGCCCGGCCATGTCGATCTCGTTGTCGAAGTGCCCGACGTTGGCGACGATCGCGTTGTGCTTCATCCGGCTCATCCGGGCGGCGGAGATGATGCCGAAGTTACCGGTGGTGGTGATGAAGATGTCGGCCGTCTCGACGACGTCGTCGAGCTCGACGACGTCCAGCCCGTCCATGGCGGCCTGCAGCGCGCAGATCGGGTCGATCTCGGTGACCGCGACCCGGGCGCCCTGGCCGCGCAGCGCCTCGACCGCGCCCTTGCCGACGTCGCCGTAGCCGCAGACGAGGACGCGCTTGCCGCCGATCATCACGTCGGTGGCCCGGTTCAGGCCGTCCACAAGGGAGTGCCGGATGCCGTACTTGTTGTCGAACTTGGACTTCGTCACCGAGTCGTTGACGTTCATCGCCGGGAAGAGCAGCTCGCCGTCCTTGGCCAGCTTGTAGAGCCGCTTGACGCCGTTGGTGGTTTCCTCGGTGACGCCGCGGATCTCCTTGGCCATGCGGGTGAAGTGGTCACCGTCGGCCGCCACGCTCGCGCGGAGGGTCTCGAGGACGATCCGGTACTCCTCCGGGTCCTCTTCGGACGGCTGCGGGACCGCGCCCGCCGCCTCGAACTCGACTCCCTTGTGGACGAGCAGCGTGGCGTCGCCGCCGTCGTCGAGAATCATGTTCGGGGACTGGCCGCCGGGGAAGGCGAAGAGCTGGTCGGTGCACCACCAGTACTCTTCGAGGGTTTCGCCCTTCCACGCGAACACCGAGGTGCCCGCCGGGGCGTCGACGGTGCCTTGCGGGCCGACGACGACCGCGGCGGCGGCCTCGTCCTGGGTGGAGAAGATGTTGCAGGACACCCAGCGCACCTGCGCGCCGAGCGCCACCAGGGTCTCGATGAGCACGGCGGTCTGCACGGTCATGTGCAGCGACCCGGCGATGCGCGCGCCCTTCAGCGGCTGCGCGGCGGCGTACTCGCGGCGGATCGCCATCAGGCCGGGCATCTCGTGCTCGGCCAGCCGCAGCTGGGTGCGGCCGGCGTCGGCCAGCGCGAGGTCGGCCACGGCGAAGTCGAGGCCATTGCGGTTCTGCAGTTTGTCACTCATGCTTCGATGCACTCCGGAGTTCGTCGGCGAAACGCTCGGGAGGCAGCACGAAGTCCTTGCGGACAACGAGAAAGGCACCTCCCGCACGGGAGGCGCCCTTGGAGTCGTGTTCCGGGCCGAGCGTGGCGGAAAGGATTCCGTCGCAGCGCCTCTCGGCCCGGAACCAGGATGGCAAAGCCGCGGCGAGGCTGTCAAGCGAGCGAGCGGGCCATGAGAACGTCGTCGACGTCGGTGTCGTCGATGCGGAACTCGCCCCGCAGCACGCCTTCCACGACGAACCCGCAGCGTTCGTAGACCCGGCGGGCGCCGGTGTTGTGACCCAGCACCCGCAGCGTCAGCTTGCGGGCGCCGCGCTCCCGCGCTTCGGCCACGGCGGCGTCGACGAGCCGGCGCGCGATGCCGAGCCGCTGCCGCCGCGGGTCGACGGCGAGCCCGCCGATCACCCGGACGTGCCGGTGGGCGGGGATGGCGAACCCTTCGGCGAGCCGGACGTACCCGGTCACCACGCCGTCCTGCTCGGCGACCAGGACGTCTTCGGGCCGGGTGTCCCCGTCGAAGAAGGGTGTGCCGGGTGGCGGCGGGGGAGCGGGGGACATGGCCGAGGTCCAGGTTCGCCGGTCGATCTCGGCGAGCGCGGCTTCGTCGCCGGTGCGGGCCGTCCTGATCGTGATCACCGGGCCATCCTGGCCGAAGCCGGCACCCCGGCGCGAAGGATTTAGAGCAGGTGCGCGCGCCGCCAGATGCCTTCGGAGCGGCCGCCGATCAGGTCCGCGTCGCGCAGGAACGGCACGATCTTCTCCGCCATCCAGCGGCGGGTCTCGTGGAAGTGCGGGTTCGCCAGCGCTGCCGCGCGGCCCTCCCGCGGGTCGATCCCGACGCTGCGGTAGATCCGCGCGTCGACCATGCTGTCGATCACGCCGAACGCCACCAGTGCGGTCCGCAGCCGGTGCCGCTGCAGGGCCGCCTTCGACAGCTTCGGGGTCTCGCGCAGCACCTCCTCCTTCGCGAACCGGACGTGCCGGGCCTCTTCGACCACGTGGATGCGGTTGACCGAGCGGATCAGCGGCTGGATGCCGTCGTCGTCCATCATCGACCGCTGGAGCCGGTCGGTGGTCTCCTCCGCGACCAGCACGCTGGCGAACATCGACGGGCCGGCGGCGGTCGCGCCGAACACCTTCGCGGCGCGGTGGACCACCTTGGGGACGCCGTACCGCGGGACGCCGAGCCGCTGCGCGGTGCGGGCGAACATCACCGAGTGCCGCGTCTCGTCGCCGATCTCGGTCATCGCGTACTGCGCGTGCTCGGTGCGCGCGTCCAGGTCGAAGACGTACCGGGCGAGCAGCTGCATCAGGACGATCTCGAACCACAGGCCGACGCTCATGATGCTGGCGATCTCGTGCTTGGACAGCTCGATCCGCTGCTCCGGCGTCAGCCTCGCCCAGAGCTCCGTGCCGTAGAGGGAGACGCGCTCGAGCGGCATGTACGCCTTGCCCTCGGCGAGCGGCGCGTCCCAGTCGATGTCGACGTGCGGGTCGTAGCTGTTCTTCGCCGAGCTCTTGAGCAGGCGAGCCGCGGTGACGTCCCGGTCCTGGGCCTCGACGCCCATGGCGGCCTCCGAAAAAAGTAGGGGGTACGCGGTGTACTAGCTACTTCGGGAGCGTACACCGCCCGGCGGCGCGTGAGTAGGCTTTCGCCGTGACCAAGGTCGACGGACGGGCGACGCGCTGGGCGGGCCAGCAGGAACGGCGGCGCGCGGAGTTCGTCGACGCCGCGCTGGCCGCCATCGCCGAGCACGGCCCGGACGTGTCCACCGAGCAGATCGCCGAACGCGCCGGCGTCGCGCGCACCCGCCTGTACCGGCACTTCGACGGCGCGGAAGACCTCCGGCGGGCGATCGCCCAGCGGGCGGCCGAGCTGGTGACGGCCGACCTGGCGCCGCTCTGGCACCCCGAAGGCTCGCCGAACGAGATGATCTCCACGGTGATCTCGACGCACCTGCGCTGGCTGACCGAGCACGCCCACCTGCACCGCTACCTGGCCCGCGCGCAGCCGGGCGCCGCGGACGACCGCCCGGACGTCCGCGGCGCGATCGCCCGCCACCTCAGCCGGCTGTTCACCGGCTACCTGACGGCGCTCGGGCTGGACCCGGCCCCGGCGGACACCATCGCGTTCGGCCTGGTCGGTTACGTCGAATCGGCGACGACCCGCTGGCTCGACCACCCGGGCGCGCTGAGCCTGCCCCAGCTGACCGCGCAGCTCACCGGCACGATCTGGGCGATGCTGGACCACACCCTGCGAGCGGGCGGCGTCGAGCTGGACCCGGACCGGCCGCTGCCGCTGCCGGACGGGCTGTAGATCCGGAGAGCTAGTCCTCGCGGGGGAATTCGGCCCGCACGCCCAGCAGCCGGACCGCCCGGGTCAGCTCGAACATCCCGAGCACCTCCCGCGCCGCTCGGTCGAGCGCGGCCGCGTCCGACGTCGGTTCCGGCAGCGTGATGCTGTGCGTGTGGGTCAGGAACGGCACGAACCGCACCTTGACCGCCACCCGCGCCGCCGGGCGGCCCTCGTCGAGGACGTCCTGGGCGACGCGCTGGGCCAGCGCCGTGACCTCGGCTGCCATCTCGGCCGGGTCCGTCAGGTCGCGCTGGAACGTTGTTTCGCGGCTGCGGGAGCGGGCCACCCACGGGGTCGCGCTCACCTCGGCGTCGCTGATGCCGCCGCCGAGCAGCCGCAGCCACGGGCCGGTCTTCGGGCCGAACCGCGCGGCGAGCTCCGCCGGGTCGGCCCCGGCCAGGTCCAGGACCGTGGTGATGCCCAGCTCGGCAAGCTTCTTCGCCGTCTTGCCGCCGATGCCCCACAGCGCGTCGGTCGGGCGGGTGGCCATCACCTCCCACCAGTTCTCCCGCGTCAGCCGGTAGATCCCGCCCGGCTTGCCGAACCCGGTGGCCAGCTTGGCCCGCAGCTTGTTGTCCCCGATCCCGACCGCGCACGACAGGCCCGTCTCGCGCGCCACCGCCTCCTTGATCGCGGCGGCCAGCGCCTCGGGGTCGGCCGTCTCCGCGCCGACGAACGCCTCGTCCCAGCCCAGCACCTCGACCACGACCGGCAGCTCGCGGACCGCGGCCATCACACGCGCCGACACCTCGAGGTAGGCGTCCGGGTCACTGGGCAGGAAGACGGCGTCCGGGCAGCGCTTGGCGGCGATCCGCAGCGGCATGCCGGACTGGACGCCGAACTCGCGGGCCTCGTACGACGCCGTCGCGACGACCGCGCGCTCGGCGGGGTCGCCGTTGCCGCCGACCACGACGGGCTTCCCGCGCAGCTCCGGGTGGCGGGCGATCTCGACCGCGGCGATGAACTGGTCGAGGTCGACGTGCAGGACCCACTTCACCCGCCCAGTCTGCCTCAGATCCGGTGCCGCGCCACGTGGGTCCAGACGGTGGCGGTGAGCGCGATGATCCCGCACAGCGTCACGCCCGGGTCGGGCAGTACCAAGCCCAAGACCAGCAGCGTCACGGCGGTGATATCGAAGAAGATCAGGACGGCGCTCCGGAGCCCGCGCGACTTCGGGCGCCGGCCGTCGCGCAACGCGGCAGCCAGATCCGGGTCGCTGAGCTCCAGGGTGCGCTCGATCTTCTCGAGCTCGGTGCGGTCGTGGTGACTGAGCATCGGGCCTCCTTCGGCGCCGAACCCGCCGTATCGCCGTAGCGAATACCCAATCGTCCTCCTGGCGAACCGCCAAACGCCTTCTCATTTCGTGCTTTTCTCTGGTCCGACCGGGTGATCCGCGCTCTGTGACCGGCTCCGGCCACGTTAAGTTGCCCCGAGAACGTCGCCGGTCACGGCCCGGACGGCGGGTGGGGGCGGCCGGGTGGCCACGTCCTGCCGTCGTGCCGGTGACCGGCCGGGCCCGTCAACCAGCCGGAGGACTTTCATGACCCTGCCCACCGAACCGATCGGCAGCATCCCGCGTCCCGCCTACCTCGTCGAAGGCCTCGGCGAGTTCGCCGCGGGCCGGCTCGACGCCGCCGAGCTCGCCGAACTCGAGAGCCGGGCGCTGGCCGACACCATCCGCCGGTTCGAGGAGACCGGCTCGCCGGTGCTGACCGACGGAGAGCAGGGCAAGCCGAGCTTCGCGACGTACCCGCTGGCCGGGCTGGAAGCCCTGGCGCCCGACGGCGTCGTCATCCCGTTCGCCGACGGGCACACCCGGCAGCTGCCGCGGCTGACCGCCGGCCCGTTCCGCTACGCGACGCACGCCGACTCGTACCTGACGCGCGCGAAAACGCTTACCGACCGGCCCGTCAAGCAGGCGGTGATCGCCGCGTCCGCCGTGTCGCTGATCTACCCGGCCGGCGGCATCGATGGGTACTCGCAAGACCAGTTCGTCGCCGACCTGGTGAACGAGGCCGAGGCGGACATCCGGGGCAGCCTCGACGCGGGCGCGGACAGCGTGCAGATCGACTTCACCGAAGGGCGGCTGTCGCTGAAGCTCGACCCGTCCGGCGGGCTGCTGCGCCAGTTCGTCGAGCTCAACAACGCCGTGCTCGACCGGTTCACCGCCGAGGAGCGCGCGAAGATCGGCGTCCACACCTGCCCGGGTGGCGACCAGGACTCCGTGCACAGCCTCGACGTCGACTACGCGGGCCTGCTGCCGGCGTTGTTCGACCTCAAGGCCGGCCGCTTCTTCGTCCAGCTGGCCAGCGAAGCCGACCCGGAGCGGGCGCTGCGGGTGATCGCCGAGCACCTCAAGGCCGACCAGCGGGTCTTCGTCGGGGTCATCGACCCGATCGACCCGCGGGTGGAGACCGCGGAGGAGGTCCGGGACCGGGTGCTCACCGCGGCGAAGTACGTGCCGGCCGACCGGCTGGGCACCTGCGACGACTGCGGGTTCTCGCCGTTCGCCGACGACACGTCGACCTCGCGTGACATCGCGTTCGCGAAGATCGCGGCGCGGGTCGAGGGCACGCGGCTGGCGTCGGAGCAGCTCGGCTGAGTGGACGGCGTGAGCCCGGGGCCGGGCTCACGCCGTTTCGGCGGCGACCTTCAGCCCGAGGGCGACGAGCACGGTGCCCAGGAGGGCGTCGAGGCCCCGGCGGACGCGGCCGGCGCTGAAGAACCGCTTCAGCGCCCCGACCACGACGGCGAGGGTGACGAACCACAGGATCGTGCCCGCGGTGGCGATCGCGGCCAGTTCGAGCGTCTGCAGGGTCGAGCCGTCGGCGGGCAGGAACTGGGGGAGCAGGGCCAGGAAGTACACGGCGACCTTGGGGTTGAGCAGGTTCGTCACCAGGCCCTGCCGGAAGGCGGCCCCGGCCTCGAGCCGGCGCGTCCCGGTGGTCTCGGTGAGGTCCCGGTACTCGCCGCGGCGCACGGCCAGCCACGCCTTGACGCCGAGGACCACCAGGTAGGCCGCGCCGGCCAGCTTGACCACGGTGAACGCGACCGCCGACGCGGTGAGCACGGCGGCGACACCCAGGGCGATCGCGACCACCCAGGCGAAGACACCGAGCGCGATCCCGAGCCCGGCGGCCATCCCGGCCCGCCGCCCGCCGGCGAGCGCCGAGCGCGTCACGACGACGAAGTCGGGCCCGGGCGACATCGCCCCGAGCACGACGACCAACAGGAACGAGGCGGCGGTGGCACCGGGGATCATGCCCCCGAGAATACGACCCGGCCGCCACCGGTTTTCCCGCCTCGCACCGTCCGGTTCGAGCCGGCGCGCGTGATCGGAGGGCCGACACACGTGATCAGAAGGTCGACACGCGTGATTCCCGGGTCGACACGGCACGGGCGGGGAAGTGGCCGTGTCGTCCTGCTGATCACGCGTGTCGACCGTCTAAACACGCGTGTCGACCCTCCAGGCACGGTGCTCGGGGGCCGGTGTTCGAATTTGAACTTCGTGTAGGGTCGATCTTGTGGGTGATTCCAGGGGCGAGGGCATGACGGCCGGGGTGCGGACGCGGGTGCGGATCCCGCTGCGGCTCGACGGCGGCATCGCGGTCGACGCCGAAGCCGTCACCTTCCGCGGCCTGGCCGACGGCGGTGAGCACCTGGCGTTCGTCCTGGGCACGCCCGGCGAGGTGCCACTGGTGCGGCCGCACTCGGAATGCCTGACCGGCGACGTCTTCGGGTCGGCGCGCTGCGACTGCGGCCCGCAGCTGGCCGAGGCCGTCGCGCGGATCTCCGAGACCGGCGGGTACCTGCTGTACCTGCGCCAGGAGGGCCGGGGAATCGGCCTGTACAACAAGCTCGACGCGTACGCCCTGCAGGACGGCGGCCTCGACACCTACGCCGCGAACGCCGCGCTCGGGCTGCCCGAAGACGCCCGCGACTACACGGTCGCCGCCCAGATGCTGGGTGCGCTCGGGGTGGACCGGGTCGACCTGCTGTCGAACAACCCGGACAAGGCGGCCCAGCTGCGGGCGGCCGGGATCGCGGTGCGCGACCGGGTCCCGACGGGGGTGTTCGCGACCGAGAACAACGTCCGGTACCTGCGGGCGAAGGCCGAGCAGACCGGGCACACGCTCAGCCTGCCCGGCCTGGCCAGCTGACCCACGCGGCCGGGCCGCGTACCCGGGCGGCCGGTTCGCGTGCCTGGAGGGTCGGGTTGCGTACCTGGAGGGTCAGGTAAGGCGCTGGGCCGCCGCGGCCGCGGGGCTCGTGGTGAGTTTCTCCAGCAGGCCGATCAGGGTGGTCTGTTCCGCCGGGGTCAGGGATGCCACCCAGGCCTGCTCGCGCTCGTTGTGCTCTTGGTAGGCGTCGGTCACCGCGGTGTGGCCCGCTTCGGTCAGCGCCAGCTGCACCGCGCGGCGGTCGTGGGGGACCGCGGTGCGCGTCGCCAGGCCGTCCCGCTCCAGGGTCTTGACCAGCGCGGACACCGCCGCGCGGCTCATCCCGGCGAGCCGGGCCACGTGGCGGGACTCCAGCGGGCCGGCCAGCCACAGGACGAACAGCACCCGGAAGCCGGCCCAGCTCCAGCCGCGCGGGCGGTGGACCGTCGACTCCCAGTCGTAGACGAGCGCGCCGGCCAGCCGGTGCAGCGTGAGGCCGAGGCGCATCGCCACCGGGTCGGTCGTGGGCAGCTCGGCCTGCGTCTTCCCGATCGCGTAGTCGACGAACGAGAGGTAGTCGAGGTCGGCCGGTCGGTCGGTCATGCCGGACAGGTTAGGGGAAGGAGGGTTCCCCGCCGTGGTCCGGCGGGCTAGCCTGGCCCGATAGTCAATCCTTTGACGATCAAGGAGCGCTCGCCGTGACGAAGAAAGCCTTCGCCTCTTCGGCCGACCTGGCGGAGAAAGCGCAGACCCTCGAGAACCTCGCGGACGGCGTCTGGGCGCTGACCGCCGAGGGCGACCCGAACATCGGCGCGATCGAAGGCGAGGACTTCCTCGTCTGCTTCGAAGCACTGGCCACGCCCGTCGCGGCCGGGGAGTGGCTCGCGAAACTGCGGGAGCACACCGACAAGCCGGTGCGGTACCTGGTGCTGAGCCACTACCACGCCGTGCGCGTGCTCGGCGCGTCCGCGTTCGACGCCGACGTGATCGTCGCGCACGAGAACACCCGCGCCCTGGTCGCCGAGCGCGGCAAGGAGGATTGGGAAAGCGAGTTCGGCCGGATGCCGCGGCTGGCGAAGGGCGCGGAGTCGGTGCCCGGCCTCACCTGGCCGACGCTGACCTTCTCCGACCGGCTCACGATCGACCTCGGTGGCGACCGCGGCGACCTCGTCCTGCAGTACTGCGGGCGAGGGCACACCGGAGGCGACATCGTGGCGTGGCTGCCGCGGCAGAAGATCCTCTACGCCGGCGACCTCGTGGAAGCGGAAGCCGCGCTGTACACCGGCGACGCGTTCCACCGCGACTGGGCGTCGTCCACTTTGGACCGGGTGGCCGCCTTCGGGGCCGAGACCCTGATCGGCGGCCGCGGCGGAGTGAGCCGCGGCCGCGCGGCGGTCGACGCCGCCATCGCGCAGACCCGGCACTTCCTGGACACGATGCTCCGCGAGGTCGGTGCGGTCCGCGACGCCGGCGGCACGCTCAAGGAAGCCTTCGAGCGCACGCATGCGGCCCTGAACGACCAGTACGGGCACTGGCCGATCTTCGAGCACTGCCTGCCCTTCGACGTCTCCCGGTTGTGGGACGAGCTCGGCGGCATCGAACGGCCGGTCGTGTGGACGGCCGAGCGCGACCGCGAAGTCTGGGACCAGCTCCAAGGATGAGGGTCGCCGTCCTGGGCAGCGGCCCGGTCGGCCAGACGGCCGCGCTGCTGCTGGCGCGCCGGGGTGTACCGGTCGTGCTCGTCGACGAGCACGAGGTGCGCGATCCCGTGGGGTCCAAGGCTATCTGCCAGCAACGGGACACTTTGGACGTCTGGGCGTCGCTCGGCGCGGGCTGCCTGGCCGAGGAGGGCCTCACTTGGACGACCGCGCGGACGTTCCACCGCGCCACCGAGCTGTTTTCGCTGAAGCTCCCCGACGGTGGCTCGGCGCTGCCGCCGTTCGTCAACTTGTCGCAGGCCCGCGTCGAGGAGGTCCTGGACGAGCTGATCGAGCGGGAGCCGCTCATCGACGTCCGCCGCGGCCACCGCGTCACTGGCCTCACCCAGCCGGGGTGCGTCGAAATCCGGTGCGAGACGCGAGCCGGGCCGTGCCGGATCGAGGCCGACTACGCGATCGCCTGCGCGGGCGCGCGGGGCGACACCGTGCGGCGGGCGCTCGGGCAGCACCTCGAAGGGGTGTCGTTCCGGGACCTGTTCCTGATCTGCGACATCCGCGCCGACCTGCCGGGCTGGGCGGCCGAGCGGCGGTTCTGGTTCGACCCGCCGTGGAACCCGGGCCGCCAGGTGCTCATCCACCCGTGCCCGGGCTCGCGGTTCCGCATCGACTGGCAGGTGCCCGAGGACTACGACCTCGCGGCCGAGGAGTCGGGCGGGGCGATGGAGGCGCGGATCCGGGCGATCATCGGCCCGGTGCCCTACGAGGTGCTCTGGCGGTCGGTGTACCGCTTCCACACGCGCCTCGTCGACCGGATGCGCGTCGGGCGCGTGCTGCTGGCCGGGGACTGCGCGCACCTCGTCGCGCCGTTCGGGGCGCGCGGGCTCAACTCCGGCGTGGCCGACGCGGAGAACGCGGCCTGGAAGCTGGCCGCCGTCCTGCGCGGCGACGCGGGGGAGGAGCTGCTGGAGAGCTACCACACCGAGCGGCACGCGGCGGCGGTGGAGAACGCGGCCGTCACCACCGCGACGATGGACTTCCTGGTGCCCCAGGACGACGAGCGGCGCCGTCACCGGCTCGACGTCCTCACCCGGGCGGCGCACGACCCGGCCGCCGGCGAGCAGGTCGACTCGGGCCGGCTGGCGGAACCGTTCTGGTACGTGGACTCGCCGCTGACCACGCCCGACCCGGAACGGCCGTTCGCGGGCCGGCCGCCGCGAGGCGCCTTGCCGCCGCCGGGACCGGGCGTGCTGCTCCCGGACGTCACCGTCGCGAGTGGACGGTTGCGCGACCTGGCGCGGCAGGGGTTCCTGCTCCTGACGACGCCGGGCGTGCGGGCGGTGGGCGTGCGGTCGGTGGAAATCCCGCTGGGCGGGGCGCTGGGTGCGCGTCCGGGCGAAGCCTGGCTGGTCCGCCCGGACGCGTACGTCGCCGCCGTGTTACGGGTAGGAGACCAGCGGGCTCACCTGGTGCCCGGTGTTCGCGGCATCACCCGAATCGTTGATGACGTGGGCGATCGTGCCGACCCCGCCGAGTGACACCGACACCAGGTTGTGGAACCGGACGCCGCCGTTGTTCGGCACCTCGAACGAATGACTGGCCACGATGGACGGATTCGTGTTGAAGAAGCAGTAGCTGCCCAGTCCCCAGCCTTCGTGGCTGGTCACCGAGTCGGCCACCTTGTACGCCGCCCAGCCCTGCCGGCCGCCGCCGCTGGACCAGGACGCCTGGTCCGGCGGGTCGTACGGCATCTCGTTCTGGAAGAAGTACGTCCGCCCGCCGTTGCCGTTCCAGAGCACCTCGTACTGCTGGTAGTGCTCGACGAACAGGCCGTACATCGTCACGTTCGCCCCGTTGACGACCAGGCCGTTCGCCGCGGTGTTGACGTTCCAGCCGACGCCGTTCGAGTGGTCGCCGCGCCACAGCCACATGTGGTCGCCGATGACGTTGTTCGAGTTGACCACCAGCGTCTGCGTGGCCTTCCCGACGGTCGCGCCGCCGATCCGGAAGAACACGTCGTGCAGCGACGTCGGGTCGGCCGCGTGGCCGGCGTTCGAGCCCGGCTGGCCGACCTGCACCAGCACCGGCGAGTTCACCGCACCCGCGTCGATCAGCAGCCCGGCGATCTTCACGCCGTCCACATCGGACGTCGTGATCGCCGCGGTCCCGTTGGTGGGCATCAGCGTCGCCAGGCCGAGGCCGAGCACCACGGTGTCCGGGCGGGTGACGTTCAGCGCCTGGTCGAGGTGGTACACACCCGGGGTCACGAGCAGGTGCTTGCCCGCGGCCAGCGCGGCGTTGAGCGTCGCAGCCGAGTCGGACGGGTGCGCCACGTAGAACTCGCTGAGCGAGATCGACTGCCCGGCCGGTGCGCCGTGGCCCCAGCTGGTGCCGGACGAGTTCTGCCGCAGCGCCGGGACGAACACGTTGTAGCTGCCCGAGCCGTCGACGTAGAGGAACGGCTTCTCGCGGATCACCGGCGTCTGGCCGACGACGGTCTCCGGCGGGTTCGGGAACGACGCCGGCGGGGTGCCGGTCGAGCCGACGAACACCATGTTCCAGACGCCGCCCTGCCAGCCGCCCAGCTCGCTGTTGCGGGTCAGGAACTGCTGCTGCGACCCGGAAACGGCGACGCCGTCGATCTTGCTGTCGGCGATCAGGCCGCCGCTGGCCCAGCCGTCACCGCCGTTCCACAGCTGGATCTGGCTGCCCTTGAGGTGCATCCGGCGGTAGGGTGCGGCCTGCGCGACGGCCCAGCGCTCGACCTGGCCGGCCGGCAGCGTCACCGACAGGTTTTCGGCCGACCGCCAGAAGTTCTGGGTCGCGTTGCCCTTGTTGGCCGGGTTGTCACCCTGCTGCAGCCAGTCCGCCTCGACGCGGACGTGACCGTTGAGGTTGACGTCGTCGGGGGAGAGACCCAGCCCGGCGACCTGCTCGTAGAAGCCGAGGTTGACGTCGGCGTTGTAGCTGCCCGGTTTGAAGAGCACGGCGTAACGCTCGTTGCCGAACTGGTTCGTGTGCTGCTGGTTCGCGAGCTGCGTCAGCCGGTTCTGGATCGTCGCGGCCGGGGTCGACGGGTCGAACACCGACACGTTCGGCCCGAGGTCCGGGTTGCGCGGGTCGGTCGGCGGGATGGTCGTCCCGCCGCCGCTGCCGTGCACGGCCACTTCCCACAGGGAGTAGCCGTAGCCGGTCGCCCGCTGGGTGCCGTAGACCCGCAGGTAGCGGGCGGTCCCGGTGAGGGCCACCGTCTGCGTGCCGCCGGCGCCGGTGGTGGTCGAGTACGCCGTGGTCCAGCTGGTCGCGTCAGTGGACAGCTGGACGCTGAACGCCTTCGCGTAGGCGGCTTCCCAGCTGAGCATCACGTCGCAGAGCTGCTGCGCGGAGCCCAGGTCGACCTGCAGCCACTGCGGGTCGCCGAACGCGCTGGACCACCGGGTCCCGGTGTTGCCGTCGACCGCGGCGGACGCGGGTGTCCCGCCGTTCTCGGCCGAGGACGCGGTCGCGGGGTGGCCCTGCGCGAGGTTGGTGGTGCCGCACGCGGCGGCCTGCGCCGGTGCGGAGCCGACCACCGCCGCGGTGGTGACCGCGGTGACGAAGGTGGTGGCGATGACGAGGAGGCGGTGTACGGGGGAGAACGTCGTTGATCTCATCGGCCTGCCTGCTGATCGGGGGGAGGACGTGCGAAACGGACCGGGCGAGCCCCACAGCTCGCGCCGGCGTCGGGTGGTGCGGCGGGTTCGCGTCCGGGCACCCGCCCGGCGCCGTGAGCCGGAAGAGCGGTACCGGGTGGTGCGAGGAGCGCGAACCAGTCAGCCCGAAAGGGTGTGTCGCGGCGGAGCCGTCCCGGCTGGCGGTCACGGAACCGGTTCCGTCGGTGAGATCGCAGTTAACAGCGCCGGGTTCGGCGGAGTCAAGGCTCCGGCGCGGATTTTCCTCGCCCGGACCAATGTCCGGGGCCGGCCGCGACCGCCCGGCGCTGGGCCGTTGACATTTTACGACTCTTTATTTATATCTTGAACTAAGAGCGTGCCGACGGCCGGGACCCACACCCGCGCCGGAGACCACGTGAGCCGATCCGCGCCGGGGCAAGGCCGCCCCGGCGCCGGTTCGCCGTGGAGGTGCCCATGCAACGCCGCATGCCGAGGACCCGGGTTCTCGCCGTCCTCGCCCTGACCCTGGCCGCCCTGCTCACCGCACCGGTGGCGCAGGCCGCGCCCGTCCTGCTCTCCCAAGGCCGTCCGGTGACGGCGTCCTCCGCCGAGTCCGCCGCGTTCCCGGCGGCCGCCGCCGTCGACGGCGACCCCGGTACCCGCTGGTCGAGTGGCTTCAGCGACCCGCAGTACCTCCAGGTCGACCTCGGCTCCAGCCAGCAGCTGTCCCAGGTCGTGCTGAACTGGGAAGCCGCCTACGCCAAGGCGTTCACGCTCCAGGCGTCCGCCGACGGCAACACCTGGACGTCGCTCTACTCGACCACCACCGCCACCGGCGGTACGCAGACCCTGAACGTCACCGGCAGCGGCCGGTACGTCCGGCTGACCGGCACCCAGCGCGCCACGCAGTACGGCTATTCGCTGTGGGAGTTCCAGGTCTACGGCGGGGGCGGCACGACCCAGCCCGGTGACGTCCTGCTCTCCTACGGCAAGTCCGGTCAGGCGTCCTCGTACCAGGACGACGGCAACTGCCCCGGCTGCCTGCCGGCCAAGGCGTTCGACCACGACCCGGCCACGCGCTGGGCGACCAGCGCGACCACCGGCTGGGTCGACCCGGGCTGGATCACCGTCGACCTCGGCGCTCCGGCGGCGATCCACCAGGTCGTCCTGCAGTGGGACCCGGCCTACGCCGTCGCCTACCAGCTCCAGGTGTCGAACGACAACGCGAACTGGACGACGCTCTACTCGACGACCACGGGCAAGGGCTTCAAGGAGACGCTGACCGTCAACGGCTCGGGTCGGTACGTCCGCATGTACGGCACCGCCCGGTCCAACGGCTACGGGTATTCGCTGTGGGGCTTCGACGTCTACGGCACCGGCGGCAACCCGACGCAGCCGCCGCCCGCGCCGCCGGCCCCGCACTTCCCGGGCACGCTGGTCTGGAGCGACGAGTTCAACGGCGCCGCGGGCGCGAACCCGGACGCGAGCAAGTGGACCGCCGAGACCGGCCCCGGCGTCAACAACGAGCTCGAGTACTACACGAACAACAACAACGCCAAGCAGGACGGCCGCGGCAACCTCGTCATCCAGGTCCGCCGGGAAGCCACCCCGGGCAGCGCGTGCCCGGTCGACCCGATCAGCGGCAGCGGTACCTGCCAGTACACCTCCGGCCGGATCAACACCGCGGGCAAGTTCAGCTTCACCTACGGCCACGTCGAGGCGAACATCAAGGTGTCCGGCACGCAGGGGCTGTGGCCCGCGTTCTGGCTGCTGGGCGCGAACTTCTTCAGCGGCACGCCGTGGCCGAACTGCGGCGAGATCGACATCATGGAGCACGTCGGCAAGTCCCCGAACCTGGCCTACTCGACGATCCACGCCCCGGCGTACAACGGTGCCGGTGGTATCGGCGCACCGCTCGACCTCGGCCAGGACGTCTCCGCCGGCTTCCACCGCTTCGGCCTCGACTGGGACGCCTCGCACATGACCTTCTCCGTCGATGGAAACGCGTTCGAGACGATCAACCGGGACACCGTCGAGAGCACGCGCGGGCCGTGGGTGTACGACCACCCGTTCTTCCTGATCCTCAACAACGCCATCGGCGGCGACTTCCCCGGGCCGCCGGGAGCGGGGACCGTGCTCCCGCAGGACATGGTCATCGACTACGTGCGGGTGTACCAGTGACCGCCGGGCTACGTCGGTGATTCCTCGCGCACCGTGCCGCGGTCGGCGACGCTGACCGTCTCCTGAGTCGACTCGCGGACCACCAGCGCCGTCGGGACGATCAGCGGGGCGGCCGGCGCCGGCGCGCCGGCCAGGCGGTCCAGCAGCAGCCCGGCCGCCGTCTCGCCCATCAGCCGCAGCGGCTGGCGGATCGTGGTGAGCGGCGGCTGGGTGTGTGCGGCCAGGGGGATGTCGTCGAAGCCGACCACGGCGACGTCCCCCGGCACCGCGCGGCCCGCCTTGCGCAGGCCGGCCAGCACCCCCGCCGCCGTCAGGTCGTTGTGCGCGAAGACCGCGTCGAACTCCGGGCCCGTTTCGAGGAGCTGGAGGATCGCCGCCTCGCCGCTTTCGCTCGTGAAGTCCCCTTCGATGATCAACCGCGGGTCGAGGGTCCGGCCGGCGTCGAGGACGACCTCGTTGAAGCCGTTGAGGCGGTCGGCGGTGCAGCCGAAGTCGCGGGGGCCGGTCACCGTGGCCAGCCGGGTGCGGCCGGTGGCGAGGAGGTGGCGCGCCGCGGACGCGCCGCCCTGCCGGTTGTCCGTGCCCACCGACGGGAACGCCGGACGGCGGCCGCGGTCGTCGATCACCACCACCGGCAGCCCGGAGTCGTGCAGCACGCGCAGGTGCCGCACCGCGTCCGGCGGTTCCACCAGCAGGAGCCCGTCGAACGCCTTCGCCGAGACCTGCCGCGAGAACTCGCCGAGGGAGTCGGCGCCGCGGTTGGCGGTGGACAGCAGCAGGCCGTAGCCCTTCGACTCCACGACGTCGGCGACGCCCTGCAGCACTTCGCCCATCCACGGCCAGGTCAGTCCCGGCACCAGCATCCCGACCGTGCGCGTCACCCCGCGGGCCAGCCCGACCGCGCCGGCGCTGGGGATGTACCCGGTCGCGGCGATCACTTCGCGCACCCGGATCGCGGTCGCCGCGTCCACGTCGGCCTTGTTGTTGAGCACCCGCGACACGGTCGTCTTGCTCACCCGTGCGCGGCGGGCGACTTCGGCGATCGTGACGCGCATCCGTCCTCCCGATCGGGCGGGTGGAAAGCTCCGTGGTGCCAAGGTACTCGCCCGCGGGCCCGGCGCGAGGTGTCCGAGATCGATCAAGTGCGGACCGACAACCGCGTGAGGCTCGCGTCGCCGGCCTTCCAGCGCGTCCGGACCGCCACGTACCGGGCCGGTCCGGTGTCCGCCGTCGCGTAGGTGACGCCGTCGACGCTGGTTTCGACGGTGGCGGCGGGGACGCGTCCCCGGGTCCAGATCAGCTCGACCGCGGAAACCTCCGTCACCGCCCCGAGATCGACGACCATCCGGCCGTCCGGGCCCGGCCGCCATGCGGTCGCCGGGTCGTCGTCGACGGCCGCGGCCGGGGCGGACATGCCCGGCGGCAGCGGCTCGGCGGGGAAGGTGGTCCGCCCGAGCGCGCGGTCGGCCAGCGGGTACGGGCGGAGTTCGCCGAAGACGACCGGCACGGTCCGGCGCGGCGGCAGCAGCACCGGCCGGGCGCGCCCGCCGTCCGGGGTCACCGTGACCAGCACGGGCAGCAGCCCGGCCGGCGCGGTGAGGTCCACCCGGCTCGCGTCGTGGACGACCGCTTTGACCCCGGCGGGGCCGGTCAGCGTGAACCGCGGGGGCTCGATGCGGCCCTCCGCCGCGGCCAGCGCGTAGGAGAATTCCGTGCCGGTCCGGGTGACGGCCTGCTCACCGCGGTAGAGCCGGCGGGTGGCGCCCGGGATGGTCACGGTGCCGCGCACCGCGGCGTCGCCGAGGTTGAGCAGCACGAGGAAGCCGTCGGTGACGGTGGCTTCGACCGCGGCCGCGCCGGTGGCGACCCGGCCGGACGCCTGCGGCGGACCGGGCCGCAGCTCGGCGACGAACCGGACGGGCGGGCCGTCGGAGAGCGTGACCCGGTCGCCGGTGACGGTGAGCGGGTTCGGGCCCGCGACGGTGATCCCGGCCCGGCCGTCGATGTCCAGCCGGCCGCCGGTGCTGCGCAGTGCGGGCACCGGGTAGCTCCCCGCCGGCGTCCAGGTCACGCCGTCGGGCGAGGTTTCGATCCGGTACTTCCGGCCCGCGGCCGCCTCCCAGCTCAGCCGCACGCGGCCGAAGGTCACCGGGGCGCCGAGGTCGACGGCCAGCCAGCTGTCCGCCCGCGTCCGGTCCGATGTGGACACTGCCCACCTGGTCACGGCGTCGCCGTCGATGGCGTACTTGGCCTCCTTTCCCGGAGACGACGAAGAAGCCGACGCGGTGCCGGCTCGCGCGAGGTCGGGGCCGTCGCCGACCTCGAACGCCCAGAGCGAATAGCCGTACTGCGGGTCCGGCTCGACGCCGAGCATGCGGACGTGCCGGGCGGTGACCGGGGAAAAGGTCAGCTCGTCGGTCCGGGCGCCGGCCGGGGCAGTGCCCGCCTTCACTGTCACGGTCCCTTCGGCGGCGGTGTAGGTGCGCTCGCCGTCGAGGCCGGGGACGCCGGGCATCGCGAGGTTGTAGACGTCCAGCACGCCTTCGCCCGCGGCGATCCCGCTGCTGGCGTAGACGGCGGTGCCGGTCGGCAGGGTGGCCAGCGCCGCGTACCCGGTGGCGAAGCGCAGGAGGCCGACGGTGCCGTCGAAGCCGTCGCGGACCTTCGAGTACGTCGTGGCGTGCCGTTCCCGCACCGCGAGGTTCGTCGACGGCAGCAGCACGGGGTTCGCGCCGCCGAGCACGAACAGCCAGTCGTCGTGGTGCGGCTGCCAGGCGAACTTCACGAACCCGGGCTTGCTGACCGTCCCGGCCCAGGCGGCGGGGGAGCGGTGGGCCAGCAGGCCGGGCCCGGCACCGAAGTCGGCGACCCCGGCCGCGTGGGCGTCGAACTCGCGCCCGGTCACCGGGACGACCGGGCCGCCGTGCGCGGCGCGCCATTCGTGCAGCAGGTAGCTGATGGCGAGTTCGGCGCGCGCCTCCGGCTCGTACTTCGGTTCGCCCGAGAACTTCGTGAGCCGGTCGGCCGGCGGGTAGGCCTGGTAGGGCTCGAGGCGGGCGGCGAGGTCGGCTTCGGCGCGGGCGGCGTGCCGGTCGCCGAGCACCTGGGCGCGGAAGGCCAGCGGGATGACGTCGCGGCCGTAGAGGTGCTCGCGGTCGGCGACCATCGGCATCAGCGGCTCGCCGGCGTCGCTGGTCATCAGCAGCATGGTGCGCCAGAGCAGTTCGCCGTTCGGCTGCGCGGTGAGCACCTCCGGCAGCGGTGTGCCGGCGGCGAGGAAGTGCATCGCGTTGCGGCCGGAGGTGCGCCAGAGCTCTTCCTGGTAGTGCGGGCCGAACGAACCGTGGTTCTCGACGAGGAAGGTGTCGTAGAGGTTGGTGGCGGTGTTCGCGCTGACCGGACGGCCGTCGACGAGCCGCGGGTTGGCCAGGTCGGCGGCGGGCAGCCCGGCCTCGTTGCGGCTCCACGCGCCGAAGGCCGTCCGCCACTCGGCCGCCCGCGGGTCGTCGGCGGCCCACGCGAGGGCGGGGGCGAGGGATTGGGCGTAGACGCCCATCTCCTCGAGCTTCGTGTCGCCGACGTGGCCGCCGAGCAGGCCGTGCGGGGTCCAGCTGCCGGAGTCCGGGTCGTCGCCGGTGCCGAGCGCGGTGGTGTAGGCGGCCTGCCCGGCGGTGATGCGTTCGACGTTCTGCCGCGTCGGCTCGTCGAGGTCCGTCCACAAGAGACGGGCGGCGAGCACGAAGTACGACTGGAAGGTGGTGTCGAAGAACAGCTTCCGGCCCCACTCGGTCCCGCCGGCCAGCCGGTTCGACGCGGCGAAGCGCCGGAGCGTGGCCAGGGTGTGCGCGCGGAGGGTCTCCCGGTCGACGCCGGCGATCGTGGCGTCGTAGCCGTCGCGGGTGAGCAGGACGGCGTTGCCGAGCACGACGGCGAAGGTGAAGTCCCGGGCCGGGTAGGTGCCCGCGGCCGGGTCGAACTGCTGCTCGGCCCAGCGCGTGTGCCGCAGCAGGACGCGCAGGTACGTCGCGGCGACCGGGTCGGGCGGCCCGCTGCCGGCCGCTGCTCGCGCCAGGCCCGGGAGCAGCCCCGAGGCCAGCGCGGCCGCCGCTCCGCCCGCGCCCAGCAGGCGGAGCGCTCGCCGCCGGTCCAGCTCGCCCATGCCCGCCTCCGCTCGTTGACAACCTTGTCAGCGCGGATTCTGGGACGCCGTCCGCCCACCGGGCAAGCCCCGCGCGCGATCCCGTCCGGTTTCGGACAACCCCCGGAGTAATTCGTATAACGCTCTATACCCGGCGGTCATATCGCGCGATCAAGACGCCCTTGGTCGTGGGAACACAGCTCGTGAGGGCGAACTCGGTGGGCGGCGCGTCGCCGAAGAGCCGGGCTCCCGTCCCGAGGGTCAGCGGGTGGATCAGCAGGGTGTAGTGGTCGACCAGCCCGGCGGCGTGCAGGTCCCGGACCAGCGACGCGCTGCCGATGATCGACAGGTCCCGGCCGGGGCGACCCTTCAGTTCGGCCACCGTCTCGGCCGCCTCGCCCCGCAGCAGGATCGAGTTTTCCCAGGCACCGGCGTCGTCGAGCGTGGTCGAGGCGACGTACTTGGTGGCGGCGTCCAGGTGCGTGGTGAACGGGTTCCCGTCGGTGCGCCCGCCCCAGGCGGTGGTGAAGTCCTGCCACGTGCGTCGGCCGAACAGCATGTCGCCGGGCCGGCTCATGCCCTTGGCCATCTCCCGGGCCAGGACGTCGTCCTGGTAGCGCGTGCCCCAGCCGCCGTGGGTGAAGCCGCCGCGGGTGTCCTCGTCGGGACGGCCGAGGCCCTGCACGACGCCGTCGAGGGTGACGCTCATGGTGACGGTGATCGAACGCATCGAAGCTGTCCTTCCGCTTGTTCCGGTTGTCACCGCTGAGACGAACGGCGGTGGCCCGGATCGACAGCCGGGGGCGCGTGGTGGGATGACAACGTGATCACCGACCCGTGGGTGCTGCTCCTGCTCGTGCTGGCCGGCGTCGGGGCCGGCCTGACCGGGGCGACCGCCGGGCTCGCGTCGCTGGTGTCCTACCCGGCGCTGCTCGCCGCCGGCCTGCCGCCGGTGACCGCCAACGTCACCAACACCGTCGCCATGCTGGGCACCACCGTGGGCGCGGCGGCCGGCGCGCGTCCCGAACTGGCCGGGCAGCGAAGCCGGCTCGTCCCGCTCTGCGCCATCACCACCGTCGGCGGGGCGTGCGGCGGGCTGATCCTGCTGCTGACGCCGTCCGACGCGTTCACCCGCATCGTGCCGTGGCTGATCGGCGGCGCGTCGCTGGTGCTGATGGCCGGGCCGCGGCTGCGCCGGCTGGCCGAAGGCGCCGAACACCACGGCCTCAGCCCGGCGACCGGCGTGGTCGCGTTCCTGATCGGCATCTACGGCGGCTACTTCGGCGCCGCCGCCGGCGTGCTCATGCTCGCGCTGCTGGTCAGCGTCTGGAGCCAGCCGCTGGCCCGCACCAACGCGGCGAAGAACCTGATCACCGGCTCGGCGAACCTGCTCGCCGCGATCGTCTTTTCGGCCACCGGCAAGGTCGTCTGGCCGGCCGCGCTCGCCGTCTGCCTCGGCTCGCTCGGCGGCTCGTGGCTGGGGTCCGCGCTCGTGCGCCGGCTGCCGGCGACGCCGTTGCGGATCGGGATCGGGATCGGCGGACTGGGCCTGGCGGTCGTCCTCGCCCTGAGGGCATGATCGGCGGGGTATCGGCGAGCAGGAGACCAGATGAGCATTGTCGGGACCAGGGTGGTCCGCCAGGAAGATCAGAACCTGATCACCGCGGGCGGCACCTACGTGGACGATCTGCGGGCGGAAGCGCTTTCCGGTGCCGCGCACGCGGTTTTCGTGCGAAGTCCGATCGCGCACGCGCGGATCGGCGGCATCGACGTGAGCGAGGCGAAGGCGGCACCCGGGGTGCTGGGCGTGTTCACCGCCGCCGACCTCGGCCTCGAACCGCACGCGGCCGGACCGGTGCAAGAACCTTGGCTGGCCGACGGGGTGGTGCGCTACGTCGGCGAGCCCGTCGCGCTGGTCCTCACCGAAGAGCGCTACCAGCTGGCCGACGCCGCCGAGCTGGTCGACGTCGACTACGAGCCGCTGGACGCGGTGGCGAGCATCGGCGCCGCGCTGGACGGCGAGACGCTGCTGTACCCGGACACCGGCAGCAACATCGTGCAGGTCAACGGCGCGGAGGAGTTCGACGACACGATCTTCGAAGACTGCGACGTCGTGGTCACGCGGACGATCGCCAACCAGCGCGTCGCCCCCGCGCCGCTGGAAGTGCGCGGCGCGTCCTGCGCCTGGGGCGCGGACGGCCGGCTGACGGCCTGGTTGTCCACGCAGAACGCCCAGATCGCCCGGATGCAGCTGGCGGCGAGCCTCGGCGTCGGCGAGGAGTCGGTGCGGGTGATCGCGCCGGACGTCGGCGGCGGGTTCGGTGCGAAGATCGGCGCGGACCCCGAGGCGACCGTGCTGGGCTGGGCCGCCAAACGGCTCGGGCGGCCGGTGCGCTGGGTCGAGTCGCGCAGCGAGAACCTGACGTCGATGACGCACGGCCGCGCGCAGCTCAACACCGTGACCATCGGCGGGAAGCGCGACGGCACGGTCCTCGCGTACCGCCTCGACGTCGTCCAGGACGCGGGCGCGTACCCGCGGACGCTGTTCCTGCCGACGCTGACCGAGCTGATGGCCGTCGGCGTCTACCGGTTCCCGCGGGTCCAGACCCGCAGCCGCGCGGTGGTCACGAACACCACGCCGGTCGCGGCCTACCGCGGCGCGGGCCGTCCGGAGGCGACCGCCGCCGTCGAGCGGGCGATGGACCTGTTCGCCACCGAGCTCGGGCTGGACCCGGCCGACGTCCGCCGGGTCAACTTCATCCGGCCGGAGGAGTTCCCGTACCAGTCGCCGACCGGGGCGTTCTACGACACGGGCGAGTACGCGGCGGCGCTGGACAAGGCGCTGGAGGCCGCCGGGTACGCGGAGCTGCGGGCCGAGCAGCGGCGGCGGCGTGAGGCGGGCGACCCGGTGGAACTCGGCCTGGGGATCGCCGCCTACGTCGAGATCACCGGCGGCGACGGCGGCGGCGAGAGCGGCCGCGTCGACATCCACCCGGACGGCTCGGTCGTCGCGTGGACCGGCAGTTCGCCGCACGGGCAGGGGCTCGGCACGTCGCTGGCGATGCTGCTGTCCGACCAGCTCGGCGTCCCGCTGGAGAAGATCACCGTCCGGCACGGCGACACCGACGAGGTGCCGAAGGCGATCGGCACGTTCGGCTCCCGGTCGCTGCAGCTGGGCGGCTCGGCGATCCGGCAGGCGGCCGAAGAGGTGATCACGCAGGCCCGCGAGCTGGCGGCCGAGCTGCTGGAAGCGGCGCCCGAGGACCTCGAACTGGACGCCGAGCGCGGCGTCTGGCAGGTCCGCGGCGCGCCGTCGAGCTCCGTGCTCAGCTGGGCGCAGGTCGCCGAGACGGCGTCCGACGGCAAGCTCACCGCCGACGTCTGGTTCGGTGGCGGCACGCCGACGTTCCCGTTCGGCGCGCACCTCGCCGTCGTCGAGGTCGACACCGAGACCGGCAAGGTCGAGCTGCGCCGGATCGTCGCCGTCGACGACGCCGGCCCGATCGTCAACCCGCTCACCTTCCGCGGCCAGCGCCACGGCGGGCTCGGGCAGGGCGCGGCGCAGGCGCTCATGGAGGTCGTCACCTACGACGAGGACGGCAACCCGACGACCGCGACGCTGGCGGACTACTCGTTCATCACCGCCGTCGAGCTGCCGGACTTCGAGCTCGTCGACATGGCCACCCCGACCGACCGGAACCTGCTGGGCGTCAAGGGGATCGGCGAGGCGGCGACGATCGGTTCGACGCCGGCGGTGCACAACGCCGTGGTGGACGCGCTCTCCGCGCGCGGCGTCACGCACCTGGACATGCCCACGACCCCGATCCGGGTCTGGGCGGCACTTGAGGAAGCTCGGAAGGGAAGCGCGCAGTGAAGGTCTCGATCGAGGTCAACGGGCGGCCGGTGACCGAGGAGGTGCCCGACCGGACGCTGCTGGTGCACTTCCTGCGCGACACCGCCGGCCTGACCGCCACGAACATCGGCTGCGACACGACGTCCTGCGGCGCCTGCACGGTGCTGCTCGACGGCGAGTCGGTCAAGTCGTGCACGGTGCTGGCCGCGCAGGCCGACGGCCACGCCGTCACCACCGTCGAGGGACTGTCTGCTTCGGACGGTGCGCTGCACCCCGTGCAGCGCGCGTTCCGCGAGCAGCACGGCCTGCAGTGCGGGTTCTGCACGCCGGGGATGATCATGGCGGCGGTGTCCCTGCTGGCCGACAACCCGAAGCCGACGCGCGACGAGGTCCGCGCCGGGCTCGAGGGCAACCTCTGCCGCTGCACGGGGTACCACAACATCGTCAGCGCCGTCGTCGATGCGTCGGATCAGGAGGTGGACCGGTGATCCCCGCTTCGTTCCAGTACCTGCGGGCGTCCACTGTGGACGAGGCGCTGACGTTGCTCGCCTCGCACGGCGACGACGCGAAAGTGCTGGCGGGCGGCCACTCCCTGCTGCCGCTGATGAAGCTGCGGCTGGCCGCGCCGGAGTACCTGGTGGACATCGGCCCGCTCGACGAGCTGCGCTACGTCCGGCTGGAGGGCGGCGAAGTCGCCATCGGCGCGTTGTCCCGGTACAGCGCGCTGGTGCAGGACCCGGTGCTGCTCGAGCACGCGCCCCTGCTGGCCCACGTGTCCGGCGAGGTGGGCGACCGCCAGGTCCGCCACCGCGGCACGATCGGCGGCTCCCTGGTCCACGCGGACTCGGCGGCGGACCTCCCGGCGGCGGTCCTGGCCTCCGACGCGGTCCTGGTGGCCCAGGGCCCGTCGGGGGAGCGCCGCATTCCGGCGGCGGAGTTCTTCCTCGGCCCGTTCACGACACCGCTGGAGCCGGCGGAACTGCTGACGGAGATCCGTCTCCCGGCCCAGACGGGCCAGGGCTGGGCCTTCGAGAAGTTCACCCGCCGCGCGATCGACTGGGCGATGGTCGGGGTGACGGTCGTGGGCGGCCGCGTCGGCTTGGTGAACATGGGCGGCGTGCCCCTGCGCGCCACGGCCACCGAGGAAGCCTTGGCGGCCGGGGCATCGATCGAGGACGCGGCGGCATTGGCGGCCGAAGGAACGAACCCGCCGGACGAGCCCCACGCGACGGCGGAGTACCGCCGCCACCTCGCCCGGGTACTGACCCGGCGGGCGTTGACGCAAGCGTCGCGGTAAGCGGTAGGGGGCGGCACTTCTGGCCGGTGCCGCCCCTTGATCGCGATGGCCGATTCCCGCCAGCGGCGAGTCCCGTGTGGACGGCACGATCGGGGGGTGAACACTGTTGCGCACACGCCCATCGAGCCCGGTATCCTGTATTTCGGTACTCCGGTGGTGGTGATTTCCAGTACCAATGAAGACGGTTCGGCCAATCTGGCCCCGATGTCCTCGGCGTTCTGGCTCGGCTGGCGGGCGGTGCTCGGGCTGGGCGTCCGGTCGAAGACGGCGCAGAACCTGCTGCGCACCCGGGAAGCAGTCTTGAACCTGCCGTCGGAGTCGATGGCCCCGGCGGTCGATCGGCTGGCCCTGACGACCGGCTCGGACCCGGTCCCCGACGGCAAGCTTCGGCGGGGGTACTTCCACGTGGCGGACAAGTTCGCGCGCGCCGGGCTGACACCGGTGGCGTCGTCGACCGTGCAGCCGCCCCGGGTCGCGGAATGCCCGGTGGCCATGGAGGCCGTCGTCGAGGCGGTGCACCCGGTCGGTGACGACGGGGGAGTGGTCGCCTTCGAGGTGCGGGTGCAGCGGGTATTCGTGCACGAGTCGATCCGGATGGTGGGTGAAGAGGACCGCATCGACCCGGACGCCTGGCGGCCGTTGATCATGAGTTTCCAGAAGTTCTACGGGTTGGGGCCGCAGGTGCATCCTTCAACGCTGGCGGGGATTCCTGAGCGGCTCTACCGTGGTCCGGACATCGAACGGGCTCGGCGGGTGGCTATCTGAGGCCTGCTGCTTTGGTTGCCCTGATTGGCTTTCCGGTGTTTTCCGAGGCGGGGTCGTTGTACCCGTTCGGTGACTGTTCAGGTCGTTTCTGGGCTGTGAACGGGACTGTGGGATGATCTTGTTGTGGGGGAAGGTGTTCGTCCGTCGTATGATGAGCTGG
>NZ_JBFAZA010000047.1:0-68370 GCF_040681595.1 Amycolatopsis sp. NPDC051716 | reverse complement strand
ATCGGCCAGAACACCCCAGCCGAAACCCGAACCAACTATCGTCAGGCCCCGGCTGCCTAACAACCCCGTGTCCGCCCCACCGGGGCAACTCCACATGATGCCCGCTGGAACACGCGTGCTGCCCGCCTGATCACGCCCGATGCCCCTTGCCGCACGCCGGCCCAGCCCGGCGCGGGCTGTCAGGGCACGCCGGCCAGCCTCAGCAGCGCGGCCGTCGCCGCGGCGGCCACCACCACCAGCACGAACGGGGCCTTCCGCCACGCCAGCACCCCGGCCACCAGCACCCCCGCCGGCCGGGCGATTCCGGCGAATCCGTGTCCCTCGGTCAGTGCGCTGACCGCGACCAGGGCCGCCAGCAGCACCACGGCCGCCAGTGCCATCAGCCGCTCGGCCTTCGGGGTCAGCTTCACCCGGCTGCGCAGCGCCGGCCCGGCGAACCGGAACGCGAACGTCCCGAGTGCCAGCACCCCCGTGGCGATCAGCAGTTCCATGCCGTCCATCAGCGCGCCTCCTCCAGCTCGGGCTCCTTCGCGGCCACCCCGGCCAGCACGCCCGCCAGCGCGAGCAGCACCGGCAGGCCCGCGGGCAGGAACGGCGTCGCCACCAGGGCGACCAGCACCCCGATCAGGACCGGCAGCCGGGTCGCCTTGTCGCGCAGCGAGGGCAGCACGAGCGCCAGCAGCACCGCCGGGAACGCCGCGTCCAGGCCGAACGCGTCCGTGTCGCTGATCGCCGTGCCGGCGTACGCCCCGCCGACCACGCCGATGTTCCAGCAGGCGAACAGGCCGATCCCGCACGCCCAGTACGCGGCACGCCGGCGGTGCGCCTCGCGCTGGGCCAGCGCGAACGCGACCGATTCGTCGATCATCAGGTGGCTGCCCGCCAGCCGGGCCGCCCACCGCTTCCCCAGGACGTCGCCGATCGCGAAGCCGAACGGCAGGTGCCGCGCGTTGGCCAGCAGCCCGGCGAGCACCGCGGCGAACGGGTTGCCGCCCGCCGCGACGATGCCGATGAACATGAACTGCGACGCCCCGGCGAAGACCACCAGCGACATCAGCATCGGCAGCCACAGGGGGAAGCCGGAGCTCACCGCGATGGCGCCGTAGGAAACCCCCACGAGACAATCGGCGAGACAGACCAGGCCGATGTCACGGGCGAGGCCCCGATCGAGTGTTCGCCATATCGAACGCATGTGTTCTAGAGTGAACGCAAGGCCCCGTGTTCGTCAAGACGAACGAAAAGACCGATGGAGCGAACAGCATGTCTCAGGAAGCCACCGGGGCGCCGCTGGAGATCATCGCGGCCTCGCTGCGCCGCGAACGGACGCGCGCGGGACTGTCGCTGACCGAGGTCGCGCGCCGCGCCGGCCTGGCCAAGTCGACGCTCTCGCAGCTCGAGTCGGGTACCGGCAACCCGAGCGTCGAGACGTTGTGGGCCCTCGGCGTCGCTCTCGACGTGCCCTTTTCCCGGCTGGTCGAACCGGATCGGCCGAAGGTCCGGGTGGTGCGCGCGGGCAAGGGGCCGACGGTGTTCGCCGAACACGCCGACTACGCGTGCACGCTCCTGTCGGCCTGCCCCTCCGGCGCCCGCCGCGACATCTACGTCGTCCGCGGCGAGCCGGGCACCCCGCGCCGCTCCGACCCGCACATGACCGGGGTGGTGGAGCACATCGTGCTGTGTGCCGGCCGCGCCCGGATCGGCGTCATGGACGACCCGGAGGAGCTCCTGCCCGGCGACTACATCTGCTATCCCGGCGACGTCCCGCACATCTTCGAAGCCCTCGAGCCGGGGACCTACGGCGTCGAGATCTCCGAATACATCTGACCCGTCGCCGGTTTCGGGGACGCCGGCCGAAGAGCACGGTCGAAGTGGGTCCGCCGACGTTTTCCGCCATAGGTTGGCACCGGTCGCGACGCCGATCCGGACCAGCCGTCCGCCCTCGCCGCGCCCGCCGTTCCCGTCCCTCGCGAGCCGGCGGCTCGCTGACGTTCGTTGTGAGGCAGCCGCATGTACGACGTCATCGTGGTCGGGGCGCGCTGCGCCGGTGCGCCCACCGCCCTGTTGCTGGCCCGCGCGGGCCACCGGGTGCTCCTGCTCGACAAGTCGGCGTACGGCTCCGACACCCTCTCCACGCACCTCGTCCACCAGCCCGGGATCGCGGCCCTCGCCCGCTGGGGAGTGCTGGACCACGTCCGCGCGTCGGGCTGCCCGCCGCTGGAACGAACCGTCTACGAGATCGCCGACGTCCACATCGACGGGCGCGCCGGCGGCGTCGCGGGCCAGCGGGCGAAGTTCGCCCCGCGGCGTCGTGTCCTGGACGCGTTGCTGGTGGACGCGGCCGTCGAGGCCGGGGCCGAGTTCCGCGACCGCTGCCGGGTGACCGGGCTGCGGTGGGACGCGACGGGCCGGGTCGTGGGGATCGAAGGCCGCCACGGGGGCCGGAGCTTCACCGAAGACGCGCGCCTGGTGGTGGGTGCGGACGGCATGCGCTCCACCGTAGCCCGGCTGGTGGGAGCGCCGTACCGGGTGCGGGACCCGCTGATGACCTGCGCCTACCACACGTACTGGCCCGACGTGCCCGCCGACGGCGTGGAGCTGTACGAGCGGCCCGGCGGCTGGGTGGCCGCCGTGCGCACCAACGACGACGCGACCATCGTGCAGGCGTACTTCCCGCAGTCCCGGTTCGCGGAGGTCCGCACCGACGCGCGCCGGGCCTACGAGGAGCAGATCCGCGCCACCGCGCCCGCGCTGTACGAGCGGCTGCGGGGCCGGGAGCCCGCGGAGCGCCTGCACGGCAGCGGCGACCAGCAGAACTTCTTCCGGCAGGCGACCGGGCCCGGCTGGGTCCTCGCCGGCGACGCCGGGCACCACAAGGACTCCATCACCGCCCGCGGCATCAGCGACGCGTTCCGGCAGGCGGAAAGCCTGGTGACCGAGGTGGGCGGCGCGCTCGGCGGCGATCCCGCACGGCTCGACGCCGCCCTGGCCCGGTTCGCCGAAGACCGGGACGCGACCCTCACCCCCGGCTACCAGGCCACGCTCGGCGTCGCCCGGCTGGCTCCGGCCCACGAGCAGCGGCTCGCCCTCCTGCGAGCCGTGCAGTCCGATCCGGAACTCGTCGCGACCTACCTCGACACGGTGGCCGGGATAGTGCCCCCGGACGCCCTCTACACGCCGAAGCTGCTCGCCCTCCTCTGAAGCCACCGGAGCGAAAATGGTCACCTTCACCGCCGAGCACGTCGCGCTGCGCAAGCTGGTCCGCGAGTTCTCCGAAAAGGAAATCGGGCCGTACGCCGACGAATGGGAAGCGAACGGGAGCTTCCCCGCGCACGAGCTGTTCCCGAAACTGGCCGAGCTCGGCCTGCTCGGCCTCGAGTACGACCCGGCGTACGGCGGCCAGGGCGCGGACCACCTCTGCACGGTGATCCTGCACGAGGAGCTCGGCCGCGTCGGGCCCGCCGGCGTGGCCCTGGGGATCGGTATCCAGACGGACATGGCGACCCCGTCGCTGCACCGGTACGGCAGCGAGGAACTCAAGCAGCGGTACCTGGTCCCCGCGCTCAACGGCGAGGCGGTCTGCGCGGTCGCGGTGACCGAGCCCGATTCGGGCTCCGACGTGACCGCCTTGACGACCCGGGCGGTGCGCGACGGCGACGACTGGGTGATCAACGGCTCGAAGGCCTACATCACCAACGGCACCCAGGCGGACTGGATCTGCCTGCTGGCCCGCACCGCCGACAAGCCCGCCGGCGGGGCCGGCGGCGGCGTCGGCCTCTCGCAGATCATCGTCCCGGCGGACACCCCGGGCTTTCAGGTCTCCCGCAAGCTCGACAAGCTCGGGATGCGCTCCTCCGACACCGCCGAGTTGACGTTCACCGACGCGCGGGTCCCGGTCGCCAACACGATCGGCGAGATCGATCTCGGTTTCTACCAGCAGATGAGCCAGTTCCAGAACGAGCGCCTCGCCCTGAGCTACGCGGCGGTCGGCGGCATGGAGACGGCCCTCACCCGGACCGCGGACTACCTGAAGACCCGCAAGGTCTTCGACAAGCCGTTGATCGGCAACCAGCACCTCGCCTTCACGCTGGCCGAGCTGAGTGCGCGGCTGGACGTCCTGCGGCACTACAACTACGCGGCCGCGGAGGCCTACGTCCGCGGCGAGGACGTGAACCGGTTCGCGACCGTCGGGAAGCTGGAGGCGGGCCGCCTGGCCCGCGAGATCGCCGCGACGTGCCTGCAGTTCCACGGAGCCATCGGGTACATGGAGGAGATGTGGACCGCCCGGTACTTCCGGGACAGTCCCGTGTGGTCGATCGGCGGCGGCGCCGATGAGGTCATGCTGTACGTCCTGTCCCGGCTGGACGGCTACCACGCTTGAGAAGCCCGGCTGCCGGCCCGCACCGCTTCGGCGGCGCGGGCCGGCAGCCGGTCAAGCGGCCCGCGGGCGCTGCTTCGCGAACCAGCCGACGGGCCGGGCGGCGGCCACCAGCCGGCGTCGATCGATCTTCCCGGTCGTCGTGATGGGCAGCTGATCCACGACCGCCCAGAGGGCGGGAACCATGTAGGACGGCAGTTCCTCCCGCAGGCGGTCGCGCAGGCCGACCGGCGTGACCGCCGTTCCCGGCGTGAGCCGGACGGCGGCGACGAGCCTCTTGTCGGTGCTGTCGCCTTCCGTGACCGTCACGAACGACTCCTCGACGCCGTCCTGGGCGCGCAGGACCTCGCCGATCGCGGACAGCTCGATGCGGAAGCCGCGGATCTTGACCTGGTCGTCCGCCCGGCCCAGGAAGTGGAGCCGGCCGGACCCGTCGAGCCGGACCAGGTCACCGGTGCGGTACAGCCGGGCCGGAACGTCCGGGGAGAAGAACCCGAAGGCCCGATCCGTCTCCGCCCGGTCGTTCAGGTAGCCCGCGGCGAGACCGGCGCCGGCCGTGTACAGCTCTCCGACGGCACCGGGCATCAGCAGTCTTCCGCGGTGGTCCAGGACGTGCACCTGTGTTCCCTGGATCGGCGAACCGATGGGCAGCGGCCCGTCGACGTCCGCGGATTCGCGCACCGAACAGGACGTCGTGACGACCGTGTTCTCGGTGGGACCGTAGCAGTTCGTGATGACCAGGCCCGGGTTTTCCGCCAGCGCCTGCTTGACGTGCTCGTGCGGCACCACGTCACCACCGGTCATGAGGTGCCGCAACCCGGCGAACGACCGGCTCGCGAATTCGTGCACCAGCCCGAACAGGCCCGCCGTGAGGAACGCCACGGTGACCCGGCGCTCCTCGAGGAAAGCGCCTATCTCGTTCGGCAGCAGCACCTCCGGTGGGCAGATCTCCAGTGTCGCCCCCGTCAGCAGGGTGCCCCAGATTTCCAATGTGGACGCGTCGAAGGCCAAGGGCGCCAAGCGAAGGGAGCGCTCGCCGGGGCCCAGCGCCAGGTGCTTGCCGTCGTGGACCAGCCGGAGCACGCCGCGGTGCGGTATCGCAACGCCCTTCGGCGCCCCGGTCGAGCCCGACGTGAAGGCGACATACGCCACCCGGTCGGGATCGGGCCGGACCGGCGGTGCCGCCTCGCCACCGGCCGCGCATCCCCGGTGCCAGGAACCGACCAGCGGCACGCCGAGCCGGGCGGCCGCGTCGCCGTCCGCGATCGCGGCGGCCGGGCGGGCCTTGGCCAAGATCCTCGCGATGTGCGACGCGGGCTGGGTCAGGTCGGCCCCGAAATAGGCGGCGCCCACCCAGAGCGTGCCCAGCACGGCCACCACCTCCGCGACCGACCGCGGAACCGCGATCAGCACGGTGCCGCCTTCTCCGACGCCGGCCGCGCGCAGCAGCCGGGCCTGCTCGGCCACGGCGGCGGCCAGCTCGGCGTACGTCAGCGCCGAGTCCGCGTCGCGCACGGCCACCGCGGACGGCCACCGGTCCGCCACGTCGCGGAAGAGCTGGTCCACCGACGAGCCCGAGAGGACGGCACCGGTGTCGTTGACGGTGTCGAGGATCGTCCGCGACCACGCGGAGACGCACCGGATGTCCGCCAGCGTCACCCCCGTGCCGGGCGCCACCAGTGCCTCGGCGAGTTGTTCCGCGGCGGCCGAACAATCCAGGAAGAACCGCTGCGCCTCGTCGTCCTCCCACAGGTCCGCCGCGCAGACGGCGAACGACCCGCCGGTGTCCTCCAGCCGCACGGCGATGTCGAACCGGGGTCCGGCGGCCGGCGCCCGCGTGCCGGGCAGGGCCACGAAAACCTGGACCAGCGGGTGACTGCGCCCGGACCGCTCGACGCCCAGCCGCGTGACGACTTCGTCGAGGGGAAAGCCGTCCCGGTCCAGGCTCCACGCCAGCGATTCGCGCACCCGGTGGGTGAACGCTTCCGGCGTCAGGTCGTCGTCGATGTCGACGCGCACCGGGATCGGGTCGGCCGGATCGCCGACCCCGATCAGCAAGGTGCGCACCCCGGTCAGCCTGGCCAGCGTGAGACCGAACGCGGCGAAGAGAACGGACGACGGCGGTACGTTCGCGGTGCCCGAGAGCTCGCGGAGCAACGCCACGGTTCGCGCGGACAGCTCGATGGGCTGCCGGCGACCGGGTACGGGCGCGTGCGGTGGCCGGCGCTTGGCCGACGGCACCTCCAGGACCGTCGGCACCTTCGCCAGTCGTTGCGCCCACAGTTCGACCGTGTGCTCGTCCCGGCCCTCAAGGGTTTCCATCGGCCCGCCCCACCTCGGCTTCGCCACGGCCGTCGGCTCGCATCCGGTCGAGCAAGGCCGCCTGGGCCCGGATCGTGGGAGCACGGAGGACGTCGACGGGCGTGATCGTGATTCCCGAGCTCTTCGCCATCTTCGCGATGAGGGAGATGAGGACGAACGAGTCGCCGCCCGCGTCGAAGAAACTCGTGTCGTCGTCGGGGGTGTCGTAGCCGAGGGTGTCCCGCCAAGCCGAACGGACGAGACCGAGGAGACGAGGTTGCTCGTCAACCTGCTGAACACTTGCCGCGTCTGCCATGAATTGCACCTCTCCGGTGGGTTTTCGTGCGGTTCTCCGGCCGGCTCAGGCGGTCGTCGTACCGGACCGCACGGTCTCCAGTACGCCGGTGAGGTCCGCGAGCAGCGCGGCCTCCTGGGGTTTGAGGTAGAAGTGCCCGCCGGGCAGCACCCGGAGCCGGAAGGCGCCGTTCGTCAGGTCCGCCCAGCGCGCTATCTCCTCCGGGGTCACCTCGGAGTCGTCCTCGCCGGCGTACGCGTAGACGGGGCAGGCCAGCGGCGGCCGCGAGCCACCGGAATAGCCGGCCACCAAACGGTAATCGCCGCGGACCGCCGGGAGCACGGCTTCTCGCATGCCCGGGTTCTCGAAGGCTTCGGCGCGGCTCGCGTCCAGGCCCACGACGTGCGCGATGATGTCCTCGTCCGCGCTGGGCACCGGGCCGCCGGGCAGCGCGTGCGGCGGCTGCGTCCCGGACACGCACAGGGCGGCCGGCGGACTCCCCCGCTCCTGCAGGCGCAACGCCACCTCGTGCGCCACCGTGGCCCCGAAACAGTGGCCGAACAGCACGATCTCCTGCCGTGCCAGCTCGCCGAGCGCGTCGGCGATGTCCTCCGCGAGGGCTTCCAGCCCGGGCGGGAACGGGTCGTCGAACCGATCCTCCCGGCCGGGGTACCGGACGGCCAGGACGCCGACGTCCGACGGCAGTCCGGCCGGCCAGGTGCGGTACGCACCCGCCACGGCACCGGCGTGGGGAAAGCAAACCAGTTTCGTCTCGCACCCGTCGTCGTCGCGGAAGCGACGTATCCACTTCTCCTCTACGGCGTTCTTCATCGGCTGAGCCCCTTTCCACGGCCGGCTGCCGCAGCCAGGAGTCTCGCGCTGAACGGCGCCGATCGCGCCTCTGAGCGTGCGAAGTCCTCGAACGGCGTGCTCTGCCGCGTCCGGCCGGGCCGCCCAGGGGCCGTTGCGGGTGCCCCAGCTCGCGGCCGGGATCCCCGTCGAGACAGGAAAAGGCCCCGTGGCGATGTCGCCACGGGGCCTTTTGAAGATCGGCGTGGCGTTACCAGCCGCGCTCGGCGAGCCGGTGCGGCTCCGGCAGCTCCTCGACGTTGATGCCGACCATCGCCTCGCCCAAGCCGCGCGAGACCTTGGCGAGGACGTCCGGGTCGTCGTAGAACGTCGTCGCCTTGACGATCGCCGCGGCGCGCTGGGCCGGGTTGCCCGACTTGAAGATGCCGGAGCCGACGAACACGCCCTCGGCGCCGAGCTGCATCATCATCGCCGCGTCGGCCGGGGTCGCGATGCCGCCCGCGGTGAACAGCACCACCGGGAGCTTCCCGGCCTGCGCCACCTCGCGCACCAGCTCGTACGGCGCCTGCAGCTCCTTGGCCGCCACGAACAGCTCGTCCTCCGGCAGCGACGTCAGCCGCCGGATCTCCTGCCGGATCTGACGCATGTGCGTGGTGGCGTTCGAGACGTCGCCGGTGCCGGCCTCGCCCTTGGAGCGGATCATCGCCGCGCCCTCGGTGATCCGCCGCAGCGCTTCGCCGAGGTTGGTCGCGCCGCAGACGAAGGGCACGGTGAAGGCCCACTTGTCGATGTGGTTGGCGTAGTCGGCCGGGGTGAGGACCTCGGACTCGTCGACGTAGTCCACGCCGAGGGACTGCAGGACCTGCGCCTCGACGAAGTGGCCGATGCGGGCCTTCGCCATCACCGGGATCGAGACGGCCTCGATGATGCCGTCGATCAGGTCGGGGTCGCTCATCCGGGCGACACCGCCCTGGGCGCGGATGTCGGCGGGGACGCGCTCGAGGGCCATCACCGCGACCGCGCCGGCGTCTTCGGCGATCTTCGCCTGCTCGGCGGTGACCACGTCCATGATCACGCCGCCCTTGAGCATTTCGGCCATCCCGCGCTTCACCTTGGCGGTGCCGGTGACGGACTGGACGGTGCCGCTGGAGAGGGTGGGCTGCTGCTCGGACACGACGACGCCTTTCGACACGGTTCAGAGGTGGACGAATCCGAGCGTAGGTCGGCGGTGGACCCTTGAAGCAGGCCAGTACGCGGGTATCTCAGCAGTCCACTTCGCCGGCGCCCGCGACCAGGGATTCCGCGAGCGAAGTGCGCACGTAGAGCACGTGACGTCCAGCACGATGCCGGTTGACCAGGGCCGCGGCCTTGAGCACGCCGAGGTGCTGCGACACCGCCCCGGCGCTCAGCCCGGTCCGGCGGGCCAGTTCCGCGGTGGACGCCGGCGCGGCCAGTTCGGCCAGCAGCAGCGCGCGGCCGCGGCCCACCACGGCGGCCAGCGCGCCGGGCGCGGTGGCGGTGCCGGTCTCCCACAGCGTGGCGATCCCGCGCGGCGGGTAGCGCAGCACCGGCTGCCAGCGCGCGTCGGTCTTGGAGAACACCCGCGGCCAGACGAACGCGGAGGGCACCAGCACGAGGCCGCGCCCGTCGAGCGGGACGGCGGCGTGCAGGTGCCGGTGCGCGACCGTGAGCGTGCCGCCCTGCCAGCGGACCAGCGGGGTGAGGTCGTTGAACAGCTCGGCGGCCCCGCCCTGGGCCAGCAGCCGGGACCGGTACAGCACGTCGGCTTCGAGCAGCGCGCGGATCCGCGGCCAGTCGGGGGCCAGCACGAGGTGCCAGTACCGCTCCATCAGCGTCGCGAGCCGCTCCAGGCCCGCCTCCGGCTCGCGGTGGAGACGGTTCAGCGCGGGCGAGCGCGGCCCGGCCATCGCGTCGAGCTCGCGCCGGACCAGGCGGGCGGGCACGTCCCGCAGGTCGGCGAGCTCGTCGGCCAGTTCGGGCAACGGCGTCGACGGCGTCCCGGCCAGGAACCCGGGCAGGTGCCGCAGCGGGACGAGGTTGCGCAGGAACCCGATGTCGAGGCCGGCTCCGGCCAGCGCCGCGGTGGCGCGCTTGATCCACGGCAGGTGCAGGGCGTGCTGCCCCGGGGAGTTCAGGACGCGGACGCTCGCCACGATCTCCCAGGCCGGGGAGAACGCGAACCGGGTGTGCGCCAGGTCCTCTGTGGAGAATGCCAGGTCGAGCACTGCTGCCTCCTGCCGGCGGGATCCGGCGCAGTCTAAGACCCTCCCTTGTGGACGATCGGCCGGGGCTCGGAAAGCCCTTGCGGGAAGGCGAAAAGCCCGTGCGGATCATACTTCCGGGCGACGGCGCGCAACCGCGCCAGGTTCACCCCGTAGTACGCCCGGGCCCAGTCCGGCATCTCCGGGTCGAGGTAGTTGACGTACCCGGTGGTGCCGAACTCGGGCCCCAGCCCGTCGCGCACCGCGGCCAGCGCGCGCCGGGCTTCGGCTTCGCCGCCGTCCTCGGGCGTGGCGCCGTGCAGGAACTGGAAGCTCGCCAGGGCGGACCGGTGGGGGAAGGCGGTCTCGCGAGCGCCGACGCGGGCGATCGCGCCGCCGGCGGAGTCGATGAGCGTGCCGACGCGCGGCGCCCGGGTCAGCACCTCGACAACCGCGGCCGGGTCGGTGACGGGCCGCAGCAGCATGCGCGAAGTCCCGACGTAGGCCGCGCGCGCCGCGACCGCGCCGGGCCGGGCCTCGTGGTCGTCGAACGAGCGCATCGCGGCGAGGTGACCGGTGACCCGCGCCTCCCGTTCGGCCGGTGGCGTGCCCACGCGGCGGACGAGGTCGTCGAGCAGCACCTTCAGCCGCGCTTCGGGGCCCAGGAACGTCCCGCTGGTGACGGCGGTCGCCGCGTCGATGTTCACCCCCGACCACAGTTCGTCCGGCATTCCCGGCAGCCACTCCTGCCAGGCGGCCAGCAGCGCGGCCTGCGTGCCCGGCGGGAAGGTGAGCTTGAAGGTGCCGACGTCCGCGATGGGCACGGTCCGGAAGGTGAAGCCGGTGACGATCCCGAAGTTGCCGCCACCCCCGCCGCGCAGCGCCCAGAACAGGTCCGGCTCCGCCGCCCGCGACACCGTGCGCACCCGGCCGCCGGCGGTGACGATCCGCGCCGCCTCCAGGTGATCGCACGTCAGTCCGTGCTTCCGGTCGACCAGGCCGACGCCGCCGCCGAGGGTGAGCCCGGCGATGCCGACGGTTTCGCACGAGCCGGCCGGCAGGACCCGGCCGTGGGCGGCCAGCGTGGCCGCGATCGGTCCCAGCCGGGCGCCGGCGCCGATCGTCGCGCGGCCGTCCGGACGCACGTCGATGCCCGAAAACCGGCTCAGGTCCACCACGATGCCGCCGTCCACAGTGGAATACCCGGGATAGCTGTGCCCGCCGCTGCGCGCGGCGACCGGCAGCCGGTGCCGGGCGGCGAACCCGACCGCGGCCTGGACGTCCTCGACGCGCGCCGCGCCGACGACCGCGGCCGGCATCCGGTCGTCGTACATCGTGAAGAAGCCCTGCTTCGCTTCGGGGTAGGCCGGGTCACCGGGCCGGAACAGGGGCCCCGCGAGCCGGGCGCGGAGCCGCTCCCAGTCGTCCGGCGGGGGCCACCCCGCCAGGCCCGCCACCGGCACCGCCCCGGAAATCCGCAAGAACGCCCGCCTGTCCACGCCACCACTCCCCCGCGCCGCGCCTCCCCCGGGGGCATTCGGCTGGTCCCGGGGGCCTTGCCTTGCCGTGACCAGGGTAGCGGGTGTGTGATCGAGGACACATCTCGTCCACCAGCCGTTCGCCGAGGAGTCGTCATGGCCGACAAACAAGCCAAGAACGCCGACACCGGGGCCGCCGTCGCTGTAAACGACCCCGCCAAGGTCCGCAACGTCGTGCTCGTCGGCCCGGCCGGTTCCGGGAAGACCACCCTCGCCGAAGCCCTGCTCGCCGCCTCCGGCACGGTGCCGCGGGCGGGCTCGGTGGTCGACGGCACGACGGTGTGCGACCACGACCCGGCGGCGGTCCGCCAGCAGCGCTCGGTCGGCCTCTCGGTCGCGCCGGTGCTGCACCAGGGCCACAAGATCAACCTGATCGACACGCCCGGGTACGCGGACTTCGTCGGGGAGCTGCGGGCCGGGTTGCGGGCGGCCGACGCGGCGCTGTTCGTCGTCTCCGCCGCCGAAGGCGTGGACGCGGCGACGGTCGCGGTGTGGGAGGAGTGCGCCGCGGTCGGGATGCCGCGCGCGGTCGTCGTCTCCCGGCTCGACCACCACCGGGCCGACGCGACGGCCGAGATCGCCGCCTGCCGGGCCGCGTTCGGCGCCGGCGTGCTGCCGCTGTACCTCCCCGCGGGCGACGGCCTGGTCGGGCTGATCACCCAGCGGTACTTCGACTACTCCGGCGGGTACCCGCCGACGGTCGGCGAGCCCGCCGCGGCCGACCTGGAGGAGCTGGCCGAGGCCCGCAACGAACTGATCGAAGGGATCATCGCCGAGAGCGAGGACGAGTCCCTCATGGACCGCTACCTCGCCGGCGAGGAGATCGCGGAGGCCATCCTCATCGCCGACCTGGAGACCGCGGTCGCCCGCGGGTCCTTCCACCCCGTCATCCCGGTGTGCGCGACCAGCGGCGTCGGCCTGGCCGAGGTGCTCGACGGCATCGTCCGCGCGTTCCCCTCCCCGCTGGAGCACCGGCCCCCCGACGTCACCACGCCGGACGGCGGCGAGCACGCCGCGATCACCGCCGACCCCGCGGGCCCCCTCGCCGCGGAGGTCGTCCGGACGGCCGTGGACTCCTACGTCGGCCGGGTTTCCCTCGTCCGGGTGTTTTCCGGGACGCTCCGCCCCGAACGCCCGGTGCACGTGTCCGGGCACGGCCTCGCCGAACGCGGCCACGAAGACCACGACGCGGACGAGCGCGTCGCCCACCTGTATTCGCCGCTCGGCTCTTCCCTGCGGGAAGTGCCCTACTGCGTCGCGGGCGACCTCTGCGCGCTGACGAAGGTCGGCTCGGCCGAGACCGGTGACACCGTCTCCTCCCCCGAAGACCCGCTGCTGATGGAGCCGTGGGCGATGCCGGAACCGCTGCTGCCGGTGGCGGTCGTCGCGAAGACCCGCAGCGACGAGGACACCCTGGCCCGCAACCTTTCCCGGCTCGTCGCCGGCGACCCGACGCTGCGGCTGGACCGCAACGCCGAGACCGCCCAGCTGGTGCTGTGGTGCATGGGCGAGGCCCACGCCGACGTCGTGCTCTCGCGGCTGCGCGCGGGCGGCGCGGACGTCGACACCGAGCCGGTGAAGATCAGCCTGCGTTCGACGTTCGCCAAGCCGGCCAAGGGCCACGGGCGGCACGTGAAGCAGTCCGGCGGGCACGGCCAGTTCGCCGTCTGCGACATCGAGGTCGAGCCGCTGCCGCGCGGCGGCGGCTTCCAGTTCGTGGACAAGGTCGTCGGCGGCTCGGTGCCGCACCAGTTCATCCCGAGCGTGGAGAAGGGCGTGCGCGCCCAGCTGCAGCGCGGGCTGGCGGACGGCCACCCGGTGGTCGACGTCAAGGTCACCCTGGTCGACGGCAAGGCGCACAGCGTGGATTCCTCGGACGCGGCGTTCCAGACGGCGGGCGCGCTGGCCCTGCGCGAGGCCGCGGCGAACGGGCACATCACGATGCTCGAGCCCCTGGAGGAGGTGGCGATCCGGCTGCCGGACGAGCACCTCGGCACGGTGCTCGGCGACCTGTCGTCCCGGCGTGGCCGGGTGCTCGGCACCGAAGCGGGTGAAGGCGGCCGGACGGTGATCCGCGCGGAGGTCCCGGCGACGGAACTCCTCCGCTACCTGATCGACCTGCGCTCGATGACCTCGGGCACGGCGACGTTCACCCGCCGCCACGCCAGGTTCGAGCCCATGCCGGAGGGAATGGCGGTCCACTGACCCGTCCCGGAAGGGTCGGTCCGCGTACCCGGAGAGCCGGTTCGCGTACCTGGAGGGTCGGCCCGCGTACCTGGAGGGTCGGTTGGCGAACCGACCGTCCGAGTACGCAAACCGACCGTCCGGGTACGCGAACCGACCGTCCGGGTACGGCTACGAGGTGAAGTCGAAGCCGCCGGGGCGGTTGTTGCGGTC
The DNA here is from genome assembly GCF_040681595.1 of Amycolatopsis sp. NPDC051716. Taxonomy (NCBI): domain Bacteria; kingdom Bacillati; phylum Actinomycetota; class Actinomycetes; order Pseudonocardiales; family Pseudonocardiaceae; genus Amycolatopsis; species Amycolatopsis sp. NPDC051716. Next base: position 54,432 of record NZ_JBFAZA010000047.1, on the reverse strand, counting down.
GGCCAGGAGGCCGGCCAGCGTGGCCAGCGCGATTTCCGGCGGGGTGCGGGAGCCGATGTTCAGCCCGACCGGGCGGTGTACCCGGGCGATGTCCGCTTCGGCGACGCCCAGCCCCTGCAAGGCGGCCACGTGCGGGCCCGGGTGACGCGGGTTGCCGAGCACGCCCACCCACCGCGGCTCCCCGGCGAGCGCCGCCTTCAGCACCGCCCCCAGCTCGGGCCGGTGGTGGTCGGTGACGACCACGTCCGCGGACGCGTCGAGCGGCGGCAGGGTCGTCTCCGCCTCGAACCCCTCGGGCACGTCCGTGCCGCGCGCGGCGTCGGGCTCGAACAGCGCCACGCGGTACCCGAGGTCCTTCGCGAACTTCAGCAGGTACCGGGACACCGGCGACGCGAACACCGCCACCAGGGTCCGCAAACCCGGATCGGCCGGAGCCGTGCCGTGGGCGACGTCGCAGGTCTCGCTCATGCCGCCCAGTGTGTCAGCCGCCGGCCTGCTCGCCCACCGTCACGCGGAACTGCCACAGGTCGGTCTTGCCCTTCACGAGCACCAGGTACCCGTCGCTCACGCGCAGCACCAGCCGGTTCTGCGGCGACGACGGCCGCGGCGGCCGGTGCTGCTTGGCGAGCAGGGCGGCGTCGCCCTCGGCGCTTTCGCGGTCGGGGTACGGCGTCGCCTCCGCGACACCCCAGCCCCGGCCGTCGCCCGCGCCGCCCTGCTCTTCGATGACCACCCACCACGTGGAACCCATGCCGGTCCGACGCGCCGGGGGCCGCCGTGGTTTCAGAGCTCTTCGAGCACGCTCAGCCGGAAGTGGAACGTCGACGTCCGGCCGTCGACGATCACCAGGTACCCGCCCGGCCCGCGCAGCACCTTCCGCGACTTCGGTGACCACGGGTAGGCGGGCTGGTACTCCCGCGCGAGCCGCAGCGCCTCGGCCTCGGCGGTCTGCTGGTCGGGGTGCGGGAACGTCTCCGACAGCGACCAGTTCCGGTTCTCGCCCATGCCGCGCTGCTCCTCGACGACCACCCACCAGCTCATGCCGGCTCCGCCACGGTCTCGCCGAGCGTCACGCGGAAGTGGAACGTCGCCGTGCGGCCGGTCGCGATCACCAGGTAGCCGTCGCCGACGCGCAGCACCTTCCGTTCCTTCACCGACGACGGGTGCACGGGCTGGTGCTCGAACGCGAGCCGCCGCGCCACCGCGTCGGCGTGCTCGCGGTCCGCACCCGCCGGCTTCGTCTTCGTGACGTTCCAAGCACGCGCGTCACCGCCGCCGCGCTGCTCCTCGACGACCACCCACCACATCTCAGACCTCCGGCTCCGCGAATTCGAAGTACTCCGGCAGCGGCGCGGTCCCGGCGAGGCGGAAATACCGCACCTTCCGCCGCCGCCGCAGGCGCAGCGTGTCGCGGACGGCGTCGTTGTGGACGCGGCGGGCGATCACCACCCGGTGCTCGGCGTCGGTGAGTTCCTCGGCCAGCTCGGCCGGCAGGCCCGTCCGGTCGACGCGGCCCAGCTGCAGCGTCAGCTCGTTCTCCGCGGCTTCGCGCTCGGGCCGGGGCGCGGCTTCGGCGCGTTCGGCCGACGTCCGCAGGCCCGTGTCGCCCAGCACCAGAGCGACCGCCCGCGCCACCACCGCCCGGCGCGCCAGCGCCGAGTCCAGCGCGGCCCAGCCGGCGTCCGTGCGGACGTGCAGGCGGTCGAGCCGGTTCGCCGTCGCCACCAGGAAGAGCCCACCGAGCACGACGATCGCCGCCAGCACCGGGAGCAGCCAGCCGAGCACGCTCACCGGGCGAGCTCCCGCTCCGGCGCCGCGACCCGCCGGGGGTCGGCGGCGACGGCCGTCTCGTAGACCCGCAGCACCTGCGTGGCCACCACCGACCAGTCGTACATCGTGACGCGCTCCCCCGCCGCCGCGGCCAGCGACGCCCGGCGCGCCGGGTCGCCGAGCAGCTCGCGCAGCCCGTCCGCGAGCGCGGCCGGGTCACCGGTCTCGACGAGTTGGCCGGCGCGGCCGTCGTCGAGCACCCGCCGGAACGAGTCGAGCCCGCTGGCCAGCACCGGGGTCCCGGCCGCCATCGCCTCGGTGAGGATCATCCCGAAGCTCTCGCCGCCGGTGTTGGGCGCGCAGTAGACGTCGACGCTGCGCAGCGCCTGGGCCTTCACGTGGTCGTCGGCCTGGCCCAGCAGCTCCAGGTGCGGGGCCAGCTCCGGCCCGGCGTCGCGGCGCAGCTGGTCTTCGTCGCCGCGGCCGACCACGACCAGCCGCAGGTCCTCGAACTCCGGAAGGAGCCGCCGCAGCGCCTCCAGCAGCACGCCCATGCCCTTGCGCGGCTCGCCGAACCGGCCGACGAACCCGACCGTGCCGCCGGCCCGCGGGTAGCCCGGCAGCGGCAGCGCCGAGGAGAAGAACTCGACGTCGACGCCGTTGGGGATCTCCACGGCGTCACCGCCAGCGTGCTCGACCTGGACCCGGCGGGCCAGCGCGGACACCGCGATCCGGGCGGTGATCTTCTCCAGCAGCGGCCGCAGCACGGGCTGGAACGCCGACAACGTGCGCGAGCGGGTCGTCGCGGTGTGGAACGTCGCCACGATCGGCCCGTCCGCGATGAGCAACGCCAGCAGGGACAGACTCGGCGCGGCGGGCTCGTGCAGGTGCAGGACGTCGAAGTCGCCGTCACGGATCCAGCGCCGGACCCGCGCGTAGGACACCGGGCCGAACTGCAGCCGCGCGACCGAGCCGTTGTACCGGATGCCCAGCGCCTTGCCCGCCGGGTGCACGAACTCCGGGAGTTCGGCGTCTTCGTCGGCCGGTGCCAGCACCGAGACCTGGTGCCCGCGGGCGAGCAGTGCCTTCGTCAGGTCGATCACGTGCCCCTGGACCCCGCCGGGCACGTCGAACGAGTAGGGGCACACGATCCCGACCCGCATCGGCCGCGTGGCCACCGCTCAGCTCGCTTCTTCGAGGCTGACCCGCTCGGCGGCCTCGAGGTCGGCGGGCCAGAACTTCTGCACCATGTGCCAGTCGGCCGGGTGCGCGGCGATGTCGCCGGCGAAGATGTCGGCCAGTGCCTGGGTGGCCGCCGGCACCTCGGCCCGCGCGGTGACGCGGATGCGCGGGTGCAGCCGGATCTGCCAGCCGTCCTCGGTGAACCAGCAGCCGGCCGGGATCAGCGCCGCGCCGGTCGTCGCGGCCAGCCGGGCCGGGCCGCCGGGCAGCCGGGCGGGCTCGCCGAAGAACTTCACCGGGATGCCGCTGGTGGTGAGGTCGCGGTCGCCGACCAGGCAGACGGCCTTGTTCTCGCGCAGGCGTTTCAGCAGCACGCGCATCGCCGAGCTGTCGCCGGTGAGCGGCACGATCTCGAAGCCGAGCGACTCCCGGTACTCGACGAACCGGCGGTAGAGCGACTCGGGCTTGAGGCGTTCGGCGACGGTCGTGAAGCCACCGAGGTAGTCGGCCAGCCACACGCCGGCGACGTCCCAGTTGCCGCTATGCGGCAGGGCCATCACCGCGCCGTTGCCCTCGGCCAGCGCCGCGTCGAGGTTCTCCACGCCGGTGATCGAGGCCGCGACCTTGGCGCTGACCTCCTTGTGGTCCATCGACGGCAGCCGGAACGTCTCGTGCCAGTACCGCGCGTACGAGCGCATCGCGCGCCGCGTCAGCTCGTCGAGCTCGGCCGGATCGGCCTGGGGCACCACCCGGGCGAGGTTCGCGCGCAGCTGCCGCACGCCCCCGCCGTCCCGGCGGACGGCCAGGTCGGCGCCGAGCGAGAAGACCGTGCCGCCGAACCCGGGGGGCAGCCAGCCGGCCAGCCGCCAGCCCGCCGCGTAGCCGAACACGCTCAGCCGCTCGGTCACGCCGCTCATGCCCGTGGCTCCCCGGCGGCGGCCTCGCGGGCCGCCTTCGCCACGGCCGCGAAGCGCTGCAGCAGCGTGACGACCGATCCGGCGGCGAGCAGCCAGAGCGTCACGTCCACGGTGTACGGGATGCCGAAGCCGTGCAGGCCGGTGCCGACCAGCGCGATGATCAGCCGCTCGGCGCGCTCGACGAGCCCGCCGTCGACCGGCAGGCCGGAGGCGTCGGCCCGGGCCTTGACGTAGGAGATGACCTGGGCGAGGACCAGGCACAGCAGCGCCGCGGCGGCGGCCGGGTGGTTGTCGTCGACGACGAAGCACCACCAGGCGATGGCGGCGAACAGCGCGCCGTCCACCAGCCTGTCGCAGGTCGCGTCGAGCACCGCGCCGAACGGGGTGCCGTAGCCCCGGGCGCGAGCCATGGCGCCGTCGAGGATGTCGAGCATCGCGAAGCCCCACACCGTGAAGGTGCCCCACAAGAGGTGGTCGTTCGGGAAGAAGACCAGCGCGCAGACCACCGCGCCGGCGGTGCCGAACACGGTCATGGCGTTCGGGGTCAGCCCGGCGCGGACCAGCGCCTGGCCGATCGGATCGGTGACGCGGGAGACGGAGGCACGCGCGAAGATATTGAGCATCGGTTCGTCGAGGCACCTGGCTACGAGGGTCGGGTGGGCGAATGCAGCCTATCCACCCACCTCGGCCGTCCTGACGCGCCGCCCCGGGTCAGCCCGATTTCGTGAGCTCGCCCTCGTGCTCCCGCGCCTCTTCGGCGGCCGCCGCCGCGGCGCACTTCGGCGACAGCTGACGCCGGATGGCCGCGCTGATCTCGCCGAGCGCCGTGACCTGCTCCGTCGTCAGCGGGTCGAACAGGCTCTCCCGGACGGCTTCGACGTGCCCGGGCGCGGCCGCTTCGAGCGCTGCGAAACCGTCGTCGGTCAGCACCGCCCAGGCCCCGCGCTTGTCGGTCGGGCAGGCCTCGCGCCGGACCCACCCGGTCGCCTCCAGCCGCGCGACAGCGTGCGAAAGGCGGCTGCGGGACGCTTGCCGGGCGTCGGCGAGCTCGCTCATCCGCAGCCGGCGGCCGGGCGCTTCGGAGAGGGCGACGAGGACTTCGTAATAGGTGTGCGGCATGCCCGAGTCGTGCTGCAGCTGAGCCTCGAGGTGCGCGCTGAGCATGCGGGTGGCCGCGTTGAACTCACGCCAGACGCGCTGTTCGTCGTCGCTGAGCCATCGGGTTCCGGACATAACCCCATCATACTCTCGGTTGAACACTCAATCAGGAGTTTTCGCCGGTCGGAGCCACGATGGTCCGGACGAGTGCGGGCCGGGTGTCACCAAGCGTCGGCGAGCAGGTCCCTCGTCTCCCCCAGCAGCTGCGGGAGCACCTTCGTCTGGCCGATGATCGGCATGAAGTTGGCGTCCCCGCCCCACCGCGGCACCAGGTGCTGGTGCAGGTGCGCGGCGATGCCCGCCCCCGCGATGACGCCCTGGTTCAGGCCGATGTTGAAGCCGTGCGCACCGGAGGCCGCGCGGATCACCTTCATCGCGTGCTGCGTGAACTCCGCGACCTCGCGCGTCTCCTCGACGGTGAGGTCGGTGTAGTCCGCGACGTGCCGGTACGGCACCACCATCAGGTGCCCCGGGTTGTACGGGTACAGGTTCAGCACCGCGAACACTAGGTCGCCGCGGGCGACGATCAGGCCGGTTTTGTCGTCCAGCGAAGGGATCCGGCAGAACGGGCAGCCGGTGTCCTCGTCGCCGTCCGGCTTGTCCTGGCCCTTGATGTAGGCCATCCGGTGCGGGGTCCAGAGGCGCTGGAAGGCGTCCTGGACCCCGATGCCCTGCTGCTCGACGAACTCGGGACCCTCGCTCACCGAACGATCGTCTCCAGCGCCTCGGCCGACGGCGACGCGTTCTCGCGGCGCTCGACCCACTCCGCGATCGCCTCGACCGCCTTCGCCACCGGCACGCCGTTGATCTGGCCGCCGTCGCGGAAGCGGAACGACACCGCGCCCGCCTCGGCGTCCTTGGCGCCGGCCAGCAGCATGAACGGCACCTTCTGCGTGGTGTGCGTGCGGATCTTCTTCTGCATCCGGTCGTCGCTCGCGTCGACCTCGGCGCGGATCCCCTTGGCGCGCAACGCCTTCTCGACGTCCTGCAGGTACCCGACCTGGTCGGCGGTGATCGGGATGCCGACCACCTGCACCGGCGACAGCCACGCCGGGAAGGCACCCGCGTAGTGCTCGGTGAGCACGCCGAAGAAGCGCTCGATCGAGCCGAACAGCGCGCGGTGGATCATCACCGGGCGCTGGCGCGAGCCGTCGGAGGCGGTGTACTCGAGCTCGAACCGCTTGTTCTGGTTGAAGTCCAGCTGGATGGTCGACATCTGCCAGGTGCGGCCGATGGCGTCCTTGGCCTGCACCGAGATCTTCGGGCCGTAGAAGGCCGCGCCGCCCGGGTCCGGGACCAGCTCGAGGCCGGAGTCGACGGCGGCCTGCCGCAGCGTCTCGGTGGCCTCCTCCCACTCCCAGTCCTCGCCGATGAACTTGTCGGAGTCCCCGCGGGTGGACAGCTCGAGGTAGAAGTCGGAGAGGCCGTAGTCGGCCAGCAGGTCGAGGACGAACTTGAGCAGCGACCGCAGCTCGCCCGGCATCTGCTCCTTGGTGCAGTAGATGTGCGAGTCGTCCATCGTCAGCCCGCGCACGCGGGTGAGGCCGTGCACCACGCCGGACTTCTCGTAGCGGTAGACCGTGCCGAATTCGAACAGCCGCAGCGGCAGCTCGCGGTAGGACCGCCCGCGCGAGCGGAAGATCAGGTTGTGCATCGGGCAGTTCATGGCCTTGAGGTAGTAGTTCTCCTCGTCGAACTGCACCGGCGGGAACATCGTGTCCGCGTAGTAGGGCAGGTGGCCGGAGGTGTGGAACAGCTCGCCCTTGCTGATGTGCGGGGTGTTCACGAACTCGTAGCCGGCCTCCTCGTGGCGGCGGCGCGAGTAGTTCTCCAGCTCACGGCGGATGATGCCGCCCTTGGGGTGGAACACCGGCAGGCCGGAACCGATCTCCTCGGGGAAGGAGAACAGGTCCAGCTCGGCGCCGAGCTTGCGGTGGTCGCGGCGCTCGGCCTCGGCGATGCGCTCGAGGTAGGCGTCCTGCGCCTCCGCCGACTCCCACGCCGTGCCGTAGATCCGCTGCAGCTGCGGGTTCTTTTCGCTACCGCGCCAGTACGCGGCGGCGACGCGGGTGAGCTTGAACGCCGGGATGAACTTCGTGGTCGGCACGTGCGGGCCGCGGCAGAGGTCACTCCAGACACGTTCCTTGGTGCGCGGGTCGAGATTGTCGTAGATGGTGAGTTCGCCCTCGCCGACCTCCATCACCTCGGAGGTGTCCACTTCGGACTTGAGGTCGACGAGCTCGAGCTTGAACGGCTCGTCCGCGAGTTCTTTTTTAGCCTCGTCGACGGAGTCGAAAACGCGCCGCGAGAACTGCTGGGCGCCCTTCACGATCTGCTTCATGCGCTTTTCGAGCGCCTGCAGGTCCTCGGGGGTGAACGGCTTGTCGACCGCGAAGTCGTAGTAGAAACCGTCCTTGACCGGCGGGCCGATGCCCAGCTTGGCGTCCGGGAACTGCTGCTGCACGGCTTGGGCGAGCACGTGTGCCGCCGAGTGGCGGATGACGCTGCGGCCGTCCTCGGTGTTCGCGGCGACCGGCTCGACCTCGGCGTCGGCTTCGGGCGCCCAAGCGAGGTCGCGCAGCTTGCCGTCGGCGTCGCGGACCACGACGATCGTGCCCTCGCCCTTGGTCGGCAGACCGGCTTCGCGGACCGCCGCGCCCGCCGTAGTGCCCGCCGGTACCACCACACGGGAGGCGGCCACGGGGGAAACGGGGGGCGACTGGGACACGATCGGCTCCTCGAGCTGGAGTGACAGAGATGACGCCGTCGATGCTAGTCGGCTGCGCTCGCGCGCCTCACGCGCGTGGCGCGAACGCCGGACCGGCCGCCTCCCCCTGCGGAAGCGGCCGGTCCGGTGGTGCTCAGAGGGTCTCGACGACCTGGTCGAAGTCCAGCCGCGGCAGGCGGTCGAACCACGGGTTTTCACCCGGCTTGCCGACGTTGACGACGACCAGCGAGCGCCACTTCTTGTCCGCGAAGAACTCGTCGTCGACGCCCTGGGCGTCGAAGCCGGTCATCGGGCCGGCGGCCAGCCCGGCGGCGCGGACGCCGATGATGAAGTAGCCGACCTGCAGCAGCGAGTTCAGCTTCGAGAACTCGACGCGGCCCTGCTCGTCGGCGAAGTTGTCCTTCACCTGCGGGGCGTGCGGGAACACCTGCGGGATGTTTTCGTGGAAGTCGACGTCCGCGGCGAGCACGACGGTCAGCGGCGCGGCTTCGGTCTTGTCCCGGTTGCCCGGGGCCATGTGCGGGAGCAGGCGGGCCTTCGCCTCGGCCGTCCGGAGCACCAGCGCGCGCAGCGGCTGGGTGTTCATCGACGTCGGGGCCCACTTGACGAGGTCGTAGATCGCGCGGACCTGCTCCTCGGTCACCGGCTCGGAGCTGAAACTGTTGGCCGTGCGGGCCTCGCGGAACAGCAGGTTCTGCACGTCCGCGGGGAGCTGGAGGGCCTCGGTCTGCTCGGCAAAGGTGGTCATGGGGCTGTGCTTCCTTCCGTTGGGTCGGTACCCCGTGCAACCATGTTGAGCGTTGAACTATTTCAGGCTCAACTATTTCGCGGCGGTGAGCTGGACCACAAGCGACGCGGGATCACCGGGCGCGAGAAGAGGTCACCCGACCGGGTTACGGACGTCTCCTCGGGTGCCGGTAACCCGGGCGGACGGCGGCAGCCGGAGTGGCCCGGCCGGAGCGCGCCGGCGCGGCGAACAGCGCACCGGGGTGGCCTGACGGCCCGGCTCGTGCGGATCGACGTCTTCGGCCGGTAGCGCGGTGCAGCCGAACCGGCGGCTCCAGGGGGTGCGCGTCTCCGGGAAGTCCCGGAAACGGACACGGCCGCCGGCTCCCCGCGGTGGGAGCCGGCGGCCGTGGTGCGCGGCGCGCGGTGTGCGGACGGGTCAGTAGGCGCCCTGGCCGCCCATCACCGCGCGGAAGGTCTTCCAGAGGATCACCAGGTCCAGGGCGAGCGACCAGTCCTCGACGTAGCGCAGGTCCAGCCGGATGCTCTCGGCCCACGTGAGGTCGCTGCGCCCGCTGACCTGCCAGAGGCCGGTGAGGCCCGGCTTGACGAGCAGCCGGCGACGGGCGTCCGGCGGGTACTGCTCGGTTTCCTCCGGCAGCGGCGGCCGCGGGCCGACGAGCGACATCCTCCCGGACACGACGTTGAACAGCTGCGGCACCTCGTCGAGCGAATACCGCCGCAGGAAACCACCCACGCGGGTGATACGCGGGTCGCGCTTCATCTTGAAGAGCGGGCCCGCGCCTTCGTTGTCCGCCGCAAGGGTCTGCTTGATCGCGTCGGCGTTGGTGACCATCGTCCGGAACTTGAGCATCGTGAACGTCGCGCCGTCGCGGCCGACGCGGCGCTGGCGGTAGATCACCGGGCCGCGGTCGTTCAGCTTGATGGCGACCGCGATGACGAGCAGCAGCGGGGACAGCAGGGTGAGCAGGAAGGCCGAGCCGCAGCGGTCGACGATCTCCTTGACCACGCGACGGCCGCCGGTGAACATCGGCGCGGTGACCCGCAACAGGGGCATGCCGAGCACGCCGGTGACGTTGAGCCGGGGCCCGGCGACCTCCATCAGCACGGGCGCCACGACCATCTCGGCGCCGGTGCCCTCCATGTCCCACGCCAGCCGCTGCAGCCGTTTCGGCGTCCAGTACTGGTCGGCGGTGATCGCCACCACCCGGTAGCCGCCGCGCCGGACGTGCCGGGACAGCTCTTCCAGCCGCCCGACCACCGGGACGCCGTCGATCTCGCCGCTGTCGCGGTCTTCGCCGTGGCCGCTGAACGTGCAGGCGGCCTCGACGCGCCAGCCGACGTGCACTTCCGAGCGGGTGCGGGCGATCAGGTCGGCGACGGTTTCCGGGCTGCCCGCGGCCATCACGGGCAGCAGGCAGAGTCCCTTGGCGCGCTTGCGGTGCAGGACCTGGCGCAGCAGGTAGCGCTGCGGGAAGGCGACCAGGGCGATGGCCGGAACCACCACGAACACCCAGACCTGGACCTCGAGCGCGCCGAACAGCAGGCCGCCCAGCGCGACCAGGACGGCCGCGGTGATGAAGCCGCGGCCGAGCGTGCGGTACTCCTCCGCGCCTTCGCCGAGCACCCGCGGGCTCCACGCCCGGCTGGCGGGCAGCGAGACGAACACCGCGAGCATGGTGCCGAAGGCGTGCATGTCGTGCGGGGCAACGCGATCGATGACGAACGCGCTGATCGCGATCACCAGCAGCGTGATGAACACATCGCTGCCGATGACCCAGGCTCTGTACCGCGCTTCCCAGGCCGCGGGCCACGCCTTGGCGGACGGGCCCCCGCTGTCGCCGGGGTGGTCGCCTCGCTTGGCGGGACGCGGGATGGCCTGGAGGTCGATGTGCGGCGGTGGCTGGCTCACCGTGTACGAAGGCCGCACCGACTCTTCCATCTGACCTCCCGGGAACTGGATCGAGTTGAGCCGCGGGCACGCAGCGTCACCGGAGATAACTTCGGAGAGTCACTGCCTATTCGTGGTCGCGCAGAGCCCGCGGAGGCTTCACACGGCAAGTTATCGGCGACTCTCTCGGCAGTGTTACAAGGGATTTCCAGCCACATGCTGCGTGACATCCCCGCCAGAAAATGGCCGGAAGATAACGAGATGAAGACGATGCGCGAGAGGGCGTATCCCCTTGAAAACTACGTTCTGTAGCGAACAGGGTGATGCCCGCACCCGGGTGGACCAAGCTGGGCCGAACGGCCCAGCGGGCGTTTTCGGAATCTACAGTGGACACTGCGGGCGCCGGGTGGTCCACAGTGGACCAGCCGGGATCGGCGGTGGCCGGCGCGCGGGTCCGGCGGCCACCGACGGTGACATTCATCGCCACGCCGTCACGCGCGCCGGTTCTGTCACACGTCGTCCTCGCGCGGCCTCAGGACGGCGCGACGTGCCGAGGATCACATCCGGCCTCCCACGGGTGGCGTTCGACAAAAAACCGCCGCGGCGGCAGGCTTCGAAGGCAGTTCCGGCGAGCCCCGGCGGCGGGGGCGCGAACCGCTCTCGTGAGCTGATACGGATGATCCGAACGGATCGTTCACTCCGCTTCGGCGGACGACGGACTCGGCCGCGGAAATGCGGGCCGACCTCGGGGCCCGATCGCCGGAGGCAGCAAAAGAGCCCCGCCGCCTCTTCGGCGAACAGGGCTCTCTCGACTCTCGCGTGGGCGATACTGGGATCGAACCAGTGACCTCTTCGGTGTGAACGAAGCGCTCTCCCGCTGAGCTAATCGCCCGCTCGCGGTGTTGCCGTCGACTTTAGCGTACGACTTTCAGGCGCCTGCAAACGGGTGGTCCTCGGCGACCACACTCCGCTTACCGGTGAGTACGGAACGCACAACCCCGAGCTAGCCAGGGTTGTCCGGCCGGGGGGCCGCCTGACGCCACGTTCGACATCCGTGCGACGGTGCTATCGCCCGGCGACTAAACCGCGCAGTATGGAGGCGTGGGCTCCGCGGGGCGCGCCGGTCAGTTGCGCGCCGCGGGTGGTCACGGGTGAGGACGGGAGCCGAAGCGCCCGGACGGGTGATCTGCGGCGCACCCGCGACGGAATCGGCCTCCTCATGCGTCCAAGTGGTGACGCCCTCGGCCGGGCCGGGCCGGGAAGGGAGACGAAGGGTAGGACGATGCGCAACGATCACGTGACGCTCCGCTCGACGGCGGTCTTCGACCTGCTGGCGCCGCGGACTCCCGCGGTTCCGGTGAAGGTGGAGCTGCGCTACGACACACGCGACCCGTACGCGGTGGTAGCCGCCTTCCGCACCGGCCGCGCCGGCTGGGTCGAGTGGGTCTACGCCCGCGACCTCCTCGCGGACGGCCTCCTGGCCGACGCGGGTGACGGCGACGTCCGCATCCGCCCCTCCGTCGAGGACCCCGAAGCCGTCCTGATCGAGCTGAACTCGCCGTCCGGGCACGCCATGTTCGAGGCGTCCGCCCAGGAGCTGGCCGACTTCCTCGACCGGACGTACGACGTGGTGCTGCCGGGCAACGAGCACCTCTGGGTCGACGTCGACGACGCGCTCACCCACCTCATCCCGCACGATCTGGCCTGATGACGGCCCCGCAACGGCGGAGTGACACCCCGGTGTCGAACCCGCTTCCGGGGTCCGATATGGTTTTCCCACACCACGGCGACGGGGGAACAACCTCCCGGAGCTGCGGAATGCGGATGTAGCGCAGCTGGTAGCGCATCACCTTGCCAAGGTGAGGGTCGCGGGTTCGAATCCCGTCATCCGCTCGGTAGGCTCTCGAGCCTGTCACGGTGGAGTGGCCGAGAGGCGAGGCAACGGCCTGCAAAGCCGTGTACACGGGTTCGAATCCCGTCTCCACCTCGCGCGATTAGCTCAGCGGGAGAGCGCTTCCCTGACACGGAAGAGGTCACTGGTTCAATCCCAGTATCGCGCACCACATGTTTTCGCAGGTCAGAAGCCCTGTCCCTCCCCGGAGGGGCGGGGCTTCTCCTCGTCAGATGGCGATGGGCCCCGGGCCGGGTTCCAGGCCCCGCCGGGACCGCAGGTGGGGGAACCAGGACATCAGCTTCGCCCGCTCGCCCGGGTACGGGGACGCCAGGGACCGCAGCCAGCGCTCCTCCAGGACGTCCCGGATCTGGTTCACCATCGCCGGGGTCACGTGGTCGTAGACCCGCGCGATGCCCTTCATCTTCTGCCCCAGCCCGAGCCCGGCGCGCGACCTCCGGGACTCCGTCCTCGGTCAGCCAGGTGCTGTGAGTGTGGCGGCCTTCGTAGAACGTGAACGTCGGCAAAATCGGCGGGCGCCGCTCCCTGCTCCAGGGTCGTCGAGTTCGACGCCGTCCCATGCCGGCCGCCAGAACCGGATGCGGAAGTTCGACCGCCGCCACGGATGCCCCTCCGGAGTACACAGCACGAACGGCTCCCGGTGGCTGTCCATCAACTCCTCGTACAGCACCGCAATCCCCGGGGGGGCAACGCGACGAACCTCGTGCCCGCAGGCGTCTTGGTCCGCCCCTTCTTCGGCCTGGAGTTCCCATCACTCTTCCGGCCTCCTTTGTAGACCTTCCCGCCCACCTCCTTCAGCGGCGTCCGGATCTCGATGCCGCGCTTCTCGGCGTCGTACTCATGCCGCTGCTGCCCGACAAGTTCACCCCAAGGGGCGCCGGTGTAGACATCCATCAGGCACAACACGAACCCCGACCTCCCCAGGCCCATCTCGTAGAGCCGCATCGCGGCCCTCAATACCTGGGCCGGGGTGGCCACCAGCCGCTCGGTGTCGAACTCGCCGTTGGACACGCGGACGCCGTTGCACGGGTCGGCCGGGATCATCCGGGCACGGACAGCAGCGTTGAGGACGGTGGAGAACAACGCGAAATACGACGACATCGACGACTCGGCGTAATCCTCGTGCAACTCCGAGAGCCACCGCTCGATCTCGACATAACCGTTGAAGATCGCGATCAACGGCCACGCCCGCCACTGCGGCAACAGCTGGTTGTCGAGAAACGACCGGTACTTCGCGATCGTGTTCAGCTCCAGCCGCGGCTCGATAGCCCCCAGGCACTCCTCGGCGAAGTCACCGAATCGGGTCTCGCCATCGCGCGGGTCCAGCCACAGGTTCCGCCGGATCAAGGCTTCCTGCTTCAGCCCCCAGTCCTCGGCGGCCTTCTCCGTCGGGAACCCCGACTTGCTCCCCCACGTCCCATCGGGCCGTTTGTAGCGCGCCCGCCACTCACCGGACCCGGTCTCTTCCTGGCCGTAGGCCATCCTTACTCCTCTTCTCTGTTACTCCGCCCGCCTCACGCGGCACGGAAATCCTCGGCAAGCTCCGCCAGCGGCACCCGCCGCCGTAGCGGCTTCACCGGCGCCGCACTCAGCCGCACGATCTCGGCAACATCGCCACAGGTGAACCGGTAGTGCTTCCCGAACCGGTGATGCGGCAGCACCCCAGCGGCGGTCTGGTCCTTCAGCGTCCGCGGCGACAGCTGCAGCAACTCCCCCACCTCTTCCGCGCGGGTGGACGTGCTCCAAGTCGAATACATGCGTCAGGAGAGCACGACCCGCAAGACCAAGCTGGCTGCGCTCGAAACGTTGACCGCCGGCCGGGATCGACAGGTCGCACAGTCCGCTACGTATCGGCCCGGCGGCGTGCTGGGCGCCTCCGACGCAGCTCGACACCTTGCCGGCCTGACCGGCTTCATGCTGATCGACGAGCTGGACGTCGTCGGAGACCCCGTGGCCCGGCGCAAGACGGCCGAGCTGATAAAGGTGCTCAGGGATCAGGGTTTAAGCTGCTTTTGGTCGGTATAGCGGAGACGGCCGCCGACTTAACCGGCGCGCACACGTCAGTCCAGCGATCTCTCCGCGAGACCGAGCTACAGCTGATGACAACGGATAGCCTCCACGACATCATCGCGGACCGCGCCCGGGCGCTGCGGCTAGTTTTCGAGGATGAAGTGGCGGAAGCGATCGTCCGACTCAGCGCCGGCTACCCCCACTTCACGCACCTGCTGGCGTTGAAATCCGCCGAGAACGCCATCAGAACCGGGCGCCGCCGCATTGAGCGGTCGGACTTGCCGTTGGCAATGTCGACGGCGGTGGAGGACGCGGAGGGCTCCTTGCGGACCACATACAACGCGAGCGTCCGCGCGCAGACGGAGGTGTACCGCAAGGTACTGACGACGGCAGCCTCCCTGGACGATCTCGAATTCACGATTTCCCAGCTGCGCCACAAGTTTCCGAAAGATTTCGACCCGACCGGCCCTCTGCGTAAACTGGTCTCGAACGACGGATCGACAATTCTTCGCAGAGCCGCCAAAGGTGCATACAGATTCAGCGACCCACGAATGCGCAGCTACATTCGAATAATTCACCTCATGGTCGACCCGATCACGTAGCCGTCGCGGCATAACGGGCGGTGCACGCCATCGCTAGGTAAACCCCGCCCGGAGCAAGGCCAAGAGGGAGCCCCCGGGCTCCTGCGCAGGCGTTCGAGGACGGCCCGTCCGAGCCTGCGGGTAGGCCGCTGGAGCCTGCCGGCGACGGCAGGCCGAGGTGGATGGCCGCCGCCCCGCGAGCCGCAAGGCGACCGGGAAACAGGATCCGGCTTACATGCCAGCTCGTCGACGTCTCCCTGCACTCGTGAGCGGGCGGTTCCCAATGGTTACCCGGCAGTAGGGTGCGGGCATGGCGGGTGACGAGCGGCGGTCCAAGTCGGCTTTCGATTCCTTGGCGTCACCGATGGCCGGCTTCCCCGTCTGCACTCCTTCGCCGTCAAGATCATCCGCGCATTCCTCCAGGCCCGACGATGACGACCACTCGCATCTCCCGATCACCCGTCCGCCGACCTCACCATCCGGGCCGCCAGAACCAGCCACCCGAATACTCGCACAACCAGCAGATACAGGAACCTCATGACGACAGAACGTGATCATGAGGCACGGTATCGCCAGTCCATCAACCGCCGCCCACACTCCGCGAACCGGCTGGCCAGCACCCATGACAGCGTTTCCGGTACTCACAGGTGAGCACGGGATTTCGCGGTGTCCTGTTTTTGTCCACTAAGCCAGATTCGTCCACTCGATGGGCGCTTTCATCGAGAGTGAAGCCTGGTCGATCGACAGGCCCAGTTGACGTCGCGCCCAACCTCGTCGGCTGCACCGTTACGGGCAGCAGGAGATCCTTTCGAATCCGACGCGAGCTTGTGACCTTATGACGAAGTTCCTCTAAAACCGAAATTCGCAGGAGGGAAGTTGCAACACGGGGTCGCGAGATGGCGATATAGGACCACGCAAGCAGACGGGAGTCAACACAGCTGAGGAGCTTGAGATGGAGGAAATGCCGGCGTGGAAGGTGAAGCTGGTCCGCGTCGTGGTCTGGGTGCTCTTCGGAGTCATCTTCGGCCTCCTGCCGGTGATCATCGCAGCGTTCAGGGACTCGGTATCACCCGAGGGGCTCAACCTCGACAAGATGCTGGGAAGTGGTGAACTTCTGATCGTCGGAGCGGTCATCGCCGCAGGCGCGACGGGCGAACTCTTTGCCTCCAGCCGACGGAGGTCCACCGACGGGATAGTAGCCAACCTAATGTGGATATTCGCCGGGTTTGCCGTCATTGCCGCCTTCGCAGCTGACACGATTTTGTACCTCATAGCTGTCGGACCATCACACTCAGCTATGACCAGCTTGTCTTTGATCTTCTTTTCGGCGACAGTAGTGGGGACCACCATCGCGGTAGGAACGGCGGCATGAGATGAACGCATTGGTGTGGGCCGTCGTGGCCATGTCAGTCAGCGCCCTGACCGCTCTGGGGTCTCTAGCCATGGCGGTCGTGGCTAGGTTGCGTCCTCGTAAGCAGCCAACGCGTGTCCAAATTCGGACACCGAGCACTCAGGTCGCAGTCGAGCTCGACCCAGGCGCGTCTGACCAACAGGCGAAGGAGGTATTCGTCCAGGCGCTCGGACAGACACGTCAAAGCACCACAGCGTCTTCGCCGAGGGCTTCCAGCTGCTGAACTCGTGAACAGTGCGCATCTCAGTTCAACCTCACCCACATGAGTGAGTTTCGCCTGACGAGAGAGGTGGTGGCCGTCCCCTCGCTCCTACTGATGCTCGCGGCGAACGGGCTCGAACCTTCGCGCGCGCACCCACAGCTGAGTTCTCACCGACCGCGCCGTCACCTCATCCGTCGCCGCGCGTTGCAGCGGGATCAGGCGGACGACGTTGTCGTGCGCCTCAAGCTGCAAGCCACATTGCTGCCGCCACCCGCCTACGAGGCTTCGCTGGCTACTACCGCGGACCAGCAAAACCGGGACCAGCACTGGGCCGTGACCGACTGGGATGGCAAAAGCATGGCCCACGCCGCCCACCACAACGACAGCACGACCAAGGGCTTCTCCTAGAGTCGTGCCGACGCAGAGACCATCTTGGCGGCGACAGCCGAGTTACTCGGGAGGCGAGCGCACACGGGCACCCAACGAGACAGGGTCATCATGCCACTGTCCTGTCCCGTAAGTAGGTGATCAGATCGGCTACTGGCGGTTGATGGCTCCAACACGCGCCTACCAACAGTTGGCCGGGGCCATGATCGTCGCCAGCGCAATGCTCGTGCGGCGCTCACACCGGCCCAGCACCGGTTCGGCCAGGCGTGTCCGCCACGTACGCACTGACCGCCCAAGAACAGCTGGCTCGTTCAGTAGTCATTAGGGCCCCGTCCGCGCCGTCTTCGTCGCTGGCCTTCGGAGGCCCGGGGAGCAGCTGTCGGAGGCAGGCCGCGCCGCGCGCATCACCGGCGTGGTGTGTCGTCGGCCGCGAAGACGACAGTTCCACGGCATAATCGCGGACAAGGCGAGCAGCCGCGTCCTGACCGACGAGCGGTGCACCGCTGCGGGCCCGCACTGACCACCTGGGAGATCATCCCGGACGCGCTGATGTACGGGATCGGGCTGACTTCGGCATCCAGCATGCTGGACGAAATCGTGTCGGCCAAGGTGCCGGAGCGGGACACGGCCCGACACCGGGGGCGATCAACACCGTCCTGCAGATCGGCGTCGCGGCTGATTTCGCGATCTCCGGAACCCTGCTGATCCCGTTAGTCGCGGCCGACGAGCCTTCACCTCGGCGACCACCACGACCCTAGCGGCGGAGGCGGCCATCTTCGTCGCCGCGGCGGTCGCGCCCCTGGTGATTCCGCCGGGGAATGCGCGTCGAGCAGTGAGCCAATCCCAGCCGGTCGCGATCACGCGCCGCCATCGCCGTGTCGACGGCGAAACGCACTCAGCAGCACCGTTCCCCCGCCGACACCGCCGACAAGCGTCGAACCTAGCAACCCGATCGCCGCCAAGCCGATCGAAGCGACGACGACCAAGAGCAGAAGCATCCGCACGAACGACTCGCGGTCGCCGGCGAAGGCCAGCTCGACAAGCCGAGCCAGCTGCCTCCAGCCGGCCGAGTCCACCGCTCGACCGCTCTGCGACCGGTGCACACGTGGTCTGTCCATTTCCGCTCCCAACACGAACCAACGAGGGCTTCCGCTACCGATGGAATCCACTATCTCAGCAGGTCAACGGCGGTTTTACCGTCGATGACATCTCGTTACGCTCATCTGAGGCGGCTCAGAAACGGTGTGATCCCAGGCCGAAACCAGGTGTGCGAGCCCATCGGTCCCAGCTCGCGCGAATTGATCATCAGTAACTCGGTTTATGATGAGTTACGTTGCGTGATGCCGTGAGAGGAGACGCCATGGGGCGCGCTTGGCACCAGCCGGACCTGCCTCCCGGCCCGGTCCGAGCGCTGAAGACCGCGTTGCACCGGCTGCATGCGAAAGCCGGGTATCCCAGCGTCATGCAGGTCGCCGGCTGGATCGCCCGGAATTGGACAGAGGAAGACAGCAGCCGCCCGTTCTCGACAACCACGTGCCACAAGGCGCTGATCACCGGCGAACTGCCGAACCGGAACGTGATGCTCTGGGTCGTCGATGCGTTCATCGGGCTGGGGCGCATTCGCGACGAAGAAGCAATCCTCGATTCGTTTGAGCGGCTGTGGCAGGACGCTCACGACGACCGGGTTCACCCGCGGTCGGCTACCGAAGGCCCTGGCGCCTCGACAACAGCGCGGTCCGATACCGGAACACAACCTGATCCGAACGGGGATCTCTCGCTACCCAGTGGCCAGCAATTCCACCACCACCTCGGCAAATTCGTCGACCACCTAACTCAGTTCGCAGTCCTCCGCGAAGCCGACGGGCGACGTCTCACCATCCAGGTCCTCAACGACGATCCGGATTGCAGCGTCGCCGTCGCCGAGCATTCGACAGCGCGGCCGCATCTCTTCGCCCTCGTCCTGGCCTGTCACAAGCAGCCGGGCGCTCTCATCCGGCTGTTGGACGTGATCGACATGGTGACGGGGTCGGACGGCCCGACGACCGATCAAGCCAGGGCTATGCTCAAGGTGCCGGCCTCGCCGGGTCCGATATCGCAAGCCGACGACCTCGGCGAAGTCGTCGACGCACTGGAAAGAGTGCCCGAGCTCCGCGAACTCGCCGGGCGCAACCTCGCCATCGAGATGCTCACGGAATCTCTGGGGATCGACCTCGGCGTCGAAGAGATACCGATAACCCGACCGCACATCGCCGCCATTGCGAAAGCGTGCATCGTACACCACCCCGGCACGTTGGTGAAGTTCGCCGAAGCCGTATCCGTCATATCGCCGAACTCCAAATCGACCGTTTTCGCGCTCGAGAAGGTGAAGAACTACACGCGCATGCGGGCCGGCACCGGTTAGCACACCCGAGACTCGGGAAATCTCGGCCAGGAACCGCAAAGGTCAGCGGCACAAGCTTCGTTCCGGGTCTGGACCACCGACCATCTCGCGCACTACCTGATGACCAAGCGCGGCCTGGCCGACGCCCTGCGCGTCGAGACGTCCGCCCACGGGGAACTTGCCCGCGAGCGCGTACCACGCGATGGTCGGCGCGGTCTCGACTCTCCTGACGGCGAACGTCGACGCCGGGACCGTCCGCGACGGCCTGACCCCGGAGACGGTCCTGCGGGGGTTGGCCGGGCTGCGCTACCTCGGCCCCGGCGAGGACTGGCGCGCGCAGACCGCCGCGCTGATCGATTTGCTCTGGTGCGGCATGGGCAGGACCTGAAGGGCTTCGCGGGCCCTGTTCGCCGGAGAACAGGGCAGGTCGTCCACAGAGATCGACAACTCGAACAGGTGAACCCGCCGAACTCGGGGTACGGGACGACGAGGGGCAGGGAAAAGTGTCACCTGGTGACCACCAGATGACCGCTGCCGGCAGGGCCATTTGCCGAATCCCGGGAAATGATCGAGAACAAGCAACCGCGCCGGAAGGACTCATCATGACCGCCACCACACCCACGGCCCCGACCGCACCAGGGGTGCGGTCCTGGTGGGGAATCCCGTACGCCACCGCCGAGCGGTACCGCCGCCCCGTGCTCGCGGACTTCGACCCGGACCGCCCCTATGACCGCAAGGGCGTCGCCCCCGTCCAGCCCGACACCGGCGACTGGCTCGAAGCCGACAGCGGGACCGGCGAAGACTGCCTGAACCTGAACGTCTGGGCTCCCGCGAAGCCGGCCGGGAAAGCGCTCCCGGTGGCCGTGTACGTCCACGGCGGCGGTTTCGAGTTCGGCGCGAACACGCAGACCACCTCGAACGCCGCCGGTCTTGCGGCCTCGGGGCGGGTGGTGAGCGTGTCGGTCAACTACCGGCTCGGCGCACTCGGCGCGGTCTCACTCTCGCAGTACGGCGGCCGGCTCGCCGAGGCCAGCAACCTCTGCCTGCAGGACATCATCGCCGCGCTCACCTGGATCAAGCAGAACATCGCCTCCTTCGGCGGCGACCCCGGCCAGGTCACCGTCTACGGCCACAGCGCCGGCGCCTACTCCACCTTCGGGCTGCTCGGCGCGTCCTCCGCGGACGGGCTGTACCGGCGGCTCGCCGGGTTCTCCGCCGGACCCTCCCGTCTCCAGCCCGCCTGGTGGGCCGAGGAACTCGCGCACCGGTTCGTCACCGAACTCGGTGTCGCGGACAACCCCGAGAAGCTGATCGACCTCGACACCGCCTCCCTGGTGACCGCCCTGCACAAGGTCACCCCGACCGACCTCGGAGCCCGCGGCGGGATGGACTGCCAGAGCCTCGGCGTCGTCCTGGACACCGGCCGGCCCGGCGCCGTGCTGCACGCCCACCCCATGGACGTCCTGGCCTCGGGCTCGCACCGGGACATCGACGTACTCCTGAGCTTCGCCAGCGACGACATGGGCTGGTGGGTGGCCAACGACCTCGACCGGTTCGACCCGCACACCGTCGACCGCATCACCGACGAAGTCGCGGGCTGGCGCATCCCCCGCTCCCGCGCGAAGAAGATCGTCGATGCCTACGACCAGGGCGGCCGCACCCCGGCCGAGGTCCGTGCCGCGCTTCTGACCGACTACATCTTCGGGCTCCCCGCCGCCCGCGCCGCCCTGACTCACGCCGCTGCGGGCGGCAACGCCCACCTCCTCGCGATCGGGCCCGCCGAGGGCGCGCCCGCCGTGCACGGCACCGAGATGTACGCCCTGGTCGGCCAGGAACAGCCGGGCCGCAGCCCCGACCAAGCCGAGCGTGACACGCGTATCCGCGACATCGTGCTCGACTTCGCCACCGGCGAGCAGACTCGTCTGTGGCCCGCCGTCACCGACCGGCCCACCGCGGAAAGCGTCGGCCACCCGCCCTTCGAGGCCGACGCCCACTACCAGGCGGCCCTCGATTCGTGGGCGAACATCGACCGCCCCTGAACACGCGACAAGGAGTTCGGCATGAACCCACCGACAGCAGCCGGCGACGCCGCACCGGTGACGATGCGAGCCGTCGTCGTCACCCGGCCCGGCGGCCTCGACGCACTGGAGATCAAGGATGTGCCGGTACCCGCACGCAAGCCCGGCTGGGTGCGGATCAAGGTAAAAGCGTTCGGCGTCAACGAATCCGAGGTCAGCACCCGCAAGGGCGAGTCGGATGCGGAGGTCACCTACCCGCGCGTCCCCGGCATCGAGTGCGCCGGCGTGGTCGATGAGGCCGACGAGAGCAGCGGACTGCGGCCGGGACAGCAGGTGGCCACGATGATGGGCGGCATGGGCCGCTCCTACGACGGCGCGTACGCCCAGTACGTGACTGTGCCCGCGGAGCAGGTCATCCCGTTCGAGACCGGCTTGCCGTGGGACGTCGTCGGCGCGCTGCCGGAGATGTTCCAGACCGCGTACGGCTCCCTCGCCACCGGCCTCGGCCTGCAAGCGGGGCAGACGCTGCTGATCCGCGGCGGCACCTCCACGGTCGGGCTGAGCGCGGCCACGATCGCGAAGGACCTCGGAGCCACCGTGCTGTCCACCACCCGCAGCCCGCAGAGGGCCGGGGAACTGCGGGCCGCGGGCGTCGACCACCCTCTCGTCGACAACGGCGCGATCGCCGACCAGGTGAGGGCGCTGATACCGGAGGGTGTCGACGCCGCACTGGAGCTGGTGGGCTGCTCGGTCCTCGCCGACACCCTCCGTACGGTCCGCCGGGACGGCACCGTCTGCTTCACCGGAGCCCTGGCGGGCCAGTGGACGATCCCCGTTCATGATCCCCACCGGGGTGCGGCTGACGTCCTACGGCGGTCAGGCCGCCGACCTCCCGGCCGACGTCTTCGCCCACCAGCTCCAGGCCATCGCCGCAGGGCGCCTCACCGTCCCGATCGCGAAGGCCTACCACGGCCTGGAACAGGTCCGAGATGCCCAGGCCGACGTCGAGTCCGGCACCACGCCGGGCAAGCACGTCGTCGTCCTGGACGACTGAAACCTGGGCCGCCGCGTGATGTTCGCCGTCGTCTACCTCGCCACCGCCCCGAAATCCATCGCCGTCTACCGCGGCTTCGACGCGGCCCACCGCGCCGCCCGGCGCACCGGCTCGCTCATGCCGCCCGCCCACATCCTCAACGCCCCGACCCGGCTGATGAAAGACCTCGGCTACGGCAAGAACTCCCAATACGACCCCGACACCGCCGACGGCTTCTCCGGCGCCGACTACTTCCCCGCCGACATGGACCGCGAAACCTACTACCAGCCCGCCCACAACGGCTACGAGATCGAGATCGCCGAGCGCCTGCGCGAGTGGGCCGCCTCGCGTGCTCGCCGACAACGCGGATGACCGGGCCGGATGCCACCGAAGCGGGGCGCTGCTTGGGCCGTCGGTAGCAGGCATCGACCCGAACCGGACCGATCACGCCCTCCGGTCAATCCCGTCCAACCACAAATCGGGGCCACCAATCCGCTGACCGCGCAGCTGCAGCACAACTTGCCCCGCCAACCACTACACCGGTTACGAGACATGCCTTAGTTTCACCAGCGCGTCCCCTTCACACCGTCATTGATCACGAATCGACCCATAAGTGCGGTAAGAATCCACGAACGTCCGCAGCGAACTAGAAGTCCTGCCGGCGGCCCCGTCAGGGTGAACGAGACTGCCCGTTGGGGCAGACGATGAGCGGGACGGTTGCCATGACCTTGGAGCAGTGCTGAAGTGGAGAGCAGACCTGCCTACGGGGGATCTATGCCGGCGCATCAGCACGACACGTACGTCACGCCTCTGAGCCCCAAGGTTGACGTGACGCGGCGTGGTAAATCACCCGAAACCGCTGCCAGAGTCGCTAGAGCACATGTGAACCCCATTGCAATCGGTAGACTGCAGACGTCTGCCGGGAACCGAGCCGTGAGCCATCTCATTGCGGTGCAACGAGCGCCGCTCAGCTCCGGACCGTCACTCGATGAGCGCTATCGCTCCGCCCTGCGGACAGCGAAGGAGACCGGAGACTTCAAGACCGCGGCTGAACTGCTGAACGGTTTCAACAGGCCGGACATCCTGAGCAGACTCGCCGAACTGACCGACGAGCAGGTCAACTACATGCACGTCGGGGCGAGGAGCAATTCGGCGGTCGGCCCTGGCTCGCAGATCGCCGAGCTAACGAGGCCCGGCGCTCCACGCGCGTCCACGGTGGGCTCGGCCAGCAGCCAAGCACCGAGGCTCCAGGCGCCGGCTAGGCAACCGCCGGAATTGTCCGACGAACAGATCGCCGCGATGACGCCAACCGAACGGCTGGTGGCAGCTTTCCACGCCGCTGACATCAACGCGGCGGTTCGCGAAAAGATTCTCAGCGTGCTGACACCGGAGGCGTTGGTCGCCGCGGTCATCTCGTTCGCAGCGGTGTTCATCGCCTCGCAGTTGACCCCGGTCGGCTGGGCGGCCGACATCGCCCTTGGACTGACCGCCGTCTTCATCGGAGCGGCACTATTCCGCGCTGCCAACCATTTGATCAATTTCGCAGACGCGCGCAACGCCACCACACAAGGACAGATCAACGCGGCAGGCCACGAATTCGCCCGCGCCGTGGCCGAACTCGAGGTCGATGCCCTCCTATTCCTGATCATGCGAACTGCCGGTGGTGGTCCGCGTGGCGGCACGCCGCTGAGCGGCCCGCCATCTCCCGGCTCGGGCGTGCTGCTCGCGACGTCGCAAGGTCAGCTGGTAATCGTCGCGGCCGACACAGTCCCGGCCGTAGTCGCCGGCGAACTCGGAATCACCGCGGGCACGTCCGCGATGGCCATGTCCGGTGGCCCACGGGACAAGGACTACTACGAGGAGAAGTACGGCGACGCCGAGGAGAACGACATGCCCCGGCGGCAGCGAATCAGTGACGGGAACAAACAGGAACTCGAAAAATCCGGGTGGCTGAGGCAGCGGATGCCCGACGAGGAACGTCGTCGCGAGTTCATGGAATGGCTACAGAAAGGCCATGAGCAAGGCGAAGCCCATACACATCTGCGACCGGGATCGCGAGAAGCCGAGGCCGCGGTTCGCGAGTTCGAAGCGGAAAACCCTTGACCGAGTTGTTCGAATGTAGAAGATCTCGGACGCGGTCGAGAACCGAGGCTTGCACCCTTAACCGACATTGGCCTCCGAGAAGCCGCTGTCGCTTGATCCGCTGAGAGTTGAGCCCTGCCGCAGGGCGGGCCGGCCAGGGTGGGCGAAGCTCGCGAGAGCGGCGCGGCCGCCGACCGTTGTAGTGCTGCACGTACTCGGCGAGCACGGTCCGCAGATGCTGCTCACCCAGGATCAACACACGGTCGGTGAGCTCCGTTCCAGCCGTGAGCACGAACCGCTCGGCGTAGCCGTTCGCCCGTGGGGCAACGCGGAGGAATCCGCACCGTCTCGATGCCCACGTCGGCCAGGACGGCATCGAAGGAGGCCGCGAACTGGCCGGCCCGGTCGCGGATAGGAAATCTGTACCCGTCCGCTCGATCACCGAGCTCCATGACCAGGTTGCGGATCTGCTGGGTGGTCCATCCACCGTCCGGGTTCGTGGTCGTGCCCAGGACATGGACGTAACGGCTGCCGACCTCCAGCACGAAGAACACGTAGATCCGCTTGAGTGTGAGCGCACAGTCGACGGGGAAGAAGCCGCGCGCCAGCATCGTCGAAGCCTGCGTGCGCAGGAACTGCGCGAGGACGTGTCGGTGTGCCGGTCCGGCGCGGGAGGTATGCGCGCCCGCTTCAGGATCCGCCGGATCGTCGAGGAACCGATCCGGTGTCCAAGCTTGAGCAACTCACCCTGGATCCTCTTGTACCGCCCGTGGTGGTTCTCGATGGCCATTTGTTCGATCAACTCGGTGAGTGCCTCGTCGACGGGCGGACGGCCGGCTCGGTGTGGGTAGGTCCACTTCGCGGTGACCAGGCGCCGGTGCCGGCACAGGATCATGGCTGGGGTGACCAACCGGTGCAGCCGCAGCCCCGCGGGCAGCAGACCCACCAACCGGAGGAAGATCAGGTAGAGCAGATGCCTGCGCTCAAAGCCGGCTATGAGCGCCAGCCGTACGCCCGGTGACCAGAATCGCCGCCCGCCCTACCACCTAGCATGACTCTGCGCCTGGCTCCACGCGATCTTGGAATTCCGCCTGTCCGGGCGACGGCGACGGCGCCTACAGCACAAAAGCCAGCGGTTCCGACCCTCGTGGCCCCGCGTGCCGGCTGAGCACCTCGCCGATCTGGCGGGATCGCGAAGCCGTCGCCCCGTTCCCGGTATCGGAAGCGACACCGCGACCGGTCAAGCTGAGGCGACTGTGCCGCCGTCCGTCGATCAGATGGCGCAGCTTTCTGGATGTCGCGCAGCGAAGCCACCGACTGTTACCAGTTATTTACCCGTTCGGACGATTGCTGAAGATTGGTTGACCGACAAACATTTCCGACAGTCGATAATTGCGGTGAGGAGCCGATGTGGAGCCGGCGTTAGGGCTCGAGCTGGACACGGCCGATCTTGTCCGTCCGTACTTCCGCACCCATGGACGTACGCGGCCCACGCGCACGCTGCCCGTCGAAACGCTCATTGCGGCAACCGAGCGAGGCCGTGCTCCGGAGCACGGCTGCTCTCGCGAAGAGGCCGCGATCTGCCTCCTGTGCCGCTCATCGCAATCGGTCGCGGAAATCGCCGCGTATCGACGAATTCCCCTGGGCGTCGCACGCGTCCTGGTGTCCGACCTCGCCGACCGTGGCCTGGTAGCTGTCCAAGACACGCAGCTGGCCCCCGGCGATCGTCCCAGTGTCGACTTCATGGAGCGGGTTCTTCGTGGTCTTCACGCAATGAGGTAACTACTCTCGCCGCAGCCTCGCAGCCGAACCAAGTGTGCGGCCTGGCATGGCCCAGCGGAGTATCGCGGCGGTGTCGGGGCGGAGGCGGTTGCTGGCGTGTGTTTCTCGGAGCCCGCTGACCAACACCACTCAGCTGGATGGCGACGCGTCTCGGGGACGAGAAGCTACTGCGACGAGGAGCAGGGACAGCCCGCAGGCCGCCACGAGCCATCCGGGGTAGATCGCTCGCGTGAACGCTTCGGATCGCGCGCCGGCGACCAGTCCGCCGGCGATGGCAATGCCGACGGCCGAGCCGACCTGGCGTGCCGTGGAGGTGATGCCGCCGGCAACGCCGGCACGTTCTGGTGGCAGTCCGCTGACGGCCGTGTTGGTGATCGGTGCGTTGGCGAAACCGACCCCGATGCCCAGGAGCAGGTAAGCCGCCAGGAGCACCGCGGTGATCGTGCTCAGTGTCAGGGCCGCCCACAGCACGCCACCCCCGGCGGCGATGAACACTCCGGCAAGGACAAGGGGGACACGTGGCCCCAACCGGCCGGTCAAGATGCCCGACAGCGGGGCGCACACGGTCGCACCGACCGCCAGCGGAAGAACCGCCGTACCCGCGGCCAGCGGTGTCCAGCCGCGACCTTCCTGAAGGGAGAACGTCGTGAACAGCACGGTCACCGACAAGGCGACGAACACGGCGACCGCGCCCAGCACCGCCGCGGCGAAGGGCGGGCGCCTGAACAACCTCAGCTCGATCAGGGGCGCCGGCCTGCGCAGCTCGACCCACGCGAAGGCGAGCGAAATCGCCGCGATACCCGCGTATCCGCCGAGAATGATCGGGGAGGTCCCACCCAGCGCAGGGGCCTCGATGAGCAAACCCACGACCAGTGCGAGGAGCCCCGCCAGCAGCACCTGGCCGGCCGGGTCGAGGCGCCGTGCGTGGCCGCCGCGCGACTCCGGGACGAATTTCGCCACGAGCACCACGGCGGCCGTCACCAGCGGGACGTTGATCCAGAACACCGATCGCCAATCAAACCCGGCCAGCAGGGCTCCTCCCGCCACCGGGCCGGCGGCCATGCTCAGGCCGAACACCGAGGCCCACACGCCGATCGCACGGGCCCGCTCGCGGGGGTCAGGCGTCGCGTTCACGACGATGGCCAGCGCCACCGGGCTGAGCATCGACGCCGCCACGCCCTGGGCGGCCCTCGCGGCGATCAGGGCACCCACCGAAGGGGCCGCCGCGCACGCCACCGACGCGAGCCCGAAGCCCACCAGACCGAGCTGGAAGATCCGACGGCGACCGAACCGATCGGCCAGGGCCCCGGAGGTGATCAGCAAGCTCGCGAACACGATGGTGTAAGCGTCGACGACCCACTCCAGGGCCCGGGTTCCCACCGCGAGACCGTGACCGATCCGAGGCAGGGCGACGTTGACGATGGTGGTGTCAAGCCCGACCAGAAACAGGCTGGAGGCACAGATCACCAAGATCGCCCAACGCCGGGCAGCGGTCAGCACCGGAGACGTGGGCGCAGAGGTCGTGGTCAAGAGATAGCTCCCCGGGGTCGGCGGCAAGGTCAAGGACAGCCTGCACACGACCCGGCACGGTTCCCCAGCATCTTTGCGGAAACCGCAAAAGACGGTGCCGGCATGGTGCAGACTCCGCGGCATGGACGCCGAAACCGAAGAGATCCTCAACGGGATCGCGCCTCGCCTGCGCGCGATCCGCCAGTCTCGACGCCTGTCCCTCGAGACGGTCGCGGCGGAGACCGGGATTTCGGTCAGCACCCTCTCGCGGCTGGAGTCAGGCAAGCGCCGGCCCACGCTCGATCTGCTGATACCCCTCGCCCGCGTCCACCACGTCGCGCTCGACCAGCTCGTCGCCCCGCCGGCGACCGGGGATCCACGCGTCCATCTCAAGCCACACCGTCACGGCCAGGGCAGCATCGTCGTCCCACTCACTCAGTACCCCGGCCGCATCCAGGTCTTCAAGCAAGTCCTGGCACGCCGGGAACCAGAACTCGTCACCCACGAGGGCTACGAATGGCTCTACGTCCTCGCCGGCACGGTCCGCGTCATCATCGGGGAACGCGAGTTCACCTTGACCCCCGGCGAAGTCGCCGAGTTCGACACGGTGGAACCCCACTGGTTCGGGCCCGCCGCCACCGACTCCGTCGAGCTACTCCACCTCTTCGGCCCGCGCGGTGATCAAGCCGCGGTTCTTACACATCCGTGAACAACGTCCTGACCCACGAACAACCAGCGCCCGGCCAGACTCCGATGGCACCGGGACATCCTTCACCGGGAACGGGCAACCGGCTCACCTTCAGCGGCAACATCATCGTCGAGACCGGCACCGGCCCCACTCCATACCCGGGGCGCCCAGGAGACGCCGGCCGAGGCGTCGCCGATTGCGGGGCCGGCGAACTGCTGCTGCGAGTTCCGGACCGCGGGGTGGCCGTGGCCTGATGCTGGTCGATGCGGTGTGCGCAAGCTCGTGTGGGGCCGTCTCGGAGACCCCGCGGTGAACAGGTAGAACCTGTTCCAGATGAAGTGCGGCGATCGGCCGCCGCAGGGCTCGTGAGCGGCCGGCCACGGCGAAAGGCACCCGTGCCACGGCCGCGTCACCGGCAGTGGCGATCAGGATCGATGACCCGTGCGGCACAGAACCTGATCGCCGACATGTCGCAGATCAGCGCCGGCGGGTGTCGGCGCAGTCCATCGGCGAGCTGCGCGGTGACGGCAAGATCGAGTTCGCCTGCCGCGGTGACCACGCTCGCCTCGCCTGCCCTACTAGGTGTTCCGTGACGTGTCCTGCTTCCGAGTCGTGGAATTCGAGCTGATCAGGCCCGCGTAGCGGTGTGCGAGTCCGCCGGGAAGCAGGTACTCGGCCAACAGGTTGCCGGCGCGGCGAGACGGTAGACCCATGTCGTGCATGAGTTCGTCCGCGCAGTGGATGTCGTAGGGGCCGAAGTCGTAGCCGCCGGAGCCCGGAAGCACCCGCTCCTGCCAGGTCAGGCGAGCGTCGACGCCCTGCTGCATCTCCTGCTCACTCGGGGCCGTGCGCAGTGTCGACCGGAAGTAACGGGCCAGCCAGTGCGCGGTGAGTTCCACGCCCATGATGTTGTTGAAGACCTGCCGGAATCCGACGAATCCCAGCCGGTCGGCGCCGGGTGGCACGATGCCCCGGTAGAGGCGTATCCGCCCGGCGGGATCGTGCACCTGCACGTCCGGATCCAAGAACGGGAAGATTTTGTGGTGGCCGGTGGCGAACACGATGACATCCGCCGCCACTTCCTCGCCGGTCGCCAGGCGAAGCCCCTTGTCGGTATACGCCTCGACAGCGCTGACCTTGGCGGCGATCAGGCCGCGACGGACGGCCCGTGCGTAGCCGCGTGGCATCACTCCGGCGTGTGCCAGGTGGAAGGGAAGCGGGTGAGCGGGCCACAGCTCCTTCGGCAGCCGGTGCAGCCCCGTGGAAATCAGCATGTCGCGGGTGATGAGCCACCACAGGGCTCGCTTGACCCGGTCGTTGACGCGGTCGATGGGGCGGACGCAGGCCGGGTCGTGGTAACGAGGCAGCAGCGCCTCACCGAACCGGGTGAACAGGATCCACTTGTAGCCGACCAGACCGAGCAGGAGCCGTTCGGGGACCATCCAGTTCACCTTGCGCTGCACGATCGTGGCCGAGGCTGCCTCGCGCCCGGCGCGGGTGACCAGGTCCAGTGCGGACTTGCCTCCGCCCACGACGACCACCCGCCGGCCGGCGAACGTCCCGGCCCGCACCTCGTTGGAGTGCAGCACGGTTCCGCCGAACAACTCACGTCCGGGCAGGTCGGGCAGCCGGACGTGATGATGGGCCCCGCTGGCGACCACGACGTAGTCGAACGTTTCGCGACGAACCTGCGCCGCCTCCTCCCCGGCGGCCCGGGAGTCGACCGACCAGCCGGAGGCGCCCACCCGCCCGGGCCCGTCCACCGGCCGGATGGAGATCACCTCGGTGCCCGGTCGGAGGCGATCCATCACACCGAAGGTCCCGGCGTAGTCCTCCAAATAGCGCTGGGTATCCACGGCGCCGGCGAAGTGCAGGCGGTTGGGCAGATCCGCGAACTCGAAGATGCGGAGTGCGGACTGGTTGGCCAGCCCGTCGTAGCAGCCACCCGGCGACCAGATCCCGCCGACCCGCTGGTGTTTGTCAAAGACCGTGACGTCGAAACCGTGCTCCAACAACACCTTGGCGGTGACGATTCCCCCAGGTCCCGCCCCGACAACACACACTCGCACAGGCTGCCACTCCCCCGGGATGGTCGGCGCATCCAGCCCGTCCATCATCCCGGCAGCTGCCACCCATGCCAACCCGCCGTGCAATGAGGATATGCCGTCGGCCGACGACCCAGGTCCGGCCGTCGAGCGGCGAGTTGTGGCTATCTCCTGCGGGTCACCAGGTACAGGCACTTCATCGCAGGCGGATTCACCGACTAACGCAACATCGGTCTCGAGCCTGTCCCCAGAGCTGGCCACGCCCGCGTTGTTGCTGCCCGGCGGGATCGAGCCGGTGACCCGGCCGCGCATCGGTGCCGCCGACGTCGATGCGATCGAGGCGATCACCGACGGGGCCTACGACATCGAGGAGCACGACGCCGCCCACAGACCTACGCCGTCGACATCGCCCGCCGTGCCAACGGCCACCCACGCGCCGAAATCAGCCGCCGTGCGCGACTGGCTCCGCACCCACCACCTGATCCCGACCCGTCCCGGTCTACGCCGGGTTCTCCGCGACGGCGAGGTAGTCCGTGTAGATCTGCGGCGAGCCCGAGAACGAAGCCAGCTGCTTCCACTCCTCGTACATCTGCTTGGTGTCGCGGTGGGCCGCCGCGAACTTCGCGGCCTCGCCGGTGGCGATGTCGGGCTCGGGGTAAAAGACGTCCAGCGCCTCCAGGCTCGCGATCTCCATCATCATCACGTACTGGTCGAGGCGGTTGCCCCGCTCGCCCTTGAGCACGTGGAACCGCCAGTCCGGGTAGTCCTCGATCCGGTGGTGGTTCTCGGCGATGAAGCGGTCGAACACCTCCTCGGTCACACCGGCGCGCAACGCCAGGTTGTGGATCCCGACGACCCGGGCGACGGGCTCCTCCCCCGGGCGGTCGCGGTAGCGCGGGCCGGGCGTGACCGTGCTCCGCGGATTGTCGGCCAGCAGCCGGTAGTCGGTGAACAACGTCGGCAGCTCACCGAACGTCCCCAGCCGCCGCCATCGCGCCAGCACCGCCTCCGCCTCCGGGTGCTGCGCCCAAAACAGCCGGGCCAGCTCGGTCTGCTCACCCCGGGCCGTGACGTAGCGGTCGCGCTGCTCGGCGCTGTCGATCTCGTACAACATCAGGTACTGCCCGGTCCGCTCCCCGCGCAACCCGCGCAGCAGAGTCCACCGCCACCCCGGGTACAAGGGCAGGTGAACGCCCTCACCACGCACGAACGTCTCGAACTCCTCCGGCGTGACACCAGCCTCCGTGTCGATGGCGATGTACTGGAAAGTGAACACCGACGAGCGTCCCATTGCGTCCAATCCTCGGGCCGGGAAAGGGAACGCGCGTCCGACAAGCACGACCCCCTGCTCCACATCCTGCCAGCTCCGGAGCCGGCGGGACTTATGCAGCGTGGGGCCACGCAATGGATTACCTACTAACGGACGTAGACGCCTGTCGCTCCGTCGTGTTGATTGTTGAGTGAGTCTGCGCAAAGTTGCGCGCTCCTGGAGGTACTCGTGCGTCGTCTTGTTGGAATGGCCGTCGCGATAGCCGCCTGCACCTCGGTGGTCACGGTCGCCGAAGCCGTCCCCGCCACAGCCGCGGAGCCGGGTTACTTCGCTGCCCAGCGCGTCGGCGAACGGCCGCCGATGGGCTGGAACAGCTGGAACAGGTTCGGCTGCGCCATCAACGAGGACCTCGTCCGCGGTGCCGCCGACGCACTGGTGTCGTCCGGCATGAAGGACGCGGGCTACCAGTACATCAACATCGACGACTGCTGGGCGGAACAGAATCGCACGGCCGAGGGCAAGCTCGAACCCAGCCACGAACGCTTCCCACACGGCATCAAGACCCTCGCCGACTACGTACACGGCCTCGGCCTGAAGCTCGGCATCTACACCAGCGCCGGCACACAGACGTGCCAGAAGACCATGCCCGGCGCGCTCGACCACGAGGAGGCGGACGCGCAGTCCTTCGCCGATTGGGGCGTCGACTACCTCAAGTACGACAATTGCAACAACCAGGGCCGGCCTGCGGTCGAGCGCTACACGAAGATGGGCGACGCGATCAAGAAGACCGGCCGCCCGATGATCTACGCCCTCTGCGAATGGGGCGAGAACAAGCCGTGGACCTGGGGGCGCGACGCCGGTGCGCAGCTGTGGCGCACCACCGGCGACATCAGCGACAACTGGGGCAGCATGACCGGCATCCTCGACCAGCAGGTCGGCCTGGAAAAGTTCGCGGGCCCCGGCGGCTGGAACGACCCGGACATGCTCGAAGTCGGCAACGGCGGCATGACCGACACCGAGTACCGGTCGCACTTCGCGCTGTGGGCGCTCCTGAACGCGCCGCTGCTGGCCGGGAACGACCTGCCCGCGATGTCGCCCGCCACCAAGGCGATCCTCGAAAACAACGACGTCATCGCGCTGGACCAGGACTGGGCCGGCACGCAGGGCCACAAGCTCCGCGACGACGGCGACACCGAGGTCTGGGCGAAGCCGATGTCCGATGGATCGGCCGCGGTGGTGCTCTTCAACCGTGGGCCGGCGAGCACGACCATCAGCACCACGGCGGCGGAACTCGGTCTCGAGGGCGGCACCTTCCGCGTCCGCGACCTCTGGACCGGCACGGAAACCGAAACCGCGGGCACCCTCCGCGACGCCGTCGCGTCCCACGACTCGTCCGTCTTCCGGATCTGGCCGTCGACGCACCCGTCGGCCGCGCCGATGACGACGCTGGCCCTGCCGGCGCCGGACTACGTGCCCGCCGACCGCCCGCTGACCACCACCCTTCAGGTCACCAACGACGGCAGCACGCCGATCACCCAGCTCCGGGCCACCGTCGCGACGCCCGTCGGCTGGCAGCTCGACGGCCCCGGCACGTTCACGGTTCCGGCCGTACCCCCGGGAACGTCGTGGCAGCAGCAGATCACGTTCAAGCCGGTGGCGCCGGGTGGCGAGCGCGTCAGGCTGGCGGCCAAAGCCGACTACTCCACCACGTGGGGCAGGCGCGCCTTGGGCTCGGAAGGCACGTCACCACTCGTCTCCCGCCCGCCGTCAGGCACGACGGCGTTGTCGAAGGCCCCGTGGATGTCGTCCGACAACGGCTGGGGCCCGGCCGAACGCGGCACGAGCAACGGCGAGAGCCAGCCTGGTGACGGCCACCGGATCACCATCGCCGGGGTCGGCTACGACGACGGCATCGGTGCCCACGCCCCCTCGAGCGTGCGGGTCTACGTCGGCGCATCCTGCACGTCCGTCGGCGCCCTGGTCGGGATGGACGACGAGAACTCCGGTGGCAGCGTGGGGTTCCGCATCCTCGGTGACGGCAAGGAACTCGCCGCGACGGGCATCATGCACCCCGGAGACAAGGCACACGCGCTGTCCGCGCAGCTGGCCGGCGTCCAGGTGCTGGAACTGTCGGTGACCGACGCCGGCGACGGCAACACCAACGATCACGCCGACTGGGCGAACGCCACGATCACCTGCTGAGGCCGGCAGCCGCCAACCCGGTTTCCGATATCCGGCGCCATAAGGTGCTCAGAATGGAATCCGGCTGATCGAACGCCGAGCAATACGAAAACATCGCGTCGCCGGGGGTGGGCAGGCGGTCGGCGGAATGGGGCGCGGGCCGGTGCTGCCTGCGCACCGCGAAGAGCAGGGCGACCCCCGCGACCACGAGGACGTGGGAGCCCACCCGGTCAGGCGCCACCTGCCCGGTGCACGGCAGCCGCGAGTCCGCCGTGCCCCGCGTGGCCGACGTCCGCGCCCGGCAGTTCGGCCGGCCCGAGGCCGCTCTGCACGAGCGCGGCCAGCCCGAGCGCCACGCGCAGGCCCCCAACGCTGCGGCCGGGGCGCCGGCGCGCGCGGCCCGTGCACTCGTCCGGGTCAGGGGTTGAGGACGCCGGTGACCAGCAAGCCCAGCAAAGCGACACCGACCACGACCCGGTAGACCACGAAAGCCGTGAACGTGTGCCCGGCCACGAACTTCAGCAGCCACGCGATCGACGCGTAGGCGACGACGAACGAGACCACCGTTCCGACGAGCAACGGCAGCACGTCCACCCCACCACCGACCGCGTCCTTCAGCTCGTACACACCGGCGCCGGTCAGCGCCGGAATGGACAGGAAGAACGACAACCGCGTCGCCGCGACGCGGTCCAGCCCCCGCAGCAGCCCGGTCGAAATAGTGGCCCCGGACCGGGAGAAACCCGGGAACAGGAGTGCAAGGATCTGCGAGGAACCGACCAGCATCGCGTCCGGCAAGGTCGTTTCGGCCTCGCTGCGTTTTCCCGTGCCGAAGCGGTCGGCGGCCCACATGACGGCGCTGCCGGCGATCAGCGATCCGGCGACCACCCACAAGGAGGCCAGCGGTCCCTTGATCAGCGGCTGGAACAGCAGACCCGCGACGACGATCGGCACCGTGGCGAAGATGACCCACCACGCGAACTTGTAGTCGTGCTCCTGCCGCGCCTCCGGCCGCACCAGCCCGCGGCCCCACGCCGCGGCGAACCGGATGATGTCCCGGAAGAAATAGACCAGCACCGCCGCGATGGCACCCACCTGGATCACCGCGGTGAAGCCCACCACCGCGCGATCGTCCACCGGGATACCGAGAAATCCCTCGGCGATCTTCAGGTGCCCGGTCGAGGAGACCGGCAGGAACTCGGTCAGCCCCTCGACGACTCCCAGGATGACGGACTGGCCGATGTCGATCACACTCAACAGTCTTTTCCTTCGCTACCGGCGGAATCGGGGGCGCGCCGAACAGTAGCGACCGGCCGCACCGGCGAGGCGAACTGCCCCGCCGGTTGGCTGTCCGCTTGCCTTTCGTCACGGGCGCGGCGCCATCCCGGCCGGCACGCTCACATGTCCGCGGGGATCCGGCCCAGGTCCCGGCCCACACCGAGCATTACGGCCGCCGGAACGGCAAGGCCGCAGGCCAGCGCCGGCGACTCGACGCCGGCCTGCGCCGCCAGCAGCGCCAGTCCGCTTCCACCACACAGCAAGACGAGCCGCAACCTGCGCAGACCCGGCGCGGCGACGACAAACCCCAGCCGGTTGACGAGCACGCACAGCTGAAGGCCCACGAAACCGAGTGTCGCCCAGTAGTAAGCAACCAGCAAAACACGGACGGCGCCGGACGCCTGATCGGCGAATCCGCTGTGAGCAAGCACGAAGAGCGCACCGACGGCCAGGGCCGATCGCAGGAGGACAGGCCGGCTCGCACCGAACATCCGGCGCACGGCGTCCCGGCTCAACACCGGTTGCGGCAGCGAAAGCAGCGCACCGGCCGCGATCGGGGCGAGCCAGAGCGCACCGATCGGACCGCTCTCCGGCACCGGCCCGAACGCGCGCACGAGCAGCACCGACGTCGTGAACATCGCGGCCAGCGCGGTGAGCAGCACACGACTGGTCTGCCCCGGCGCCGTCTCCGGCCAGTCGCTGGGGTGCAGCCACAGCTTCACCGCACCCCAAGCCGTGTCGAACCACGTGCGCGGGCCGGCCGAACGCACCTCTCCGGCGATCTCGGCGCCCCAGCGCCGGCGGATCGCCGGCGGGTACAGCCCGGCCAGGACCGCGGGCACGTTCACGTCGGCGCGATCCCGAGCGACCGCAGCCCGGCCTCGGCGACCCGGCTCATCTGTTCCAGCTCCGCCCGCAGGGCGTCCCGGCCCGCGCCGGTGATCCGGACCGTGCGCTGGCGCCCCGGCTCGTCACCCCGGTCACCGGCCGGCTCGATCAGCTTCCGGGCTTCCAGCCGCGCGAGCGCACCGTACAGGCTGCCCGCGCCGAGCCGGGCGCCGGTCAACGACTCGATCGCGGCATTGATCGCATAGCCGTGCATCGGGCCTTCCGCGAGCGCGGTGAGGACCAGCATCTGCGCGTCCTTGCTGTGCATGCCCACCCTCCGTCGACGCTGCCACTGTACACGTCGCGTAGTACGCATTACGTAGTACGCGACGTGTACTATTCGGCCATGCCCGCAGCCTTCCCTCGCCGCCGGATCGCACGAATGCTGCTTACCGCGGCCCTCGTGGTCGTCGCGGGAACCGGCACCTACGTCGGCTACGCCGCGATCCGGGCTGAGCAGCCGGTCACCCTCCCCGCTCCGACCGGTCCGTACCCCGTCGGCCGCACGATCACCGAAGGGACCGACCACGCCCGCGCCGACCCGCTCGCCCCGCAGCCCGGCACGCCGCGCCGGTTGTCGATCTGGCTGTGGTACCCCGCCGCCCCCGCTCGCGGGGCGACGCCCGCGCCGTACACCCCCGGCGCGTGGGCGGGGCTGCACCTGGGCGGCGCGATGGCGTGGACCGAGACGAACTTCGACGAGGTTCGCGTCCACGCCGTAGCCGACGCTCCCCCGGCTGCCGGCCGGTTCCCCGTCGTCGTCCTCGAACCCGGCCTGGGCTTCGCCGCGCCGCAGTACACCACGATCGCGGAAAACCTCGCCTCGAACGGCTACGTCGTCGCCGGGGTGACCCCCACCTACAGCGCGAACCTGACCGTCCTCGGCGGCGCGACCATAGCGGCGAACGACGCGGGAAACCCGTCCGCGGTCGACACCGACGATTTCCACGCGGGAGCGGCTCAAGCCGCCGGCGACCGGCTTGTCGAAGTCTGGGCCGGCGACGCGCGTTTCGCCGCCACGCAGGTCGCGGCCCAGCCGAAGCTCGCCGGCCACGCCGACCTCGACCGAGTCGTCTACATCGGACACTCGTTCGGCGGCGCCGCCGCCCTGGAAGCGTGCCGGAGCGACCCCCACTGCGCAGGCGCCGCGGACCTCGACGGGACCCAATTCGGCCCGGTCGTCCACTCCGGACTCGGCAAGCCCATGCTGCTCATCGGCAACCAGGACTCCTGCGTCACCGGAACCTGCCGGCCGGCGACGCCGGGCGACCAGGCTGACCAGCGCACGGCCCTGTCCCTGCTGACGGCCGGCACCGGACCGGCCTGGTGCGACCGGATCACCGGAACCAGGCACTTCAACTTCACCGACTACGGCACCTACTACCTCGCTGCACCAGCCGAAGCGGTGCTCGCCCTCGGTCCGGCCGACGGCGCCGAGGCGCTCTCCCGAATCAACGCACACCTTCGGGCATTCGCCGACTACACCACCGGCAACGGTCCCGCGCCGGCGGCTCAAGCGTGCAACACCCTGGTTCCCGACAGCCACACCCCCGCGAGACCGGCACCGACCCGTTAGCACCCATTCCTGGTCGGCGGCGGCCCGCCGGTATCCCGAACCCGGCAGGACGCGAAGCCCGCGCGCGGGCATCATGGCGGCCATGCCGCACCGCGTCCTGCTCGCCGACGACGACCGCGCCATCCGCGAGTCCCTCGTCCGCGCCCTCGACCTCGAGGGCTACCACGTCACCGAGGTGCCGGACGGCGTCAGTGCCCTCGCCACCGCGCGCCGCGACCCCTTCGACGTGCTGATCCTCGACGTGATGATGCCCGGCGTCGACGGTCTCGGCGTGTGCCGCGTCCTGCGCGCCGAAGGCGACCCCACCCCGATCCTCATGCTCACCGCCCGCGTCGAAACCCCCGACCGGGTGGCCGGGCTGGACGCCGGCGCCGACGACTACCTGCCCAAGCCCTTCGAACTCGACGAACTCCTCGCGCGGCTGCGGGCCCTGCTGCGCCGCACGTCACCCGAGCCCGAAGCGCGGCGCACGCTGCGCCTGGGTGAGCTCGCGGTCGACCCGGCCGCCCGGCGGGTGTGGTGGCAGGGCACCGAGATCCCCCTGTCGAAAACCGAGTTCGACCTGCTGGAACTGCTCGTCCGCAACGCCGGGATCGTGCTCGACCGCACCACGATCTACCAGCGGATCTGGGGCTACGAATTCGGCGCGGACTCCAAGAACCTCGCCGTCTACATCGGCTACCTGCGCCGCAAGCTGGAGCAGGCCGGGGCCACCGAACTGATCCACACCGTGCGCGGCGTGGGCTACTCCGTGCGGCCGGCATGAACCTCCGCAGCAAGCTCGCGATCGCCTTCGCCGGCGTCGGCGCGGCGGCGGCGATCCTGGTCGGCGTCTTCAGCTACCAGGCCGCGTCCCAGCGGATCGACGCCGAGCTCGACCGGTCGTTGCTCACCACCTCGGCGGAAGTCGCGGCCGGGGCGACGCAGGTGCTCGCGCCGAGCCCGGTCACCCGCGGCCCGGATGACGACGACCACGACGAGGCCCAGCCCATGGTCGCGCAGGCGATCGCCCCGGACGGCACCACCCGGCCGCTCGGCGGGCGGCCGGTGCGCCTCCCCGTCGCCGGCGCCGACCGGGCACTCGCCGCCACCGGCGCCCTCGGCGACCACCGCTACACGGACTTCACCGCCGGGCCTGACGACTACCGGGTCATCACGGTGGCCCTCGGGCCCGGCCGCGGCGCCGTCCAGCTCGGCATCGACGTCGACGAGTCCTGGCACGTCCTCAAAGGTCTGGCCGCGCGCATCACCGGCGTCAGCGCGCTCGTGCTGGCCGTCGCGGCCCTGGCCGGCTGGCTGCTGGCCCGGCAGATCACCCGGCGGCTGGTCCGGCTCACCGACGTGACCGAGCAGGTCAGCGACGGCCGCCTCGACGACGTCGCCGTACCGAAAGGCGGCCGAGACGAGGTCGGCAGGCTCGCGACCTCGTTCGACCGGATGCTCGGCCGGCTCGCCGACGCCCGCGCCGACCAGGAACGCCTGGTCCAGGACGCCGCCCACGAACTGCGGACGCCCCTGACCAGCCTCCGCACCAACGCCAGCGTCCTGCGCCGGTTCGCCGAGCTCACGCCCGAATCCCGGGCCCGCCTGCTGGACGACGTCGACGGGGAGACCCGCGAGCTGACCCACCTGGTCGACGAGCTCGTCGAACTGGCCACCCGCCGCTACGAGGCCGAGGAACCGGCGCCGGTCGAGCTGGGCGAGCTCGTCGGCCGCGCCGCCGAACGCGTCCGGCGGCGGTCGGGGCGCGCCGTCGACGTCGAGGCCGACGCGTCCGCGCTGACCGGACAGGCGAAGGCGCTGGAGCGGGCGGCGACGAACCTGCTGGAAAACGCCGTGAAGTTCGCCCCCGACGGCCCGATCGAGGTCGTCGTGCGCGACGGCCGCGTGGCGGTGCTCGACCGCGGCCCCGGCATCGGCGACGACGACGCGGCCCGGGTGTTCGACCGCTTCCACCGCGCGGACGGCGCCCGCGGCCTGCCGGGCTCCGGCCTCGGGCTGGCCATCGTGCGGGAGATCGCGCTGGCCCACGGCGGCAGCGTGTTCGCCGAGCCGCGGCCGGGCGGGGGTGCCGTGGTCGGGTTCACCGTCGGAGCGGATCTTCTCTTACCGAACTCTCACCCCGGTCACGTCGACGGCTAACCGGGCCCGGGCAGGGTGGACCGGAGTAGTGATCACCCGAGGAGCCCGATGTCCACCACTCTCGCCGCCCGCCGCGTGGCGCGGCCCGCGGTGCGCGCGTGGTGGCGGGACGCCGCGGGCCTGACGGCCTGGCTGAGTGTCCTGTTCGTGGTCGCGCTCTGGGTGTCCGGCCGCGGCCTGCAGGACCTCGGCACGGACTTCTTCACCTCCACCGGGCGGCTGACCGGGCTGCTGTCGGCGGACCTCCTGCTGCTGCAGGTGCTGCTGATGGCGCGGATCCCGTGGGTGGAGCGCAGTTACGGCCAGGACGAGCTGGCCCGCCGGCACCGGCTCGTCGGGTTCACCTCGATCACCCTGCTGGCCGCCCACCTCGTGCTCATCACGCTCGGCTACGCGGCGACCGACCGTGCCGGCGTCCTCGGTGAGGCGTGGGACCTGGTCACGACGTACCCGGGCATGCTGCTGGCGACGGCCGGGACCGCCGCGCTCGCCATGGTCGCCGCGACGTCGGTGCGTGCGGCCCGCCGGCGGCTGCGCTACGAGTCCTGGCACCTGCTGCACCTCTACGCCTACCTCGGCGCCGGCCTGGCCCTGCCGCACCAGCTGTGGACCGGCGCCGACTTCACCGCCTCCCCGGTCGCCACCGCCTTCTGGTGGACCGCCTACGCGTCGGCGGCGGGCGCCGTACTCGTGTTCCGCGTCGGGCGGCCGGTGTGGCTCAACGTCCGGCACCGGCTGGTCGTCGAGGAGGTCGTGACAGAGGCACCCGGGGTGGTCTCGATCTCCCTGCGCGGCCGTGACCTCGACCGGCTCCCCACCGCCGCGGGCCAGTTCTGCGTCTGGCGGTTCCCGTCCGGACCCGGCTGGACGCGCGGCAAGCCGTTCTCCCTCTCCGCCGCTCCGGACGGGCGCCGGCTGCGGATCACCGCGAAGGACCTCGGCCCGGGCAGCCGTCGCCTCGCCACCCTGCGGCCGGGCACACGGGCGTACTTCGAAGGCCCCTACGGCCGGCTGACCGCGACTGTCCGAAAAGGATGGAAGATCGCGCTGTTCGCGTCCGGGATCGGGATCACGCCGTTGCGCGCGCTGCTGGAAGAACTCCCCTACCGGCCCGGGGAAGCCGTGCTGTTCCACCGCGCTACCCGCCCGGCGGACCTGCTGTTCCGGCACGAGCTCGAAGACCTCGCGGCCCGCCGCGGCATCCGGATCCACTACCTGCTCGGCCCACGCCCCCACCACCGGGCATCCTGGCTGCCCGCCGGGTACGCCCCGGTGCCCGACGAGCAAGTGCTGCGCCACCTGGTGCCCGACATCGCCGGCCACGATGTCTACGTCTGCGGCCCGGACGCCTGGACCGACGCCGTGCTCGACAGCGCCCGCCGCGCCGGCGTCCCCGCCGACCGCGTCCACTTCGAACGGTTCGCCTGGTAGGAAAGGAGACTCCCGATGCGCAGGATCGCCATCGCCGCCGCGGCGACCGTGTCGGTGGTCGTGCTGCTGTTCAGCTACCGCACCAGCACGGACTCCTCCCCGGTCGCCACCGGCCGGACCCAGCCGTCCCGTACCGCGAGCCCGCCCACCACCGCGGCAGGTGCGGCGACCACCGGCGACGGGACGTTCACCGGCGACGCCGCCGACACCCGCTACGGCCCGGTCCAGGTCCGCATCACCATCGCGGGCGGCCGGATCACCGCCGCGGACGCGATCGAATACCCGCAGGAAAGCGGCCGCGACGTCCGGATCAACTCCGAGGCCGTGCCGGAGCTGAACCAGGAGACGCTGCAGGCCCAGACCGCACGGATCGACACCGTCAGCGGTGCCACCTACACCTCCGAGGGCTACCAGCAGTCCCTGCAGTCGGCGATCGACCAGGCCCACCGGTGACGACCGCGCACCGGCGGTCCTGGACGCAGCCGGTGATGGGCACCCAGGCCAGCCTCCACCTGCGTGGCCGGCGCCTCGACTCCGACCCCGCGATCGGGCCGGTCGTGGCGACGGTGTTCGGGCACCTGCGGACCGCCGACGAGCTGTTCAGCACCTATCGGCCCGGCAGCCAGGTCAGTGCGATCCGTCGTGGTGAGCTACCGCGCGAGCAATGGCATCCCTGGCTCACCGAAGTCGTGGCGCTGTGCGAAGCAGCGAAGGATCGTACCGACGGCTACTTCGACGCCTGGCTCCCTGGTGGCTTCGACCCGTCCGGTCTGGTCAAGGGCTGGGCAGCCGAGACCGCCGCCGCCCACCTCGCCCGCCTGCCCGGGTTCGACCACTACCTCAACGTCGGCGGCGACATCACCGGCCGGGCCGGCGTCACCAGTTCTCCGCCGTGGCGAGTCGCCGTCGAAGACCCGGCCGACAAGGCCGCCTTCCTCGCGATCCTCGACCTGCGCACCGGCCGAGCGAGTTGCTCGCCGTGACGGTCATCGGCCCGACCCTGCTGTGGGCCGACGTCTTCGCCACGGCCGCCTTCGCCCGCGGCGGCGAAGACATCGCGGAGTGGGTCTCGGCACGGGCACCGGGTTACCGCGTCGCCGCCCTCGCGCGCGCTCCTTGAGCACCCGGCGCCCCGGCCCATCCATCATCCACAAAGGACACCATGACCACCCTCAACGGCCTTCCCGCCCACGTGCTGCTCGTGCACGCGATCGTCGTCCTCCTCCCCCTCGCCGCACTGCTCCTCGTGCTCAGCGCGGTGTGGCCCGCCGCACGACGCAAGCTCGCCGGGCCGAACGCGATCCTGTCCGTCCTCGTCGTGGTCTTGGTCCCGATCACGACAGACGCCGGCGAATGGCTCGAGCGCCGCGTCGCCTCGACCCCGCTGGTGCGCACCCACACCGAACTCGGCGACACCGCGCTCTGGGTCGCGCTCCCGGTGGCCGTGCTCGCGATTCTCGTCTGGTGGCGCCAGCGGGAAAGTTCGCGGATCCAAGGTGACGAGACGGGCCGCAGGACGTTCCTGGCCCCGGCCTCGACGGCGGTCACCGTCGTGCTGTCGGCGCTCGCGATCGTGGCCGCGGGCGCGGCCGGCTACGACATCTACCGCATCGGCGACTCCGGCGCACAGGCCAGCTGGCAAGGCCAGTTCAGCGCCACTCCGGCATCGCGCGGCGCCGGACACTAGCCCACCTGGCGCGTGAACCGATTTCCGGAACCCCACAGCCTTCAGCTTCGGTCCGCTGGTACCGGCCGCGTAGATCCGGTTGGCCTTGATCAGGTCGTCGTTGACCGTGCTCGCGGTCTTGCCGGCGCCGTGCACAGCTCGCGCGCGTGACGGAGAAGCCGACACCAGTGATCGGGCAGTCCCCACGGAGGAGCTCTCGGGAATCGGTCCGCTGTCAGCGGTCGGTCACGGCCTTGGCCGGGACCAGGTACGGCCGCTTCCCCTTGACCCCAGCCGGAAACAGCACCGCCAGATTCTCCCCCGTCCCCGCTACCCAAACCTCCCGGCGCGGCCGGTCAGCCAGCTCGGCGACGCCATACGCATGCGCGCCGCGGGCGTTGATGGTGGTTCCGTCGTGGTAGCTGATCCGCAGGTCCGGCGGGCCGTGGTCGGCGGCGGTCAGGCGCCGGTGCGGGGCGATCGTGACCTCCGCCGGGTACCAGCCCGTGCGGCGGGCGGCGGCCAGGCGCCGGGCCCAGCGGATCCGGCGGAACACCGCGACCGGGAACAGCACGACCCCGGCGATGAGCATCCAGATGCCGACGCTGCCCGTGGCCCGGTCCTCGTTGGGTTCGTCGGCGGTGCGGACCCGGGCCGGACGGGCGGGGTCGGTCGCGACCAGGACGTGGTCGCCGACCGCGTACTGCCGATGGGACGTCTTGTCGATCCAGACCCGCTTCCGGGCGCCGGCGAACACGTAACCGACCTCGATGAACGTCCCGGCCCTCGACTTGTGCCAGACAGTGAGAACGGTGCCGTCACTGTGCACGCCCGTGCGCAGCAACAGATCTGCGGTCCGGTCCAGCTCGTTCCGCACCGCGAAGCACCCGCCGACCAGGGCCGCGGCGGCCAACAGCGCGAACGACCAGCGCCGCCCGCCGGCCCGCAGCCGCCGCAGGCCCGGCGCGGCGGCCTCCGGCTCCGGACGGCCGGCGGGCAATCCGCTGTCGCGCTCGACGGCAGCGGGCCCGGCCGACGGCGAGGGCGGAGGAGGCGGCGGAGGACGCCGAGCCGGTCTGCCGAACGCATGCTCCCCAGTCGCCATCGCGCCATGGTAGACCGGCTTCCGGCCGCGGACCGCCGCCTGTGATGCGACCGGAAACGCCGACCGGCGGCTTCCGCGTCGACGCGGCCTGCCGACAGGACGGGACCGATGGTCGCGCAGATGCGGGCGCACAGCAAGAAGCAGAGGTCCGATGACCGGAACATCAGAGGGTACTAATGCCCGCTTCATACCATTTCTACCAATGAGTCATCCGATCAATTGTTGACAGTTCCTCATCACGCCGGTCAAACTCTGAACGCCCAGAGCCTCCGACGAAGGACGGTCATCGGTGCGTACACGAGTCA
Source organism: Amycolatopsis sp. NPDC051716 (assembly GCF_040681595.1). NCBI lineage: Bacteria > Bacillati > Actinomycetota > Actinomycetes > Pseudonocardiales > Pseudonocardiaceae > Amycolatopsis > Amycolatopsis sp. NPDC051716. The sequence continues at coordinate 10,160 of NZ_JBFAZA010000047.1, read as the reverse complement.
AGGCGGCACTTTTCGCGAGCGGCCTCGCGCTGACGGCGACCGGGGCACTGGTCACCCCGGCGACGTCCGCGCCGCAGCAGGTCGTCCACGTCGCGCCGAACGGCGACGACACCCACGACGGCACGAGCGACGCGCAGTCCGTCCGGACACTGCAACGCGCCCAGCAGCTCGTGCGCGGGCTGATCCCGGGCATGACGGGCGACGTCTCCGTCAGCCTCGCCGGCGGCACCTACGCGATGAGCGCGCCGCTGCAGCTGACCGCCGCCGACTCCGGCGCCAACGGCCACCGCGTGCTCTGGACCGCCGCGCCCGGCGCCCGGCCGGTCATCAGCGGCGGCGTCCCGATCACCGGCTGGAAAGTGGCCGACAGCACCAAGAACATCTGGTCCGCGCCCGCCCCCGCGACGCTGCGGACGCGCCAGCTCTACGTCAACGGTGCCCGCGTCCCGCGTGCGACCGGCACCCTTCCGGTGACATTGACCAGGATCACCGGCGGCTACACGACGTCGTCGGCCGCGATGGACAACTGGCGCAACCCCAAGGACATCGACTTCGTCTACACCGGCGGCCTCGGCGCGTGGACGCAGCCGCGGTGCCCGGTGAACACGATCTCGCCGACGACGATCAAGATGGCGCAGCCGTGCTGGGACAACTCGACGAAGCGCGTGATGCGCACCGACGACTCCGGGCGCACGGTCGAACTGGTCGGCCGCCAGGCCATCACCGAGCTGCCCACCGCGGTGGAGAACGCCTACGAGCTGCTTTCCGCCGGTGAGTGGTACCTCGACAACACCGCGCACACCGTCTTCTACGTGCCGAAGCCCGGTGAGGACGTCACCAAGGAGACGGTGACCGCGCCCGCGCTGGAAACCCTGGTGTCCGGCGTCGGCACGGCGTCGGCGCCAGTGCACGACATCACGTTCAGCGGTCTTCAATTCTCCTACGCCACCTGGAACTTCCCGAGCACGCCCGAAGGATTCTCCGAGATCCAGGCGAACTACACGCTGACCGGCGCACACGGCTTCGACCAGCAGGGGCTCTGCCAATTCATCGACGGCGGCAAATGCCCGTACGGCAACTGGACCAAGGAACCGGGCAACGTCTCCTTCGCCTACGACAAGAACATCAGCTTCACGCGGGACGCGTTCGTCCACCTGGGCGCCGCGGGACTCGACCTCGGCACCGGCTCGCAGAACGCCCTGGTGCAGGGCAGCGTGTTCACCGACATCTCCGGCAACGGGCTGGAACTCGGCGGCGTCGACATCGCCCTGCCCACCGCGGCCGCGCAGCACACCAGCGGCAACCGGCTGCTCGACAACCACGTGTTCGCCACGTCGGTGGAATACGCGGGCGGCATCGGGATGGACATCGGCTACACCGAACACACCACGGTCTCGCACAACCAAATCGACCACACCCCCTACAGCGGGATCTCCATCGGCTGGGGCGGCTGGCCGGACAAGGTAAAGATCAAGGCGGAACCCAACTACAGCAACAACAACACCCTTTCGGGCAACCTGATCTTCGACCACATGCAGCTGCTCGCCGACGGCGCCGGGATCTACACCAACGGCAACACCGGACCGAACATGGCCGGCGGCGAGAAGATCACCGGCAACGTCATCCACGACCAGAAGGGCGCGGGCAAAGCCGTCTACACCGACAACGGCGCGGGGAACATCACGATCACCGGCAACGGCCTGTACAACGCCGATCTCGCCTGGGGCTCGAAGCACACCGACTACACGTTGAACAAGGGCACCTACGACCCGCTCGACATCGAGAACAACTACTGGGAGAACGGCAGCGCCGACTACAACCAGAAAGCCGTGGTGATCAAGAACAACCACGCGATCACCGACGCCGGCGGCATCCCGGCGAGCATCCGCACCAACGCGGGCCTGGAAGCGGCCTACGCCGACATCCTCGGCTGGACCCCGGCCGGCTGACTCGTGGACGAGCGGGGTCGGCCCACGCCCGGAATCGACTACTACGTCTTCGAAGCGTGGATGAGGAAGTCCTGGTCGAGCACGGCACCTTCTCCCTCATCACCCATCCGACCCGATTCACTCCGCGCCGATATTCAGCCGGGCCGCCGCAAATCGCCCGAAGGGCCCTCATCGCCGTACCGGGCGTAAATCCACGCATGGGTGATCGTTTCCTTGACGTGGATCACGACTCGCACATATCGACTGGGCCTGCTGTGCGCACTATGGCGAACAACCTCGTCGTAGAACCATGCCGACGTTATCAAGGCCAGGCAGCCCGGCGACTGCGTGAGTTCTTGTTTGATCGCCGGTGAGTCGAGCAACCGGAAGGCGTGGACGATAGCCTGTCCTGTCGCTCCGTGTGCGTCGTAGCTGACTTCGCCGGCGTGCAGCACCACCCGGAGCCGAATCCGCTCGGCCGGCAAACGCTCCTTGTTGTAGCAGACCAATGCCTCGGCGAGAGCGGGAACGACCTGCTCACTGAAGACCGCCTTCGGGTAGGCGGACGGAGCCAGCACGAGGACGCCGTCGCCGAGATCGGAATGATCGCATTCCTCCCAGACCACACCGGAGATCAGCAGTGCACGGTGGACGGCCTCGTACAGCCCGGAGCGGATGGTGAGACGATCGGCGTTGGTCCGCCACGGGGAGGAGAACTCCTCGATGTCGACAGCGACGATAGTCCGATGTACGGCGTCCGCGGTGGGTATCTGCCGCTCCGGCGCGGCCGGCGACGCACCGCGTGCCTGCCCCGTGACATGAGCACCTGGGACAACCGTGGCCGGCGAAACGATGAGGCCACGCTTGCGCCAGCGCTGCCAGAAGGTCTCGCGCACTGGCAGCCCGGCGTCCGCCGTGAGGGTGACGCCGGAGTTGTCGCCGACGCTGTGTCCATTGAGGACCGTGACGGTGTTGCGATCGCCGGCGGCCGGCAAGTGTGCAGCGGCGTCGACGCCCCGGCGGCCGGGCAGCTGACCATCGGGGGCGACGGCCAGGAGTTCGCCGACCATCTCCACCAGCGCCGCGCGGACGCCGGTGATGATCGCGGCAACAGCGGATCGGCTGACCTGCCAGTACAGGCTGATGATCCGGCCGTTGCCGGCAGTGTGGTTCCACAGGCGTACGAGTTCTTGCGCGCCGGCAGGGGAAAGCTTGATGGTGAAGTCGCTGGTACGAGCGAAGTCTTCGAGCTCGGCCAGGGGGTTGGTCAGGATCGGGTGTTCGGTCATGAATCCCGCGGCGAAGTCCGGAAGCGCTGCCGGCGAGATCTGCTGCCCGGTGACGTGCCCGGCGAGGGTCACAGCGTCTATGCAGATGATGCCGTGGACCTCGCGGTAGTCCGGGATCGTTTCGGCGGTGGTGTAGCCCTTGAGCTCCTGACGAGCCCGGACCCGCAGGGCTTCGGCGCCGACCTGTCCGCCGAGCAGGATGCAGGTTTGCAGCAGCGCGGTGACGCTGCTCGTCTCGTCGCGCAGCCCGGCTTCCAGCTGGGCGAGGGCGCTGCGGTTGTCGACCATGGCGGGGAGGTCCTTCGTTGAGCAGATGCGTGACAAGCAGGGTGGGGTTTCAGGTGAGCAGTTCGCGCAGGATCCGTTGGGCGTGGGCGAGTCCGGGCGCGTCGGGTGTATCGAGACTTCGGGCCGTGCGTTCGGCCTGAGCGAGGGCGTTGATCGCCCGGTCGAGCAGGGCTCCCTCGACTGCCGCGGTGAGGACCGGTGCTCCGGGCGGAACGTGCACGATTCGCCGCCAGATCTGCATGGCTTCGGTGACGTGGCGGGCGACGACGTCAGGCTTCCCGGACTCGAGTTGGTTGTAGATGGCGGTGAGCAGTGTCTTCATGACGCGTTCGTTGGTGGGGATCTTGTTGTTGCGCAGGGTGTCGGACAGGGTGCTGCGCCGGCTCGCGGCTTCCTCGTCGATCTCGCTTGTCAGTTCTTCAACGCCGCGCAGGGTGAGCCCGGCTTGACGAATCACGTCCTTGAGGTAGTGGGAGTAGTCGGCGCGAGTCTGGATCTGCTGCAGGGCCGAGGGGGCGGTAGGGCGGGGGAAGTCCGGCAGCCGCAGCTTCGGGATCGTGGGCTGGTCCGCGAGCGGCACGGGGCGGCCCGGCCTACCGGCGAGCGGGGGCGACAGTGTCGGGTGCGGCACGGCTGTGGCCGGCAGTGCCGCCACGCTGTGCCGGTCTTCGGATGCCGCCAAGTCCTGTTCTGCCTTCGCTTTGATGTAGAGGGCCAGTGCCCGGGCGCTGTGCTCACCGACGCCGCAGGCGCCGGTGATGCCGCGGTAGATCGGCCAGGCCAGCAGTACCGGCGAGGTGGGGTCGCAGGCGGCGTCCAGCACCTGCACCGGGACGTCAGGCAACGCGCTGGTCACCTGGAACAGCTGCTGGCGCACGCCCAGACCGGCCATGTGCTGGTGCAGGGCCCGGAGTGCGGGGCCTGGGCCGTGAGCACGGGTCACCGGACCCCCCTGGGCACCGCGCCCCGCCGCACGGCGCCGCGGTCCGTGTCGGCGAGAGGCGTCAGGGACAGCGCGACGGCAATACCGGCGTCCTGGGTACGGCTGTCGAGGGTGACCAGCTGGTGCTGTTCCGCGGTGCGGCGACGGCAACGGCAACGGCACCAGGGCGGTCGCGGAGACGGGTACGGCAAGACCGGCAAGGCCTTCATGGGTGTTCGGATCCAATCTCGGGCTCGGCAACCTGTGATGAACGCGGGTGAGGACTTGCCGGGCGCGAATTTTGAGGCCACCGTGGGGCAAGCACGGTTCCGACCTCGGACGCGGTCCGGCGGAGTCCCAGTTATCTGGCTGTGATCGAACACGAGAGCGGCGTTCCGCACAAGTCGGCACACACCTATTTGCATTGTCCGGTTTTGTCCGGCGCGATCGGCAGGAAACGGGTGAAAACCTGCCCAGTGGCCGGTGTTGCGCGGATCACATGCCTCCACACCTGCCACGCGGCACCAGAGGACGAACACGCTGGGAGGCGGCGGTGTGCACGTGCATCGTCACGGGAGCGCTGTCCAAGTTTTGTCCGGAAGCTCCGGACAAAGTATGGCCATACGGTTGCACAGCGTCTACATTTTCAGGCGCATCCCCTTCCAGTCGATCATGTATCGGGAATAGGGACGCACAGCTCGACACACCTGACGCGGGTGAGGATCGAGGGCCGGGCGCTGGTGGCTTCTGGCAAGAGGAGCCCCGGCTGCCCGGCATCAACCGTTAACGCATGTCAGCCCGGCGTGACCCATGGTCCGCCGGGCTTTCTGCGGTCCGCGTTCGCCTACCGAGCAGTAACTAACGGTGATCTACGCTTATTTAGGGGCTACGCGCAGTCACCGACCTCGTAGGGTATGTTGTCTCCCTCACTGGGATAGGTCACCCCGACAGAGTGACAAATCCTCGGATCACAGCATCGGGTAGCGGATCTTCACACGTCCGGGTCCGAGGCGACACATATGAGCGCACGCCCTTGGATTAATCGGCAAAGATCGATAATCAGGATGCGCACAACGGAACACGGCAGTACGAAGATCGAAAATTGAATTCTCCCTCATCGCGGTCGGGGCGAGGGGCCGCCGTCAGGGGATGAGCGGCCGGGGAGCAAGGGCCAGAGTGCGAGGAAGTGCCATGACAACCGGCGAGGTTGCCTATTTTCCCCTGCCGAAAGCAGGGAAGAAGCTGCGCAAGCGCGGGCGAACGGTGATGAGCTGTCTCGGCTCGACCAGCGCGTTCACCCACGACACGCTCGCCATTCCTGAGCGCATGCTCATTCTGTTTCTGCTCGTCGTCCTGGTCGACGAGCACGGGTCGCTGGCCACCTTTCACGAACGTCTGGCCGCGGCCGCGGACAAGGAGCCCGGGCACTGGGCTCGAGGTCGCTCCAAGGAGAGGCTGCCGAACTCGACGAACAAGTGGTTGGGCAAATATGCCTTGCGTCCGCCGCCGTGGGAGCGGCTCGAGGAATTCCTGCGGTTGCGGGTCCGGCACGACCACCTGCCGCTGATTCGTGCCATCGCCGCGGGCCTGCACTGTCAGGTCACCGGCCAAGCGCGCCCGGAGGGCTATGAAGGCCCGCTCTACGTGCCCGGCTGGGCCCGCGGCGACAGCGCCACCCCTGAGGCGATCCGGGAGAATCTGCAGACTCTGCTGGCGCCGCCGGAGGGGACATCGCCGGCCGGCCCCAGCTCCGCCGCGGTGGCCGACAGCGCCGAGCTCGACATGCTCAGCCTCATCAAAGAACGCGACGACTTGAAGACCCTGCTCGGCGTCGTGGTGCGCGACTTCCGTGCGATGCAGGAGTACGCCGAGCGGCAGCGCACGGAGGCCGAGCAGGCACGCCGGGCGTTGGAAACGCAGCAGGAGCAGTTCGTCGAGCACCACCAGCTGATCGTGGAGAACAAGCAGGTTCGGCGGCAGATGAACGAGCTGCGCGAACTCTACGCGCGGCTCCAGATACGGCTCAACAGCGGCCTCAGCCGCACGACAGTGGAACAAATGATCACTGATCAGTTGCACGCCGCGATGCCCAGCCACCCGCGCCCGCAGTGGGAATGGATCACGAAAACGCCGCACGAGCCGCCACCGCCCGATCCAGCCGCGCGCGAAGGCAGCACGGCCTCGTGACCAGCGGGTCCGTGCGGCAAGTATTCGGCGATCACCTGCCCACGGAACACACGGCGACCAGTCTGCCGCATCGCGCGGGCTCGATCCGCTGCCGTGACCTGCCCGGCCGCTTCGGTCTGCTGCCACGGGGACTTGCGCCACCGGCAAGCGCGGTCTCCCGTCCGCCCGCGGACCGGCGTTGACACGCAGACGCACCCGGCCCGGCTCACGGACCGGGCCCGACGCCGTTGACGAAGACAGCCCGTAGTCGACTTCGCCGCTGATCAATGAGGTCGTCGGACCGTTGGCGTACTTCCCGATGGGGTATCGCCAGAGCGAGGAGGTCTCTGCCTGGGCCGCGCAACTCGCTGCCGAGCTGGGGCTGATCTGCTACGACCCGCAGCTCACCGAACGATCCCGGCCGGGATCGGCTGTCAGGCGAACACGGGGATGCCCTTCCACGACAACCGTGCCACGATTGCGGTCGTGAGCTCGCAGCGGTTCCGCGCCGCCGTCACCGCCGGTCCACGCGACCACGCTGTCATCGCCGTACCCTTCGACCCGGACAAGACGTGGGGCGCCAAGGCCAACCATCCCGTCGGCGGCACCATCGACGGCAGGCAGGTTCGCGGCAGACTGTCGCCGGCCGACGGCGGATGGCTGCTGACCGTCACACCGATGTGGCTGCGCGACACCGGCGTCACGATCGGCACCGAGGTGACCGTCGAGCTGGCCCCGGAAGGCCCGCAACGCCAAGACCTCGCCGAAGACGTCGCCGCGGCTCTGGCCGACAACCCGGCCGCGGCCGCATTCTTCGACACGCTGGCGCAGTTCTACCGCAAGGCCTACCTTCGCTGGATCGAGGCCACCACCCGCCGCCCGGATCTCCGCGCGGCTCGCATCGCCGAAGTGGTCGACCTGCTCGCGGCCCGGGTCAAGCAGCGGCCTCGGCCCTGACGGCAACCGTCAGGACGAGACCCCGGCCGGCCGGATACGGGACACCCTCAGCGTCATCGGCGTCTCCGCGTTCGGGGCCGGCCACAGCGGCGCCCTCGCGCCGGTCCGGGACCTTCGTCCTCGCCGCCCTCTGCGCCAGGACGCGGCAACGACCGCACCAGGAGAAGCAGGACCAAGAACGTCCCGGCGCCGGCGAGGACGAAGGTGGCACGGGCACCGGCCACGCCGACGAGGAAACTGCCCAGCGCGTAGGCGAACGCGGCTCCCAGCTGCGCGGCGGTGCCGATGGTGCCGAACACCCGGCCGAGGAACGGGCGGGGCACGAGATCCGGCACGACGGTGTCGTACCCGATGTTCTCCGCGGCGTTGCCGGCGCCCGCCACCAGCTGTGCCGCGACGACCACCGCGAGCACCGGGGCCACTCCGCTGACGACCGTGCCGCCGCCGGTGGCCACCACGGCGACGATGAGCAGGGCGATCGGCCTGCGCCCGCGGGCCAGCCGGGTACAGGCAAGCGAGGCCAGGACCATCCCGGCGCCGAACGCGCTTGCTGCCACGCCGTACCCGGCCGGGCCGGCGTGGAGCACGTCGCCGGTGAGGAAGACCAGGGCCACGTTGTCCACCGCGGCGAACGCGACGAGCAGGAAGAGACTCAGAACCAGCACCGAGAGCTGCCGATTCGCCGCGACATACCGCAACCCCTCCCCCGCTTCGGCCCACACCCCCGTGCCCGCACCGGGGTCCCGGGCCGGCGCGATGGCCGGAAGTCCCCTCAGCAGCAAGGCGGACGCGAGAAAGGTGGCCGCGTCGACGGCCAGCGCGGTGTGGGCACCTCCGGGAGCTGCTCCCAGCACGCCTCCCAAGCCCGGACCGACGGCCAGCGTCAGGGTTCGGCCCAGCCCGAAGAGGGCGTTGGCCGGTGCGCGGTCGGCCGCGTCGACCAGGACCGGAACCAGGCTGCGACCGGCCGGGTTCCGGATGGTCGCCAGGATCCCGGCGACCGCCACGAATCCGGTCAGCACCGGCAAGGGCGGCAGCGTGATCGCGGTCAGCCCGATCACCAGCGCCGAGGCCAGTTCGCACCGCATCATCAACCGGCGGGTCCGGACCCGGTCGGCGAGGACTCCGGCCAGCGGTCCCCCGAGCCGGGGCAGCGCGTTCGCCAGCAACAGCAAACCCACCCCCGTGGGGCCGTCTCGCGGGGCGACGAGCAGGACGAGCGCGGTCGTGGTGATCCCGTCACCGACGAACGACACCGCCCGCGACGCGCACAACGACCGGAACGCGGGGTTGCCGGAAAGGAGGCGAGTCTTCGGCGATGGTCCGGCCATGAGCACGAGGGTGCGGGAACCGGGCCGGGCGTCGCCGGGATTCGGTGCCGGCCGAATCCTCGGGTAGCGTTCCGGCGCAATGACGCTGGTGCTGAGGTTCGGACGCGGGGACGCCGCACGGTGCCGGTTCGCCATCTCGCCGCTGCAGGAAACGATGTCGGCCTTTCTGGTGCTCAAGAACCCGGGTCGCCACGGCTGGTACCTGCCGTGGCTGCGCGAGGTCCGGCCCGTCATCGCCCGGCTCGATCTGGGCCTGCTGGACGCCGCCGCCCCGAGCAACGGGCACGGGCCGGACTTCCCGTGGCCGAGCCCGACCAGCCCGCTCACGACAATCGAGGACGACCTCGCTCAGGTCCGGGCCACCGATCCCGCCGTCGTCGCCGCCGAACTCGCCGAGCACGCTCGTCGCATCGATCGCCACGCCCTGCGCGACGATCTCCGCCGGGTCCTCACCGGCGACCCCGTCATCGCCAGGAACACCTTGGTCACCCAGCAACGGCTGGCCTGGCAGGCACTGGTCGAGCCACTGTGGGACCGGATCCGCGGCCTGCTCGACGCCGACATCACCACCCGGGCACGGCAGCTGGCCGACAGCGGCCTGGCGGGGCTGTTCGCCGACCTGCACCGGCGGGCGACCTGGCAGAACGAAGAGCTGCACCTCACGGGTTTCCGGCACGGCACGGTGGATCTGCGCGGCCGCGGCCTCGTTCTCGTGCCCACGGCCTTCGGGTGGCCGAACCTCGGGATCGGGCCCACCGACGACACCTCCGTCACCCCTCCCGCGCTGGTCTACCCGATGCTCGGCGCGGCACGGCTGTGGGAACCGGCCACGCGATCGCCCGCCATCGCGCGGCTCCTCGGCTCCGGCCGCGCATCCGTGCTGGCCGAGACCCTCGTCCCGAGCACCACTGTCAGCGTGGCCCATCGAGTCGGCCTCGCGCCGGCAACGGTCTCCGAGCACCTCACCGTGCTTCGCGACGCCGGCCTGGTCACCGCCACACGACGTGGCCGCGAAGTGCTCTACCGCCAGACACCGCTCGCCGCAGCACTCCTCCACCCCGATCCGTTGTGATCGACCAGCCCAGGACCGACAGCCGTACGACTGCGGCCCGCGCGAACTCGGGCATCCCGCACCCCAGGTACCCACCGAGTCGGCCACCTGCCGACGAGCGCGCGTTGCCGGGCTAGTGTCGCGCGTCCGAAGTTCAGTGACAGCGGCCCGGTCCCCGAGCGCCCCAATGTGGCCTTGGTTGCGTTCAACGCACCCAAGGCGGCCTTC